>JAQUSU010000032.1:0-13099 GCA_028710085.1 Anaerotignum sp.
GAAAGCCTATGTTGACCTCGTAATGACTACATTTAAAAAAGCTTATGAAAAACGGAATTCCCCTTATGGGCTCATGTTCCATTCTGACCGAGGATCTCAAGTGCGACAAGAAGTCGCATAATATATTCTCGTAAGACTACCCTATCCATTCGGAGTAATCCTATCGTAACTAGCGCAGATGGTAACGTCCGGGTTAGAAAGCTCACGAGACAATGTGGAAGTTCTAACAGCCTAAAATTGGGACAACTGATAGGATACGAATGCTATGGAGAACGTAAAGTGAATCACCGATGGAATCGTTACGCTGGAGAAAGCGAAATAGGCTAAAACGCTTTGACCAAAAGGTAAGGTGTCGAGCAAAGGCGGACTGGCAAACCAATGCGAATGGATAGAGAACTCTCGGTTTAAAGGTTGCTCCTAAGGCATTCACAATTATGTATTATGCGGAACTTGGTAAACCCTATATGCTCCTCCAAAAGGAGGTATTTAACCACAAGGGGATGAAATGGCATAGTGGGCTGACGAAATAGATAAAAAGCGAGTGCCGACTTTATAATGAAATCGAATAAGGGTTCAAAATTTGCCCTAGCCTGAAAGGGTGCAGACTTATTCAACGGTATTTCTTGGTAGGAAAGACCAACTATCAAAAGTCAATAGGTAAATAGAAAAAGAGTTTTTGCATATCAGATAATTTTTTATGCATTACAAAAAGACCTGCAAAAGCAAGTTCTTGAAAGATATGTTGTTGGAATGATTAGTCTGGTGGTGTTTGCACCTCATATGGAACATTGTTTTTTAGAACAGCATAAATCGTATAACAGAGTTTACGCGCAACAGCACCTACAGCAACATTATGATGTTTGCCTTCCATACGTTTTTTTGATAATAGGCTTTAAATACAGGGTCAGTATTAGATGCAACAAAAGCAGCTCTAAAGAGTGCTTTTCATAAATATAGTGAACCACGTTTGCTCATGTGATTGTTGATGCATTCATATTCGCCAGATTGAGAAACGGAAGCATCAATACCTGCATAAGCAACAAGCTTTGCACCGCTACTAAAACGGTTGAGATCACCAATAGAACTAACAAGATAGCTCCTAAAGCGTGATAAATTACACAATGGCATAGTATCTTCGTCAGCAAGGGAAGGTATCACTCTTTCAAGTACGAGGTCAACGCCTCAAGGAGTTATCGATATCACTCTATCTAATAACATTTATACAAGATTATCTTGTATAAATATACAGTCAACAGAGGGTTATAGGTTACCTTTTATTATATAAGGAGTTCATACTAAAAATTTCTGAACTGCGGTCTTGACAAGCGTACACATTATATTCCTGCATGGATCCCCCCAACAAACAATGCCCCGGTATATACCGGGGCATTGTTTGTTATGGCCTATGGTGTTCAGCTCTTTCAGGAGTAAATCATCCAGATATCATAAGGACACGCAACTAGCCATTCGTTTTATATTTCTTTCATGTATTTGAGAAGTCTGTACAATACCACGGCGGCTTCCTGCCTTGTAGTATTACGTCTGGGATAGAACCTGTTTTCACTGCCTTTCATAATACCTGTATTTTGAGCAAAGTTTACGGCAGCTTTTGCATATTCCGAAATTTCCTGACTGTCCGTAAATATTTTCTCCACGTTCCCCTGGGTTGTTCCGTTTTTATATTGGTACAGTCGATATGCAATTACCGCAAGCTGCTCTCTGGTTATATTTGCGTTAGGGCTGAAGGTATTCTCGCCACTTCCTATTACAAGTCCCAAAGCATATGCCGTCTCCACCGCTTTCATATACCATGCTTCTTCTGGAACATCCGTAAAAGCACCTTTGTTTTCAGAAAGCTCCGTATAAAGGGATCTTACAATCAGGGCAGTAAATTCAGCTCTTGTGATACCTCCGTTCGGGTTAAATGTATTGTTGGACGTTCCATCGATCAGACCGCGTGAAGCAAGCGTTTCCACATCCTCTTTCGCCCAACTGCTCGTGACATCGTCAAAGCTCTTTAAAGCCTCGAAGGCTGCAAATGATGAAAAGTGACTTGTTCCGAATGTCAGCATTCCGTTTTCTTTGTTTGCAGTCCCTCCAAGTGCCTGCCAGCTGCCCGAGGTTTCACTGTAGGTACGGGCAATTACTCGTTCGGTATTTTTGACTTTTGACTGATCCAACGGAATTGTAATTTTGAAATTCTGACCCAGCGCCGTTATCTGCTGACCACCTGCAGTCAGTGTGAAATTATAGATTTCCGCTGAAACCAGGCCATCCGTTGAATCGTTGCCGTTGGCGGGAGTAATTGTCAAGGTAATGGCATTTCTGCCACTTGCGTGGAGGGACGCAAACCATGCAGCTGGAATTATGACATCTCCCCTTCCAGTAATAACCTGCAGAGCCATATTGTCCGAAACAAGTCGGTCCTCCGCTGCTTTCGTAAGGCTTATCTGGATGCTGGTATCGTTGGCCACTTTGCTAGTCGCATTGATTGTCGCCATTCCCGTTTTGGTGGATTCGGTTCTGGCAATATTGTCGCTGTCAATTGAAATAACCGCCATTACCGATCCGTCACTTAGCTTCTGGTGGGTTACAGTATTGTCATCGTTACCCAGATTATTACTTGGGTTATCACTTGGGTTATCACTCGGGTCATCACTCGGGTCATCATTTGCCTCCTTCGTGCCCTCTGTATCAAATGTCAGCGTATAATTCTCCTGCTGTATTCCATAGGAACTATTTGTTACTGAGCCAGATGGAATCTCAAGTGAATACTCCATCCCCGTTTTAAGTCCGCCCGTGGGGTTAACATACAGCCATTCCCCATTGATGGTTGCGGTTACGGGAACTTTTTTTGAATCGGCGCATAATGAGATTTTGTCAAAGGACTGTCCCTTTGAAACGCTCTGGTTGTATTTCATTTCGATTTTTGCATTTACCGACAAATCCTCCATGTTGGCTCCTGGATAGCTGAACACCACTTCCGGGGTACTTGCAGTGGTGCTAAAGCTCATCGTGCAGTCTTCTTTCATGACGTGACCATAGGAATCACCGACAGCATCTACTGGTATCTTCAGGGTGTATTGGGTATGGTAATCAAGCGCAGCCCTTGGAGTAATCGTCAGCTTATCGTCAGAAAGGATTTTGCTTATCTCAACTTCATTCAGATTCTCATCTCTAAGCGTTATCTGATTGAACGCTGTACCTTCCGAGACATTCAAATTAAACGTTACACCGATTGCCTTAGTTACATCCACTTTCGCATCACCCATCACTGGATTGGAACTCTTTATCACGATGGTTGCGGGTTCGGCTGTGAATGCATAAGTGTTGTTATCAGGAGAATTATCAATTACCCCTGCCGCCAAGGAGGCCTTCAATTCCATATCAAATGTTCCATCTGCGTTTGCTGTCAAGTCCTTTGAATAAAATATCAAATCTACTCCTGTTTCCTCTGCTGAATATAGCTTATCAATGGTGATTGTTTCAAGGGTTTTGTCACCGCATGTCAGCGCAAAAACAACATTTGTAAGGTCTTTACTTCCGTTGTTATAGACCGTTGCTCTTACAATGTAACTATCATTCGCCATATTCGTGCATTCAACATCCGTAATCTCGGCATCCGCCGTTGTAACTGTCTTACTGATGCTGTTGTCACTCATGTCCGATTCCGTAATGCCGTCAGCCACTTTTACAACGGCATACAACTCATATTTATCTTTCTGTTGCGAATTTACATTCCAATTAATTTTAACCTCACTAGAGGAATGCGCTGGTACTGGGGCGTCAGGCACAGCCTGAGCCACTAGCGTTCCTCCCTCTGAAGGATCACCATCAAAGAGGCATACAGTCGCATTCTCTGGGAAATCGCCGTTGTTCAATACGGTTACCGATACAGTTTCGGTAATTTCCGGTAGCGGCAGTTCAGGGTTAAGCGCAAGTCCAGCATCAGAATCTATTGCCAGATTATGCTCAAGGGAATAATCAAGCTTTTTGAGGTCAACCTTATCGCTGGGCACCTGATATTCTCCACCATCTATGGATTCAGTAACCATTTCCGCTTGGGTATAAGCCACATTCAGCGTGCCGTTATCCATAAATGCAGGGCTGAAGGACTGCACATAGCCATTTACGTCATCCGTCAGGGTCGTTTCGCCGCTCCATATGCCAGCGCTTGTATCATAGAATGCAGCGGAGAGTGATTTTGTATTATTATCACCAATTTCAGTGTAAACGAGAGCAACCGTTCCGTTAGACGCGGTAATCTCATAAGCGCTTCCTGCCTGCAAACCAGAATCCTTCGACAAAGCCGTAAACCCTGTCTGATACATAACGCTGCCGTCCTGATTCCACATGATGAACCAGTCGCCGTTGACATACATGGCTTTCGGATTTACAGCAGTATCCGCAAGCTTTTCCCCTTCTGCCCACACGCCGTCCTTCCAGGCTCTGGCATATAGCTCCTGGTCAGACGTAGTCGTCATATCCTCGTCTGTATCAAGGGTATATAGAAGCAGTCCTTCTCCATCATCGTTCATAGTAAGGCTGGAATCCACAACTGTGGGTAGGGAACCTTCGATTTCCGAGGCCGTGCTCCAGCTTTCGCCGTCCCAACAAGAATAGTACAGACTATCGCTATTTTCCTCCAGAGCATTGTTTTCAAAACAGGTGCCGCTCAATTCTTTCGATTTTGTCCATACCAACAGCGCGTTGTTACCACTTGCGGCAAGTTGCGGAGAGTGGTCGTATTTATCGTCGTTTGTCAGTGTCATTATTTCAGGCTGGTTGGTATTATCGGAAGTAAATTCCGATTTTGTCACGCTGATCTGGGAGTTCGCGGCAAAATCACTGGCCTCGGCGCTTTCCGCAAGCTCAGTGCCCATATTCTCCCACGCCATCAGCACGCCGTTATCTGTGGCAGCGGCGATAGGGCCGAAATCGGCTGTTGCGTCCGTACCAATCCACGCAGGCATCGACCAATTTCCATCATGATACACCGAATACATCAGCTGTGTACGGTTCATGGAGGATCTGTCTGGATTGTCGTCCACCCATATCATCCAAAGTTCATCGCCGTGGCGAACAAGCTGAACCTGGGAATCAGGAAAAATATTGGTTTTCATCGTTTCCGATTTTTCGATGATAGAAGAAGCCAAGGTCATCAGTGGTGCTGGCGCATTTTCAGCGGCCCACTCAGTCCCTCTTTGCAGATATCCTCTGGGCATTATCACAGCGGGCTGGTCTAAAAGCTCATCCATCATGCTATCGTCCATCATGCTATCATCCATTATGCTGCGAGCGGACATCAATATCGGGTCGCCGCCGTTATCCCATTCTTCATCAACCAAAGAAAATTTGAAAAGCGTTTTCTTTATCAACCAGGCTTTCGCCTTTACGCCGACCTCGACGGTGGCGCGTGCCGACGCGTAGCCAGTTGTATGTATCTGGCCGGAAATGCTTGCATCCGTAAAACACGATATATCAAACCTACCGACTCCTGTGGAAACATCAGCCCCGATTTTTGGCGCGATATAAACAACTCCTCCGTATTTATAATCAACCTCGTCACTTTCATTCATAACCAAGGTGGCTCCAACAAGGGCCGATAGCTTGAGCTCCCCTGTTGCGGAAACATTAACCACGGGAATCTTTATTTTCTTTTTCCCTGACGACTTCAAGTTCGTATCACGCCTTAAGGTAATATAGCCGTAAAACAATTCCCACTTGCTCGAATCGTCATTGTATTTAAGAATAATTTTACCTGAAACCTGAACTGGGAGTTTTATTCCCTTAGATATCATCTCACCCAGTTCATCGGGGAAATCATATTTCATAAATTGAGATTTACCGCCGACACTATACGCGGTAACCGTGAACATTTTTTCTGACAGCTCCGCAAGATTTTCGTCATCCTCAAGAAGTGGAATGCCATCGAAAATATTTGGCGTCTCACTAAGAATTTCTTTGAGCTTAAACGTGGTATTCGAGTCATAGGTCTTAGTCTGATTGTTATACACAACAGTTCCCCCGGTTTCTGGCGGTGCAACTATCTCAACTTTGGCATCTACCCATTCCGAGACAATGCCGCCAGGGACAACCATGCGGAAGTATAATTTATCTCCCGGTTTCATCAGCGATGGCAAATCCAAGGAAATATTTGGCGATGAAAAAGACCTTATACGCTCTGTGCCGTTCGCGCCGCAGACCTTATATTGGTATTCTCCTGGATCAAGGTTGTCCCAATTACCATCAATTGTAAACTCTGTTTCCGGTCTGTCCACGCCGCTAAAATAAAGCATATAAGTATGTTTTTTCGAGGTGGAGCCATCTTTTGAAGTAATGAGATTGATTCCAGGCTGTTTTCCCATTAACTCCAAAATAACAGGACAAGTTGCGCTCCAATGGTTTTTTGAGGAAATGTCGGAGTAATAATACAGGCCTGCGTTTCCGGTTGGAGAGAGTCTCACGTTATGAAACCCAAGAGGAACGCTGTCAATGACATAGCAGTATCCGTTTTGTTCGTCAATCCATTCTTTTTCAGCATCAATTTTTTTCCCGTCAACCTCAAAGCAAAGCTTGGAGTGTGTTTCATAATATGTATGACTATCAGCGTTATATAGCTTGATCAGCATTACTGGTGCAGGTCTGTCGTCAACGATAGTAACGGGCAGCCTGATGGACTTACCTGTGTCAGCATCTCCATATGTAAAAACAAGCTCATAGATTCCCAGATAATTATGGCCTGTATACCAGAAGTCAACCATAGCCATGCCGTAATCCGACGTTTCAAATCCACAATCGTCAATAAAGGTCTTGCTCCCGTTTCCAGTAGTGTACGTTCCCAGATTCTGAACCAAAGTGCCGTTTTTATAAAGGCTGGCTTCGATTTTTTCGCCTGATACGTAGATACCGTTATATGACAACAACACAGTATAGAGACTAAATCCTGATTTCGGATTATCGGAAAGGTAAATCTTATGATTCCATCTATTGCTGACCGAAAGTTGAACGCTGTTTGAGTCAAAGTTCCCTATGTTTACTGTCTTAGATACTTCATAGGTAAACCCGTAATTGTCTTCCATACTGAGAGTTACATTATAACTTCCCGCTGTCATATATGTATGCTTAGGTGCTTTACCACTTCCAACGGTACCGTCTCCAAAATTCCACTCGTATGACCTTATAGTGCGTCCCGCACATCTAAATGGTGCTTCGGTAGTATCCGATTTAAAGGACAGCTCCTTATTCACCATCCAGTTCGCCGATGGACCCACTGTAAAGCAGTCATAGGAATTGAGGTAAATTTTTGATTCCGTGCAGAACCGAAATACTCTCGCGTTATTTACGGCTCCGCTTTCACTTGTAAATGCACCCTCGGGAACAGTAACCGTATACCACTCCTGCGCTTTCAACAGCGATGAAGGTGTCAAGATCGCTGTGCTGCCCACCATCTCAGCATCTAAATCTACGGAACTGCCTGAAGAATCCTTCACCGTAATGCCCTCTGCTTTTTCAGTCATCGATGCCGAATCCGATAAGTTTATCTTGACAGAGGCATCTATTGGACTACCGTATGCATCCCATGTTGTCAGCGGAGATACGCTGTTTATGTCAAGCGTATTGCTTCCCGTCGTAAAGCTCATCGTATAATCATAGGTCATATAATGCAAGGAGCTGTCTTGGACGCAATTATAATTCAAGGTAAGGGTATATCCCGTGCCGGGACTAAGCTTGGCTTGTGGACGCAGCTGAATCTGCCGATTGTTTGGCCTATCTTCATAAAAGCTAACAAAATTGCCGTTACTATCACAAAGCTGAATCCCACTCTTTGCAAATTTTACATCTTCGGAAAAGGTTATGATTATATCCTGATTGACATTAACTTCAGTCTGTCCATCCGCCGGATAGACTGACGAAACCTCAGGCATTGCTTCGCTAGTTGCGACAGCGAACTGGATGGTTTTCGCTCGGTTCTCATTGTTAAACTTATCTAAAACGGCGTTTCTTGGAATGGAAAGGATATATATAGCTCCTGGCTCAAGCGTTTGTCCATCTGCGGGAATTATAGTCACTGTATTACCGTTGAGCGCTCTTGTGATTTTGACCGTATTGCCGTCACGCTTTTTCAGGTTAATGCCATCGAAGCTGCCTGAAGTTCGTAAATTAGCCGAGTCCTTTATTTCGCTTCCGTCTTCGTATGCAAGAGAAAAGGAGAGACTATTACCTGCAAAGTTTTTCAATCCGTCGGTGGGAGTGGAAGAAGTTACAGCAATGTCCTTCGTAATTGCCGTCTCCACCGTAAAGGAAAGAGTATAGTCCTCCGCCATGGCATTGCCTGACATATCGGTTATGGCGTCTTTAGGTATGGTAAGCGTATAATTGCCTCCGGAAGACAAATAAGAAATAGTTATGTTCAGCGTATTTTGGTCGATGCCGCCGACAGCATAATCCTGCGATTTTTTTCCGTCTTGCTTAAGGCTTATTCCATAATTTGAAGCATTTGAGGTTCCAAATTCAATGTTTTCATTGAAAGCAATTGTAATTTTTTTTGCCCTGTAGTTTACATCAGTGCTGCCGTTTGAGGGATCGCTTTCCGTGACCTCTGGGGGATTAAGGTCTGGCTTTGAAAGGACGGTATATTCAATTTCTTTTGTTGTAGTATCAAAACCTGAGATTGTCGCCGTCAACGTGACCGGAATATTTTCCTCGTTATATTCAGGCCTTGTGACATTGCCCTCGTCGGTAATTGCCGACGTATCGCTAGATGCCCATGTTATTGAAGACCCATTAGGGGCTTCATTTGGCAGTGCAAGATCAAGATATATGGAATACTGGGACAAATTACTGCCTAAAGTCCCGGAAGCATCAACCCAATTTACATCTTTCTGAAATTTGTCCGCTTCCGTTTCGTCAAGCTTTATGACAATAATTTTAATGGTTTTTTGGAAAGACTCAGCGCCTTTCGTCAGCGATGCCGTCAGTATAACGATCTTATCTCCAGCAATATTAGCGGGTCTTACGATTTTTCCTTCCAGGCTCACCGTATTCTCGTCAGAAGAAGCCCATGTTATATTACTGCCATTCTGCCCCACCTTAGGCAGATTAAGATCTGATGTAATGCTATCAACAGCCACATTTTGGTTTAAAATGGCAGCCTCCAGCCAAGAAGCGTCTGCAGTGACAGCCTCTGTATCATTCGCTTCTACCGTTTTTACTGTTATATTGATTTGTTTGGTAATTGTAACCTCGCCTTTGACTATCGTCGCGGTCAGAACAATTTTTTTATCGCCATCTGCAAATGTGGGATTTGACACAGTTCCGTCCGCTTTTACCACGGCAGTATCAGAAGATGCCCAGCTTATATTGCTTCCGAATTTTCCTATTTCGGGAAGATTCAAATTTGTTCTGATGCTTTCAAGGGCGCTGTTTTCATTAAGGATGGCAGTGTCAAGCCAATTACTATCGGCATTTGTGTCAGCGGTATCCCATGTTTTAATAATTAAATTAAATTCTTTTGTGGTACTTGCTTCCCCCAACGTGATGGTTGCCTTAAGCGTAATAAGTTGTTCTCCATCGCTAGGGGAAGGATTGGTCACTTTACCAACATTCGTCAAATACGTCTCATTTGATGAAACCCAGCTTATGGCGCTTTTCTTTTCACTGCTACCGTCGTTATATAGGGCTTGCCCCTCGGTCGGCAGTAAAAGATCGGTTATTACATTGTCGAGAGAACTGTTGCCATTGAGTATAAGACTGTCTGTCAGCCGTTCCGCGTCAAAATCCACAACATACTTTGGTGTCAGCGCAAGATCAAATACAACACGATCAGTCATACCTCCATCTGCGACCGCATGAACTTCAACGCCAGAGATACTGGAGGCGGTATGCAAATTAACGGAAGCTTTGCCAGAGGAATCCGTAACTGTCGAAGTGCTCTCCAGAGTGCCTTTGGACGCTGAAAACACGATAGGTACACCCTCCGTGGGAGTACCGTTGGTTCCGCTGACTGTTGCGCTGATTGTACAGTCGCCAGCATCTCCATTGGCAGCTGCTGATACATCGACAACCGAGGCGTCTGCATAAGATTGATGATCAAAATCAATGGGGTTGGAATCGTTTTTAAAGTACCAACTGAGGATATCATCTTTCTCACTTGTCATATCACCTGCGGAACCCGTAAAGCCCGCGTATATGTTCTGAACGTCGCCGACGGTTAGATTGTTGTCCGTGGCAAGTAATGTAGGCAGATCAACATTTTCAATTTTACGTGTAGCGGTGCAAGGTCTTGTCTGACTGTTGGATATGCGGATTTCCAGAGCCTTTGATGCACCGTCATACTCGACCCATGCGTAATTTACAGTTCCTGCCGTACCAAGATCAAAAGGGAAAGGGGTTGAATAATTTGAGGTTTCCATAAGACTGTCGGTGTTGCCGTTTACAAATACTCCTAAGCATTTTTGCGCAATATAATTATTGCCCTGTCCAGAACCCTGGGTTTTATAATATTTAGTATCAAACGCAATGCTGATGCTGGGCTTAACGCCCTTGACGCCAAGGGAATTTGTATCGTCGCCACCGCTGTAATAGGCAGTGCTGCTATCGGACTGCAACGTAAAAGTAAATCCCCCATCTCCATAGTTTGGGAAATCTTCATCGGCATTGATCTTGAAGGAAAATGCCGTACTAAAGGAGAGATCGTCATTTAGATGGATTTTGTTCTTTGTAAAAATGCTTCCTCCTGCTTCGTTGTTTTCAAAACTGAGGGCTTTACTGTCGTTTTCATTGATGCTGGATTTTCCATTTGCCTGAAGGATATTGGCGGCATTGGTAAAATCATCAAATTTCAGCCCCAGAGTGCTCTGCTCCCTGGCTGTGACTGTAAACGTGAATTGCTTTGTAATGTCGGTTCCATCCTTTGATATCGTCGCCGTCAGTGTCACGGTTTTTGTCCCTTCGTCGGGTCTTATTACCTTTCCGTTGGTTGTAATAACGTCGCTGTCGGTAGTTTCCCAACTGATCTGGCAATATTCCATTCCAAACTCGCCCTGTACTCCATATTCCGTCGGCAGGTACAGATCTTTTTTCACGTCATCCACGCTGTTCCCGTCCAAAACAAGGGTATCGCTCAGCCAAGCCTCAACAAGCGCCACGCTTTCAGAATCGTCGGCACAAAAGGCTTTGACCGTTATGTCATACTCCATGTCCTTATATACAGTGCTGTCAGCAGTGCTTTGTACTCTGGCCGTAAGGGTTGTCATTTTATCACCCTCTGTATAACTTGGGCGGTTTACAATACCCGAAACATATTCGTTAGACTCATTGGTTTTTATGAAGAACAGGTTTTCATTTCCAGAAGTCCATGTTACCGTACTGTCGTTTCCCATTTCCGATGTATTCGGCAGATCTGAGATTATTATGGGAAGCCACAAGTTTTGGTCAAGACCGTCCAGATAGACATAGTTATAGCCGCTCTTCAAATATGAGTCCAGCATATTGCAGTCGTCAGCTAATAATTTTTCAGTGTCCGTTGCCACCTTACAAGGAACCAAGATATAAAATGTTTTTTCTCCAGTTGCATTGCCATAAGAAAAAGAAGCGGTCAGTGTCACTGTTTTGGATTCTCCCAGTGCTTCAAGATAGGATGGCTGTGTAATGGTGCCGTCCAGCGCAATGATGGATTCATTGTCCAACGACCAGCTTATATCACAATACTGGCCATGATCGGGAATATTCAGCGCACCAGTTACTTCGGTAATAGTGACATAAGTTTTTCCGTCTTCTGTTAATTCAGCGTATGTATTGCCGTTAAGCAGCCGCTCCGTATTCAGCCAGTCTTTGTCTGAAGCAACATATTCATCATCTTGAACAATCCGTTCCGCAAAGACCGAAATATTCATAGACGAAAGCACGATTATCAAGCTCAACAAAAGACTGATGATTTTTTTGACTTTTTTCATAATCCTATCTCCTCGTCCTCAATTTTTAATTCATAATAATTTGACAGTAAGGTTTTATTAAACCAATTGCATATATACTTCTTTTTAAGTATAGTGAACGAAGTTTCGCTTCACCGACTATAGTCACTATACATCTTTATTTTATAAGTTGCAAGCCAAGAAAGAAAATAATTTATATAAAAACTAACAAAATAAGTCGAAAAATGTAGACGGACGCGACAAACGGAAAAATCTTTGACGCGGCCGTTTCATTTGTTAATCCGTATCTTATTTTTATGAAAAACCCTTCACAAATCGTATTTAAGGACACGTTGCTTTTGGCTATGGAAGCGGCAGGCACCAAGGATATGCCAGAAGTTATAACTTAAAAGACTAATATCTCCCGCCACCCGCAGGGGGATTTATGAAGTATCCCAAAGTTTCTTGTAAACCTCAAAACTGATGTAAAATAAAATGACTCAGCTTGGAGGTTGTATTTTGGGCAAGAAAAAATGACAGCCTACAAAAAGCAGCATTGAGAAAATGATGCAGAACTATTTCAAAAACATTCATTTTAGCATCAAGGAAGGCACTGATGTAAATACCATCATGGGGGATATGATATCCATCCTTTTAGGGGTGCCTTCCTTGGAGAACTGAACGAAAAAACAACGCAGTAAGAAGTGCCTATGCACTTCTCACCGCGTTGTTTTAAAAATTCATTTTCGTTTCATCCTAATTTTAATTGCACGAACCGTCACGCAGTCCCATACCTTGCCCTCTGCTTCCTCTTTCAGTGCCCATTCCCTTACCATTTGCACCAAATTTTGCTCCCAAAGCTTTTCCCATTTCCCCACTGCCTGTTCCATCACAATTAACCTGATTTTCCTCCAAGGCTGCAATAATGGTATTTGCTCTTTCTTGTGTCATCACCCCTGCTGCCACTTGAGCTGTTAGCTGATCCTTTTTAATTTCAAGAGCCTCAGCCTTAAATTCTTCCAATACACCTGCTTCTGAAGCAATTGTTCCATAAGTCTTTCCTGTTTCTGTCTTTTCAGTCACAACACTTTCTACCGTGCGTCCGGTAATCCCAGCAACCAATTCGGCTGGTGTGTTATACTGCGATGCCGCAAAAGCTGTTACTCCAGTTGCACCAATTGCCA
>JAQUSU010000032.1:13199-23647 GCA_028710085.1 Anaerotignum sp.
GACATTTCAATGGCAAAATTCATGTTTTGCAATCTAGAAATATCTAATAAATCCCCTATCAGCCGCTCTAAAAATTTTGCTTCCTCCAGCATTTGCCTATGAAAGTCTGCAACTTTTTCAGGCGATTCTACAACCTTGTCGCACAAGGCCTCCAGAGAACCTCTTATCACCGTGACAGGTGTACGAAGCTCATGGGAAATGTTTGCCACAAAATCACGGCGCATTTGTTCCAGCTTTTGAGTTTCTTTTCTAGCTTCATCCAAACGAACTGCAAGCAAATCCAAATCCTCAGATAACTCCCCAATCTCATCCTTTTGCACAACCCCACAATGAACTGAGTAATTTCCTTGCATCATTGAATTTGTAGCCCTTTTCATCTTCGAAAGTGGTTTTGTAAATGAAGCTGACATTACTAGGGAAAGTAAAATGGATGCGATCAATGCGACAAGAATACTAATTGCTAAAACTGCAAGTCCTCTTTCCATCGATTCCATTGTTCCATCCACCGGAGAATGTAGCAAAACTGCACCAATAACCTCGCCCTTTTCGGTTTGAATTGGTACTCCCACAGTCAAATTCATTGTTGAAAGAACATCGCTGAACCCTTTGCTATTAACGGTTTTACCCATAAGCACCTCTTTAATTACCTCCTTTGCATCGGATGGTAATTGCGTCATAGCGTATCCTTCGTATGCCCCTTCTTGCCCTTTGCCTGTGGTAATCAAATTCATATTTTCATCCACAACCCACACTTCCGTGTCCGAAACTTCACTAATAAATCTCAGATATGCACCATATCCGCCCATTCCTTTTCCAAAAGATCCACTTTCACCTGATAGGCTATCAGCTAAAGACCGGGCATAGTTTTCCAGCTCAATTTGATGTCTTTCGACTGTATAACTACGAAAAAGAAAGAAAAACACACTGCCAACAATGAGAGCAAAGGAAAACAAAACAATCGCAAAATTTCTACTGAGCTTTCTAGCTATTTTACTTTTCAGCATCCGTTGCCACCTCAAATTTGTATCCAACGCCCCATATGGTTTTAATATCCCAAGACGGGTGGTTAAATTGCTCTAATTTTGATCTAAGTCGTTTAATATGGCTATCTACCGTTCTATTATCTCCAAAATAATCATATCCCCATAAACTATTAAGAAGGTTATCACGAGAAAACACCTTGTTTTTTGCTGTTGCCAACGTCCACAATATCTCTATTTCTTTTTTGGTAAGTGTTACAGGTTCACCATCAATTGTCACAGTATACTCATCCAAACAAATATTCAAATTTCCATACACAAAGCACTGTGCCTGTTTTTCTTCTCTTACAATACGTCGCATAATCGCCTTTACACGCGCCATTACCTCCCCCGGGGAAAAAGGCTTTACAATATAATCATCTGCACCAATCTCAAGGCCCATGATTTTTTCAAAATCCTCACCTCGTGCGGTTATCATAATAATAGGAACATTGGAGTTTTTACGAATCTCCCTGCAAACGGCAAATCCGTCCTTCTTTGGCATCATCACATCCAATAACAGAATATCCGGTTTTTCATCTAAAAACTTTTTCAAAGCCTCCTCGCCATCCAGAGCAACTACTGTTACATAGCCTTCTTTTTTGGCATATTCGTCTAAAATCGATGTAATTTGTTTATTGTCATCCACAATTAATATTTTTGGCATAAGAATTCCACCTCCAATATAATAATAGCAGATTTTTATGGTTTTTTTATGGCAAAAATCAAATCTTTTATTTTCTTTTTTGAGCAAGCTACAGCACTGAACCTCTATATCAAAATATGTAATCCTCAACGAAAAAAACTTCAATTCAACAATGCCGCCATATTAAGCGACAAGTTTTACAAAAAAACACCCCACAAATTTTTTCAAACCAGCAGGGTTTAGTAATCTTATATTCTATTTAATACTGTTGAGTACAGTCTATAAAGAAGGTTTTCTGCCAATTTGTTCATCCACTTCTCAAAAAGACAATTTTCCAATCCTTTGGTTCCCGCTCTTTCAAGAGCTTTCCCAGCCTCTAATCTATTTGATTGGCTTTCGGATTTTTCTTTCCTTGCAGTCAAATTGCTGATGCCGCAAACCACCCCTTCTTACGCCAGCCTATACAGCTACACTAACTGTTCTGATATTGCGTTTTTAACATTGCTGAAAAAACGCCCTGTTTTCCTTCAAATCCAAAGGTATACCAGTCTCCGCAATCACACCATCTTTAATCACAATTATTTATCTGCACCTAATACCGTTCTCATACGGTGAGCAATAATCAAAACCGTCTTGTTTTTTACAAGCTCTCCAAGGGCGGTTTGATTTTTACTTTCATTTTCTGCATCAAGGGACGCTGTCGCTTCATCTAAAAGAATGATTGGGGCATCCATTAAAATCGCTCTCGCAATGGAAATACGCTGTCGCTGTGCGCCATATAGTTTTTCTCCATTTTCACCGATTAAGGTCTGATATCCCTAGAGTAGTTTGTTGACAAATTCGTCCCTTCGAGCAACACAATTGGAGCGTTCTTTACAATAGCTCTTGCAATAGCTCTTGCAATGGCTATTCTTTGCTGCTCCCCACGGGAAAGGTAGGTTCCCTTGGAACCAATCCTCGTATCAAAGCCATCAGGAAGGCTATCAATAATTTCTCTTATTTGTGAAAAATCAACTGCCTTATTGATTTCTTCCAGTGTGACATTTTCCTTTCTAAACACAATATTTTCTTTTAAAGAGTCTTAAAAAAGCATGCTATTTTGAAATGCTAAGGAAAAACAGTCCATTAGCTCTTTTTGTGGAATTTCCTTTACGTTTACACCTCCAACCTTAACCATCTTGTTTCAACGTTTCAGCCAACTCCGCTTAGCAAAATTTGAAAGTAAAACTTATTTCCTAATGTATTTACTCAATTTTTTTCTTAAAAGCAGATAGCTCATACGTCACATAGGGAATATCCATATGGTAGCCTAATTTTTCTGCCAAAGAGACTGAACGCATATCATGAGCATCCCAACTTGGATACAACTCTCTCTTCAAACACTCTAATATCAATTTCCCACCACATACAGTTGCAAGGCCTTTTTGCCTATATTCAGGTTTTGTGTCAATTTCGATTTCTATGCCGCCGTTATATACCGCATAAGGCGAAGCACCTGACACAAGCTTTCCCTCATGCAAAATAGCTACGCCTATGGCTCTTTTATGATAATCCTCATAATCCTTGAATTGCGAACATAAGTCAGCAGACCAAGCCTCACTTCGTGCCATTTGAAATATCTCTTCATTGAATAATTTGACTTCGTAACAATGATCCAACGCTTTGATATACGCTGTCAATTTTTCCTTATCAAAAACATTGGGTTCCTTCTTTATTGCATAACGGAAAAATTTTCTTGCTCGTTTACCATAATAGCTTTCGATTAGCGTCTCCCAAGACTTGTCTTTGGGAACTAACAATTTGAATCCTATAATTGATTGGAATAAACTTGAATCTGGCTTTCCCGCAAAAAAACAAATATCACCAACGTCAATCATTGCTGAGGTTGGGTTTGCACTGTTATCGGTAATCATATGTCCCATGTGCCCTTGCAAACACGACCATATCATTGCTTCATTCCAACCGTAAAATAGCTTTGCCAGCTTTTCTATGCTCATTTCATCACCAACTTTTCTTATCTATTTCTGTAACCTTGATTATTAAGAGCAGCTGCTGGTACGGGGCAAGGATGAACTATGCTAAAGTGTTTCTAAATCTGATACAGATACATCCATGCGTTTGCAGATTTCCCCCATACTAAGTATATACTAATTTATCAGTAAATTTTTTTCAAGTTTATTCTATTAAATACAGATTTATAAGAATTTCATTTGTGCTATAATATATACAATATCTTTAGGCCGCACTTATTTAAAAATCAAAAACTGCATAAAAATGATTCTATTTGCTAAAACGAAATACGGTCACTCACATTATTTCATCAAAATAGCAGATGAAAAACAAAACAAGGAGTGGATAATATGTCAAATATTCTAGAGTTAATTGAAGGCTTGAAAAATAGTGATAACAAAAAGGCTTACCAGTGTTTGAAACTGTTAGAAAATGAAAGTGCCATTTCAGCAGATGTTTATCCATTCTTCCATATATTTGTTGAAATGCTCAGCAATGCTAATTCTTATATCAAAACAAGAGCGCTTCTTCTGATTGCTGCCAATGCAAAATGGGATATTGATTATAAAATTGATGAAATCATTGACACCTATTTAAAGCATATTACCGATGATAAACCAATTACATCACGACAATGCATCAAGGCATTGCCATCCATTGCAAAATATAAACCAGACTTAAAAATTGATATTGAAAATGCACTGTATAAAGCTGACCCGACAAAATACAAAGATAGTATGCGACCCCTTGTGGAAAAGAATATTCAAAAAGCCTTGCATGATATACGAAATCTTAATGTAGAAAATACCCAATCCACGTGATTAGCAAAAAAAGTCGAGAGTTTTCCAATTCCTAAATGCTAAAATAGGTTCATAAGGGAGGTGAAAAAATGGAGGAACACATAGAAGCTGTCCAGCGGATGCAAGACTATATTGCAGAGCATTTATGCGAAAATATTACCCTTGCGGATTTATCACGGGTATCCTTGTTTTCACCTTGGTATTCCTATCGGCTGTTTACGCAGTGGACGAATCTAACACCTGCTGATTATATTCGGCGATTTCGGCTATCAAGGTCAGCACTGAAGCTGCGCGATGATGACTGCAAAATTCTTGATATTGCATTGGAGCTTGGTTTTGGCAGTGTGGATGGATACCAGCGCGCCTTTTTTCGTGAGTTCGGCTGCAATCCAAGGGAATATGCCGCTTCACCCATCCCTCTTTATCTTTTCACCCCTTATGGCGTAAAGTATAGAGCGATCCGAAAGGAGAATAAAATGGAGAGCGTAAAAAATGTATTTATTCAAGTTATTGAGAAACCTGCAAGGAAAGTGCTTATCAAAAGAGGAATAAAGGCAGCCGACTATTTTGCCTACTGTGAAGAAGTTGGTTGTAATGTGTGGGGGCTACTGCTCAGTATGAAATCCATTAGCAAAGAGCCTGTTTCCCTTTGGCTTCCTGCAAGCTATATCAAACCAGGCACTTCAGAGTATGTGCAGGGTGTTGAGGTTGCAACGGATTATGCAGATGTTATCCCTGATGGATTTGATGTAATTAACCTGCCCGCCTGCAAATATTTGATGTTCCAGGGGGAGCCTTTTCTTGAAGAAGACTACTGCCAAGCAATCGAGCAGGTGTGGGAAGCAATTAAAAAATATGATCCATCGGTGATTGGCTACACTTGGGATCAAGAAAACCCACGGATACAGCTTGAACCAATCGGTACAAGAGGATATATTGAATTGGTAGCAATTAAATAAAAAAGCAATCATTTTTAAGTAGCACAGGGTGACTAAAATAATCGGTCTGTGCTACTTTGTTCATTTCCAAAAAAATTCTTTCAATGCTTTTATAAAGAGAGTGGAAATTCAAGGCAACATATTGCAACAGCTTTTTTTGTTCTGAACCTAATAGTCCAAATATTCAGTGAAAACCACTCCAAACACCCTATGTCATTTGCGGAAGATCCAAAAATTTTGCCCGCAAACGAAAGAGAGCAAGAATCAGCAAAACAATTTTTATTAAATCTTGTAAAATAAATGAGAAAGGAGACTGTCTACATGAATCCAAAGAGTATTACAAAAATTTCAGCGGCAATTCAATTTATTGAAACCCATCTAACAGAAAAGATAGATTTAGAACGGGTTGCGGAAGTAATTCATTACTCCAAATATCACCTTCATAGAGTGTTCGCCAATACTGTGGGGCTCACTATCCATGACTATGTGCAACGGCGACAACTTACCGAAGCTGCCAAACTATTGGTCTTTTCGGAAAAGCCAATTATGGAAATTGCTATGATGGCGGGATACGAAACACAGCAATCCTTCACAAATATTTTTACAGCTATGTATAAGCAGCCCCCTAATCAATATCGGGAAAACGAAAAATTTTATCCATTACAGCTAAAATTTCGTTTGGAGGGAGAATACGAAATGCTTTATAGTAACGAAAGAGACAGATGGAGTATTCATTTTGCAACAGAAGATGATATCCCCTGTTGGATGGACTTGGTACGCCTAGTGATTGACGGATTCCCTCACTTGCAGGAGGATGAATATATTTTGGAATTAAAGGGGTATATCAAAAGCAAGCAAGCACTTATCACAAAGGATCATGCGATAGCCGTTGGTATTATGCTTTTCTCCTACGAAACAGGAAGCATCGACTTTATGGGTACGCACCCACTTTATCGTAAAAAAGGAATTCCAAAAGCATTTTTGGATAAGGTGATGGGTGAGCTGATTAAAGAAAAAGAAATCAGTATTACAACTTACAGAGAGGGAGATAAAGCGGATACAGGACACCGCAAGCTAATTCAGGAATTAGGATTTGCAGAAGGGGAACTCCTTACGGAATTCGGTTACCCCACACAACGCTTTATTTTGCCAAGGGAGGTCGCACATGAATCGTAAAGTGCAAAGCGGCAGGTACGAAACGGTGTCCGCTGTTCCAGCTCCTATCCCTTTTCCTGATGAGGTTGCACACCTTGCCATGATGAACGAAAAGTTGGATGCCGCTGTGCAAGCGGCGAATGACAATGTTAAGAAAATTGACAAAGAATATGCCGATGTAAAGCGCTACATGGCAGACTATCGTGGAGAAATCGATCCCCATGAAATGTTTCAAAACGAGCTTGCGCTAAAACAGATCGACCGCACCGGAGCTTTCGCTGTAGGTATATGGGAAAAGGTTGCCAAACTAAAGGAGTCACCCTATTTTGCACGGATTGATTTTCAAACTAAGGATGATTCAGAGGCAATAAAACATTATATCGGACGCTTTGCCTTTACCCACGAAAACCAACTGCTCATTTTGGACTGGCGTGCTCCAATTGCAAGCATGTTCTATGACTATGAAATTGGCCCAGCGGGATATGAGGCCCCTATTGGTAGGATTGAGGGCAACCTTACCCGTAAACGCCAATTCAAGATAAAAAACGGTATGCTGGAATATGCAATTGAAACCTCTGTCAACATTCAAGATGATGTTTTGCAGCGTGAGCTTTCCCACACCTCGGATGAAAAGATGAAATCCATCATCTCCACCATACAAAAGGAGCAGAACCAAATTATCCGAAATGATAAAGCGAAGACTATGCTTATTCAAGGAGTGGCTGGCTCAGGAAAAACCTCCATCGCACTTCACCGAATTGCTTTTCTGCTCTATCGCTTTAGGAATACACTGTCGGCAAATAATGTCACAATTCTATCTCCCAATAAGGTGTTTGGTGATTATATTGCAAATGTTTTGCCAGAGCTTGGCGAAGAACCCATTTGTGAACGAAGCTTTTGGGATATTGCTGATACACAGCTTAATGGGGTTATCCAGTTTGAGCCAGAGAAAGACCCACTAGAAACCGAAGATGCGAAGTGGGCCGAGCGAGTACGCTTTAAGTCTACAATAGATTTTGTAAGAAAAATGGATAGCTACATAGAAGAACTTCCACGGCTAATTTTTGAATCGACTGACTATACCTTTGGGCAGTTCTCAGTAACAGCAGATTGGATAAAAAATCGCTTCTTTGCCTATCAAAGCTATCCTATCAAAAAGCGACTTGAGCTGATTGCAAATGATATTCATGACCATTTCGAATCAGTTCATTTTATGGGGGATGAAATTCCCAGAGCAAAGGCAGTCTTGAAAAGCTTAACCGCCATGCTTAAAATGAAGAATACCCTTGCTTTATACAAGGATTTTTATCAATGGCTAGGACACCCCCACCTGCTCGTTCTGTCAAAGAAACAAACCTTAGAGTGGTCTGATGTCTTTCCGTTCCTGTATCTTCACAGAGCTTTCCTAGGTTTAAAGGAAAACAAGTTTATCAAGCATTTGGTTATAGATGAAATGCAGGACTACACCCCTATTCAATATGCTGTCATTAACCGCATTTACTCCTGCCAAAAAACCATTTTAGGTGACTTTGGGCAGTCTATCAATCCAAACCATTTGCACACCTTGGCACAACTACAGGAGCTTTACAGCAATGCTAGTCTTGTAGAACTAAATAAAAGCTACCGATCCACCTATGAAATTATTGCCTTTGCAAAGGGTATCGGACAGGCGGAAAAACTGGAGCCCGTGGTGCGACATGGAGATGTGCCAATGGTAATTTCCTGTGCCAATAAGCAAGAGGAACTACACAAAATCAGAGCAAAGTTAAATGATTTTTTACAGAGCGATGGCGTTTCCCTTGGCATTATTCTAAAAACAAACAGTGCCGCTAAAGAAATGTATAATATTCTCAAACAGGATTATGATATTCAGCATATTTCCATGGATAGCACTCATTTTGAAAATGGTATCTCTGTTACATCTGTTCAGATGTCAAAGGGCTTGGAGTTTGACGAAGTAATTGTGCCGGATGTGAGCGAGGATGATTACTACAGCAACTATGACAGAAGCCTGCTCTATATTGCTTGCACAAGAGCAATGCATAAATTGACTTTGCTTTATACAGGGAAACCAACCCACTTTCTTTCTGCACATATCCAAAAAAACATTGATAAATAGAAAACGAAAGAATAGCTAATTATTTTAAACTAAGTCTAATATCTGTTTAGTTAGTTGTCCATCATAAAATTAACAAACGTCTATGTTCTTAACTCTTCTGAGCGTTTATTGAAAATCTGCGTAAATTTCTCTACAATGAATTCAAGGAAGTACAAAACATAGTTCAGATGATTTAATGTATCTCAAGTTGAATTGGGGTGTCCCCTCCCCTGAATGGGAACACGTACTGCGGCTTTCCGTGTAACAATTTTTTTGAAACCATGAAAGCAGTGTATGTGTCCTGCAATCCTGTCCTTGAAATCTATAGAAATTGTGACAAGCTTTTAAAAAGCAAAGATGAAGAAATCAAAAAGACCATAAATAAGTATTTGCAAATTGTGGAATTGGTAAAATTTGAAATAGCAACGCAAAATTATGCTTCGGAAGAAACAAAAAGACTTGATATGCAACTTATGTCCACACCGGATTATGTGAAATACATTGGGATGTAGTAAAGAAATTAACAGGTCCTTCCACTTCCAATTTCTCATCGACAGTAGAAAGATACCTACTATATACTAAAGGTAACCTCTAATAACTACCTCTAATCCGCATTTTTATCTGCACGAGTGAAAAATGCTGAAGCTTGTGGGGGTTGGCTACCTTTACAAGCCCATTTTCAGGGCTTTTCCGTGGCATTCACCCCAATTTGGGCGCAATTACCCCGCTTGTACCTGTTTTCGACCCAGAATTTCGTACCGGCACAGATTATAAACAAGGCTTGTAAGCCCAATGTTGAACGTAGCACGCATAATACCGACTGAGCGTACAGTAAGGCCATGCATTGAGCCTGTCATAAAACCAAAGATGTGTTCAATTCGAACGCAAGTTTTGGATTTTATTCTGTTGTTAGCTTTCTGCTCTTCAGTCAGAGGGCGGTTGCGGCAGCACTTTTCGTGTATTTGAATTTCTACCTTTTCAGGAACTTCTCCGGCTTTAATTTTCGCATTTTCATCTCGTGTGTTGCGCTGACGAGGTGCATCTACAAAGGTTGCATCCACGATGGAACCCACATGGGTAATCAAATGCGCATCTTCTAGCTGCCGGCTGAACAACTCGAAGATTTCACGGATGACATTGGCATTAAGCAGTGTATCCCTGAACAGCCAAATGGTCTTTGCATCAGGAACACGGTTTTCAAGCCCCAGTCCAAGAAAGCGCATGAAGCTCATGCGGTCATTGATTTGATATTCCGTCTGGTGATCGCTGAGCTTATAGATTCTCTGTAAAACAAGGATTTTGAACAGCATTACATAATCGTATGGCGGGCAACCGCCAGCACCTTTATGTTCTTTGCGAAAGACCCGTTCAAGATGGGTCTGAATATTTCCCAGTCTATGACATCGTTCAACTGAACTAGCGAATCTCCCAGTTCGCTCAATTTCATCAGACGGTTACCTTCATCTAATAATCCTATCTGCATTGATTTGCACCCCTTTCAGTTTATACTTTTATTTTGCCATACTAATATGAACTGTGGGTTAAAATAGCTTAGTTTTTAGAGGTTGCCATAAATAAAATCGGGATTCCACTCATAAAGCTGTTCCATACTAACTTCAGCCTGTCCTAATATTTCTGCTGCCGCATTAACAAGACCGCTTTTTTCAAACCACGTATCTGCATAAGTTCCGCTTCCATATACGGAAATCACACCTCCCGTATTGCTGAAAAGAAATAGTGCTGTCTTTTTTTCTCCTGTATATGTATCAAGAACCTCTGCTC
>JAQUSU010000033.1:0-4016 GCA_028710085.1 Anaerotignum sp.
TTCTCTCCGCCACAAGAGAATGATACCTTGCCGCCTTAATTTTTTGTGGCAGCCCTTGAAAAATTTCAGAGGAATTGTCGATGTCAATTTCGCTTTGCTTGCCATGCATCAGCTTTTTTGCATGGACAATTTTTGCACCATAAACCTCGCAAATTGCTTGATGGCCCAAGCACACACCCAAGATTTTATATTTGTCACCAAGCTCCCGAATCACGTCCTCGCTGACTCCTGCCTCGTGAGGATAACAAGGGCCGGGGGAAATAATGATGCTATCAGGATGGAGGGCATCAATTTCTTGTGGCGTAATGCTGTCGTTTCTGAACACTCTGATGTCCCCGTCAAATTGATAGGCAAGCTGAACCAAATTGTATGTAAAGCTGTCAAAATTATCTATTACAACGATCATAAATCGTTCACCTCCTTTGCATTCACAATTGCATTGATTACCGCCTTTGCCTTATTTTCGCTCTCCAAAAACTCGCTTTCTCCCACACTGTCGGCAACAATTCCCGCACCCGCTTGAATAGTAACCCTGTTGTTTTTCTTGACTGCCATTCTGATGGCAATGCAGGTATCCAAATTCCCCGTAAAATCAATATATCCCAGGGCACCGCCGTAAACTCCTCTGGGGCACTTTTCTGTTTCCTCAATGATTTCACAAGCTCTCACCTTTGGCGCACCCGAAAGGGTTCCCGCCGGTAGAATTGCTCTGATTGCATCATAAGCATCCAGCTCACCTTTCAGCTCTCCATTGACTTCGGAGCAAATATGCATAATCTTTGAATATTTTATGACCTTCATATATTCCGAAACATAAACCGATAAGGGCTTTGCAATTTTCCCAATGTCGTTTCTTGCCAAATCCACCAGCATATTGTGCTCGGAAAGCTCCTTTTCGTCTGCCATCAATTCCCTCTCAAGGGTCTTATCCTCCTCCTCCGTCAAGCCCCTTGGCCTGGAGCCTGCAATGGGGAATGTGGAGAGCTTTCCATCCCGTAGCTTCACAAGGGTTTCAGGGGAAGCAGAAATAATCTGGTTATCATCACACTGCATAAATACCATATAGGGGGAAGGGTTGGTGGTTCTGAGCACCCTGTAAGCGTTCAGCAGGCTGTCGTGATATTCCGTTTCAAAACGCCTTGAAATCACCGCTTGAAAAATATCCCCATCGTAGATATATTCCCGCACCTTCTCCACCGCCTTGCAAAATTCCTCTTGGGTAAAATTGCTTGTAAAATGGGGTACGCTTGTGGCAGTCACCTTTTGGGTAGGCATAGGGTCGGTAATGAACGCCGAAAGGCATTCAATATCCGATACCGCTTTTCCGTAATTTTCAAGAACATTGTCGGTTTTCATATTGGCAATAATCACAATTTTTTGCTTTAGGTGGTCGTAAGCAATCACCTTGTCAAAAAGCATGAAATCGTAATCCTCCATTTCGCTTTCGGAAAGCTTCAAGGTTGGCTCACAATAGCCAATCATAGAGTAGCCAAAATATCCCACCAATCCCCCTGCAAAAGGCGGCATATCAGGAAGCTTCGGTGCTTGATACTGCTGCATCAGCCCTCTGAGTGCTGCAAAAGGTTCTTCTTGTATTTGGCTTTGCTCCCCGTCCTTCTCCAATGTAACCGTACCGTTCTTGCAGGTAATTCTCATAATCGGGTCAAAGCCCAGAAAGGAATATCTGCCCCATTTTTCGCCGCCCTCAATGCTTTCCAAAAGAAAAAAACGTTGATCTCTTTGGGAAATTCTTCTTAACAGGGAAATCGGTGTAATAACATCGGCATAAATCTCCTTTGAAATCGGAATAATGTCATAGCTTTCTGCCAGCTTGCTGATTGTTTCTGCGTTTGGTTTGATACTCATATCGGTTCTCCCTCCATTTTTGGAAATAAAAAAAGCCTTTGCCCCCTATACAAGGGACAAAAGCTTATAGCTTCTGCGATACCACCCAAATTACCTGTATTCAAAAAATACAGATCACTCATTTTGCGTACAAACATACACACCCCACTGATAACGGACAGGGTTCCCGTCGGACATTACTCTCGCCAAAGCGATTTCTTTCCGCCCTCACAAGTCCATTCGGAACAACAACACTATCGCTTCACACCAGCCAGCGACTCTCTGAAAATGAATTGTTATGCCTACTCTTCTTGCTCATCGGTTTCAATATTTTGCTTATTGTAGCACTTGAAATCCCCTCTGTCAAGTATTTGAATAAAAACAATTTAAAAATTTTTATTTTTTTTATACGAATATTTCGCCTTTTAAATATAGCACTGCGCTGCCACTGATTAACACTCGCTCGCCCGCGTTTTTACAATGCAATTTACCGCTTCTTAGGGAAACCTGCCTTGCCACCATGCTTTCTTTTTCAAGCTTTTTTGCCCAAAAGGGAATCAGGCTGCTATGGGCAGAGCCAGTCACAGGATCCTCATTTACCCCTAATTTGGGGAAGAAGCAGCGAGAAACAAAATCATAGTTTTCACCCTTTGCCGTAACAACTAGACCCAATCCATCTTGAAGCTCCAGTACCTTTTGAAAATCAGGTTCAAGCTGTGTGACTGCTTTTTCATCCTCTAATAACAAAATCAAATCTCTGGAAAGATATGCCGCCAACGGCTTTCTTCCAATGGCTTTTTCCATTTCTTCGGTCACCGAAATTTCCTTTGGCATACGGCTTGGAAAATCCATTTCAAGCAAATCTCCCCTTCTTACAACCGTTAAAATACCGCTTAATGTGGAAAATTGCATCTCAAGAACCTGGGTGTCAACATGATTTGCAATCACAAAAGCTGTCCCCAAGGTGGCATGGCCACAAAGGTCAATTTCCGCTTTTGGCGTAAACCATTTCAAATCATACTTTCCAAGCTCTTTTTTGTAAACAAACGCCGTTTCCGACAAATTGTTTTCTGCGGCAATCTTTTGCATTAGCTCGGCGGATATGGGTTCCTCAAGCACACAAACGCCCGCCGGGTTTCCTCCAAATACATTTTCCGCAAAAGCATCCACAACAAAATATTTCATTAAAAATCCCCTCTTTCCTTGTCAACAAAATGTATTTCCTTTATAATGCAATTATATTTCGTAAATTGTATGGCTTCAATCTTTATATTGTCTGCCATACAAAAAGGAGGAGCCCGAATGCCTGTCAATTCTTTTACGGACTATCCCATGTCTTGGAGGCCCGAAAAATCAAAATTAACCCAACCGCTATATCTTTCCTTGGCAAAGCTTTTGGAGGAGGATATCAAAAACGGTTCCTTAGCGCCCCACACAAAACTGCCGCCCCAAAGGGAGCTTGCGGATTATTTGGATATAAATTTAAGCACGGTTACAAAAGCCTTCAAGCTGTGTCAGCTCAATGGCTTTCTTTACGCCGTAATCGGCAGAGGTACCTTTGTTTCCCCAAATGCAGGCGTTTCCATTTCCATACAGGATACAAAAATAAGCCCCTCCCTCATAGAGATGGGAATCATTAAGCCTCTTGACTCACTAAATCAATATACAGAAGATGCTTTAAAAAAAGTATTATCCAATAATTCTGTAGACACCTTGTTGGATTATAGCGCCCCTTTTGGCTCTCCTTATCAAAAAAGTGCCGGGGTAAAATGGTTGTTAAAATTCGGATTGCATCCACAACCTGAGGATATTTTCTTTACCACAGGCGGGCAGAATGCTTTTGCCGTTCTTCTCATTACGTTTTTTCACCACGGGGATAAAATTGCGACCGATCGCTTCACTTATTCCAACTTTATTGAGCTTGCAAATATGCTAAACATCAAGCTTGTGCCCATTCAAGGGGATGAAAAGGGAATGCTCCCCGAGGATTTGGAAATGCAATGCCGTCTGCAAGGGCTGCAAGGCGTATATCTTGTGCCCACCTACTCTAACCCAACGGGAACGATCATGGATACCCCTCGCAAGGAGGCCTTGGCAAAAATCATTCGTACGCATCACCTTACCTTGCTTGAGGATGATATCTATGCCTTCCTTTCCCCAAAAGATTACAC
>JAQUSU010000033.1:4116-23568 GCA_028710085.1 Anaerotignum sp.
AAAAAGGACTATCAAAAAAATAGTCCTTTCAGAGCGTAGACAAAGTCAAAACCTTGACCCATCTAAACCCGCATAGTATGCGGGTTCTTAAAAGTTTTTGGTCTTGCTTTTTTCAAAAAGCAAGCAGGTTTGGGCAGCGCCCAAGGTTTTTCGTCAATCTAAAAGGGCTATCAAAAATAGCCCTTTCCTATCAATTTGTTTCTTCCGCATCATCCTCATTTGGATTTACATGCACCATACAATGCTTTACATCCTCAAAATTCTTTTCAATTGCTTCATGTACCTGCTCCGCAATATTATGTGCTTCACTTAACGTCATGTCACCCTTTGCCACAATTTCCACATCCACATATATTCTTGCACCAAATAAACGCGTTTGCAGCTGGTCAACGCCGATTACGCCTTCTTGGGTAAGAATAACCGCCTTCATCTTTTCCACAGTTTCGTTGTCGCAGGCTGTATCCAGCATCTTGATAATGGCATCCTTAAAAATATCATAAGCCGCCTTCACAATAAAAACACAGATAATCACGCTGGCTAAAGGGTCACAAATTGCATAGCCCAGTCTTGCGCCAATAATACCTACCATACTCCCCACTGAAGACATGGCATCGGAACGGTGGTGCCATGCATCTGCCATTAGCGCACCGGAATTCACTTTTTTTGCAGCCCCTCTGGTATACCAATACATTCCTTCCTTCACTATAATGGATACAATTGCCGCAACCAGTGCCAACAGCCCCGGTATCCCAAGATTTCGTGCCTCCGCATGAATTATTTTTTGAAGTCCCTCATAGCCAATCACAATCCCCGTTGCACATAAAATAGCTGCAAGCAGCAATGCCGCCACACACTCAATTCGCTCATGGCCATACTGATGATGCTCATCAGACTCCTTTGCCGATAATTTATATCCAATCATTACAATAAGCGTGCTAAAAACATCCGATGCAGAATGAATACCATCAGAAATCATTGCACCGGAACCCGCAATTACACCGGAAAGCACCTTTCCAATCGACAACACCACATTCACAATCAAACTGTTTATTGATACCTTCATAACGATTTTTTCATTTTCTAAAGCTCTGCTTTTCCCCTTCTCCAAATAAAAACCCCCAATTATGCGTTTATAATATTCTATCACAAAACAAGCAAGAACATTAATATAAAAAAATAACGCCCTTAAGGACAACATAATGTCCACGGCGCTTTTTGCTGCTGCTTGCCCGGCTACATGGTTCATACGCCATTGCCTGATCACTTTTTATATTTTAAACGATAACATCCTTTTTTACAAGTGTTTCAAATAAAAAAGAGTGTCAGAATTCGACACTCTTTCGATAACCTAATTTTTTTAAGCGGTTTTGGAACCCAAAACCAATAAACCACGCTTACTCCTTGAACAAATCTTTCACTTTTGAGGAAAAAGATTTCTTGTCCTCGGATGCACTCTTATTTTCTTGCATTTTTGGTTCTTCTTCCTTAAAGAACTGACGGAGCAAATCCTTTTGTCTTTCGCTCATATCCGTAGGAATTTTTACTTTCAATGTTACAATCTGGTTGCCACGAACCTTGGGGTTTCTCAGATTAGGGATACCAACGCCTCGTAACGTTACCACGGTTTCCGGCTGTGTTCCGGGCTTTATTGTATATTTCTGCTCGCCGTCAATGGTTTTGATTACAATTTCTCCGCCCAAAGCCGCCTGCACAAAGGAAATTGGAACATCACAATATACATCAAAGCCTTTTCTGACAAAGATGCGGTCAGGCTGAATATAAACCGTTACCAATAAATCGCCATAGCCGCCGCCATTTTCGCCGACTTCACCTTTGTTTGCCAAGCGAATGGTCTGACCGTTATCAATTCCCTTGGGAATATTGACCTCATATTTTTTGGTCTTTTTTACCTTCCCCGTACCATGACAAGTGGTGCAAGGCTCCTTAATAATCTTACCCGTTCCATGACACTGACTGCATGTACGCACAGAAGTAACCGCACCAAACATAGACTGCTGTACAAACCGCTCCTGCCCTGTTCCATTACATCTAGGGCAGCTTTCCGCATGGGTTCCGGTCTTTGCACCGGTTCCGTGACAGGCTTCACATTCGTCATATATCGCGATGGAAATTTCTTTTGTGCAACCAAACGCCGCTTCCTCAAAAGCAAGCTGAATATTTACATTAATATCATTGCCTCGTCTTGGCCCGTTTTTACGGCTGCCGCTGCCACCAAAGCCGCCAAAGCCAAACATGCTGCCGAAAATATCGCCCAAATCCCCCATGTCAAAGCCTTGACCATAGAAGCCGCCGCCTGCGCCGCCTTGGTCAAATGCAGCATGCCCAAACTGATCATACTGTGCTCTTTTTTGAGAATCACTTAAAACCTCATAAGCCTCACTGACTTCCTTAAATTTTTCTTCCGCTGCTTTATCATCGGGGTTTTGGTCAGGATGATACTTTACTGCCATCTTACGGTAAGCCTTTTTTAGCTCTGCGTCAGACGCATCCTTGCTAACCCCCAGTATTTCATAATAATCTCTTTTTTCTGCCAACTTCCTCACCACCTTTATTTCTTCAAGCTCTATTCATAGCAAAAGCAGGGGCGGAAAGTCCGCCCTTGCTATGCATAACTTCTATATTTTACAGTTCTTTGCCTTCGCCGTCAACTACATTTGAGTCTCCGCCGTTAGGCTCTGCACCCTGTGCTGTCTGTGCCTGCTGGTACAGCTTTTCAGAAATCTTATAGAATTCCTGGGTTAATGCCTCGGTTGCCGCTTTTAAGTTCTCAACATCTGCCTCAGTCATTGTTTCAGGGTTCATATCCTTGGCTGTATCCTTCAATTTGTTGAGTTCTGCATCAACAGCACTCTTTTCATCAGCGCTCAGCTTGCCTTCCAGCTCGCCCAGTGTTTTTTCCGTCTGGAAAATCAAAGAATCCGCTTCGTTCTTGGCATCAATTGCTTCTTTTCTCTTTCTGTCTGCTTCTGCAAATTGTTCCGCTTCCTTTACAGCCTTTTCGATTTCATCATCGCTCAAGTTAGAGCCTGCTGTAATTGTGATTTTTTGCTCTTTGCCAGTACCTAAATCCTTTGCAGATACATTTACAATACCGTTCGCATCAATATCAAAGGTTACTTCAACCTGAGGAATACCACGTCTTGCTGGGGCAATGCCGTCCAGCTTAAAGCGTCCCAAGGTCTTGTTATCTTTTGCCAAAGGTCTTTCACCCTGTACAACATGAATATCAACTGCTGTCTGATTATCCTCTGCTGTGGAGAAAACCTGTTTTTTGTTTGTAGGAATGGTTGTGTTTCTGTCAATAAGCTTTGTTGCAACGCCGCCCAAGGTTTCAATCCCTAAGGACAAAGGTGTTACGTCCAAAAGAAGAACACTGCCTGCGCCTTCATCTCCGGCTAATTTGCCACCCTGAATTGCCGCACCAACTGCAACACATTCGTCGGGGTTAATGCCCTTGAAAGGCTCTTTGCCTGTATATTTTTTCACTGCATCCTGTACGGCAGGAATTCTTGTAGAACCGCCAACCAGCAATACCTTGTCAACCTCGCTTGCATTCAGTCCTGCATCAGCCAATGCCTGACGAACAGGACCCATGGTACCATCTACCAAATCAGCGGTCAGCTCGTCAAATTTTGCTCTGGTCAGTGTAATATCCAAGTGCTTGGGGCCATCCTGATTCATGGTAATGAAAGGCAGGTTGATATTGGTTGAAGTTACAGTGGAAAGCTCTTTTTTCGCCTTTTCTGCCGCTTCCTTCAATCTTTGCATTGCCATTTTATCCTTACTCAAATCCATGCCTTCTGCCTTCTTGAATTCAGCCACTAAGTAATCAATCACTCTCTGGTCGAAATCATCGCCACCCAGACGGGTATTGCCGTTTGTGGAAAGAACCTCGATAACACCGTCACCAATTTCAATAATAGAAACGTCGAAGGTACCGCCGCCCAAGTCATAAACCATGATTTTCTGTTCGTTTTCATTATCCAAGCCATATGCCAAAGCTGCGGAGGTAGGCTCGTTGATAATACGCTTTACTTCTAAGCCTGCAATACGCCCTGCATCCTTTGTTGCCTGTCTTTGTGCATCATTGAAATATGCGGGAACCGTGATAACCGCTTCAGTAACTGCCTCACCCAAATAGCTTTCTGCATCTGCTTTTAATTTCTGCAAAATCATCCCCGAAATTTCCTGAGGGGAATAGCTTTTATCCTCAACATTTACTTTGTAATTTTCGCCCATTCTTCTTTTGATGGAGCTGATGGTGTTGTCAGGGTTTGTAATCGCCTGACGCTTTGCTGTTTCGCCCACCAATCTTTCACCATTTTTTGCAAAACCAACTACAGAGGGGGTTGTTCTCCCACCGTCACTGTTTACGATAACAACAGGCTGACCGCCTTCCATAACCGCTACACAAGAGTTGGTTGTTCCTAAGTCAATACCAATAATTTTTCCCATAATTTTATCCTCCTATAATAAATGAATATTTTTTTCTTAGTTAGCTACTTTCACCATACTATGACGAATCACTTTGTCTTTATATTTATAGCCCTTTAACATTTCCAGAATAATTTCATTTTCTCCGTAGTTTTCATCATCCTCATGGGCAACTGCCGCATGAAAATTCGGGTCAAATTGTTCCCCCAGGGCTTTAATTTCTTCCACACCCAAGCCATGTAAAACTTCCTGAAATTGCTTTAAGGTCATTTGCACGCCCTTAAAGAAGCTGTCGTTTTCTTCCACCTTGCCTTCTTGGGCGGCTACGGCTCTTTCTAGGTTATCCACCACCATCAAAAGCTTTTCTATGGTATCTCTCACCCCATCATCGTACATGGAAGCCTTTTCTCTTGCCGTTCGCTTACGAAAATTATCAAACTCGGCCAAGCACCTTTGATATTTATCAAAATTCTCTGCCGCCTGCTGTTCTAATTTCGAAATTTTTTCAGCAGTCTCGTCTACCACCTCGCCTTCCAACGGTTCTTCTATTCCTTCCGTTGGTTCTTGCTGATCAATCGTTTCTTCCGCCAATATTTCCTCTTGTTCTTTATTTTCTTCCACTTATTTCCCTCTTTTCTCTATCCATCTTTATGATTATCCGACAAACTTCGCAATACCTTCTCAATATTATGAACCATCCCATTCAACACAGAAATTACTTGGGAATAGTCCATTCTTGTAGGCCCTACGATACCGATTGTACCTCTTGTATCATCGCTAAGCTTATAGGTTGCGGTAATTACGCTGCAATCCTTCATACTTTGCATTGTATTCTCACTGCCGATTAATACATGCAGATCATTGCTTTTGCATTCTTCCAGCAAGGTAACCAAAACATCCTTTTCCTCCAAGGTTTGGAATAAGGACTTTGCCCTACTGATGTCTGAAAATTCAGGGAAGGCCAAAATATTTTTTGCCCCGCTCATATGCACCTGAACTCTTTCTGCCGCTTCCATGGTTGCTTGCAGCGCTTTTAAAATCGGCACCAGCAACCCTTTATATTCCCCCAATTCATGCTGCACTCTGCTAATTACTGTTTGATCAATCTGTAGCAATGCACAGCCCTGGAAGGCTTGATTTAAATACATACTGATTTCAAAAATCTTATCCTCATCAGGAACACTGCTCAGCTTAATCACATGATTTTTCATGAAATTATCTTCTGTTACAATAACCAAAAGCACCGAAGCCGTATCCAACGGCAATAAACGAATTTGCTTAATTCTTGCCCTTTGCCCTACAGGCTCGGAAATAAAGGTGGTATAATTTGTCAAAGCTGAAATGGCCTTTGCCGTTTCCTCCATAAGATAATCAATTTGATTAATATCTCTGGAAATTAAGCTTTGCAAATACCTTTGTTCTTCAAGGTTTAGTTCACGTTTTTTCATAAGATGATCCACATAAAGCCTGTATCCCAAATCAGAAGGAATACGTCCCGAGGATGCATGAGGCTGCATAATAAACCCCATTTCCTCCAAATCACTCATTTCATTACGAATTGTGGCAGAGCTGATACCAAGGTTATATTTCTTTGCTATGGTTCTGGAGCCGACTGGTTCCGCCGTTTCAATATAGTCATTAATGATTGCTTGCAGAATTTGAATTTTCCTGTCATTCAACGACATCTGAGCCGCCTCCTCTCTCCCACTTGTTAGCACTCACTTAACACGAGTGCTAATTTCTATACATAAGATAGCACTTGACACCTAAGATGTCAAGCGCAAATTGTAAATTTTCTCTTAATTTTAAGAATAAATTCTTCATTTTACTCGTCCAATAAAAACTCTACAAACACCAGATTGCTTAGGTCTATCCCTCTTTGTGTCAGTGCAATCTTCTGATCTGTTTGCACCAGCAGCCCTTGTTCCAAAAAACCAGAAATAGCCTTTCCGTAAACCTCTGTCATTTCCACCTCAAAGCGTTCAAAAAACTTTTCAAAGGAAACGCCGTCCGTCCTGCGCAGCCCTAAAAACATAAATTCTTCCATGGCAGCCTTTTTTGTCACAGCTATATTTTCTTCTTCTAAAATAGGTATTTCCCCATTTGCTAAAATATATTTATCCAAATCATAGGTATTGTGAAAACGATTTCCATTAAAATAGGAATGTGCGCCCAATCCCAGCCCCAAATACGGCTCCGTCTGCCAGTAAATTTGATTGTGCCGGCTTTGTCTTCCTATTTTTGCAAAATTAGAAATTTCGTATTGCTGATAGCCCTTTTCGGCCAAAAATGCCACGGCATAGTGATACATTTTTCGGTCTAGCTCCTCGTCTGTTTCCAAAAGCTCACCCTTTTGAAATTTATCATAAAAGGGCGTTCCCTCCTCAATAATTAAGCTGTATGCGGAGATATGCTCAGGGTTCAATTCTGTAATTTTTTCTAAGGTTTCCTTCCAATCTTCAAAGGTTTGGGTAGGCAAAGCAAACATTATGTCTACATTGATATTCTCAAACCCCACCTTTCTTGCATTTTGAAAATTATACTGAAACTCCTCTATGGTATGAATGCGCCCCAAGGTGGATAACAAGCGGTTTTGCCAAGCCTGCACGCCCATACTCAGGCGGTTGAACCCCATTTTTCTTAAGGCCTCTGCCTTTTCCTTCTCTATCGTTCCCGGGTTTGCCTCAATGGTGATTTCCGCATCAGCTGAAATAAGAAAAGATTCTTTTATTTTCAGCAGTAGGCGCGCCAGCAATTCCTTGGAAAGCACCGTTGGTGTGCCTCCACCGAAAAATATAGAGCTTACCTGCCAATTCCTGCAAAGAAGCCCTCTCCTCTCAATTTCTTGCTCCAAGGCACAAACATATTCTTCATATTTTCCTTCTAGGTTACCAAAAGAAGGAAAATCGCAATATAGACATTTTTTCTTACAAAAGGGAATATGGACGTAAAGTCCCATGGTTTTCATCATAGCTCCTCCTTTCTTCCTCCTCATCATAGCATAGGCTGCCCTTGAAAAAAAGGAGTAATTGTGCTATACTTTCTATTTGTGGAAATTCAATATTTTTTTACATAAATCTTGGAAATGCGAGGTCTTTCCTATGGGTGCTTTTCATGAAATGATACAAGAAATCTCTGAATTTTTTAATCGTAATCTTGCTCTAAAAAGTATAAAATGGATCTTAGTAATTTTATTTCCAGTTTATCTTACCTTGGCAACAAATTACCTATCCTTTGGCAATGCAGCCCAATTGCATTCTCTTTTCACATTAAACACAGGCTCTTTTGTTTTTGGCCTTCTATTGGTTTGGCTTATTTTTCTCTTCTTCGCCGCCATACTACCCAATCTGCCCACGGCAGCATTGCTAACGGCCTTCCTATTTATTATTTTATCCTTGGTTGACTATTTCAAATTTGCAATTTTAGAGGTACATTTTTTACCTTGGGATATTTATTTGGCACAAAACGCCTCAAGCTTTACTGAATTTTTAAGCGCCATTGTGATTCCCCAGGCTGTTTGGGAAATTTTATTTGGCACCTTGTTTTATTGTATCCTTCTTTCCCTTTTGGCCCCAAAAATTCCAATCAAATGGAGATTTCGCGCATTGACCTCTCCGTTATTTTTGATTGTCTTTTATATGTTAATAGGAAACAATTCTGTTCGTCAAGCATTTGCCCCCGTTTTTGGCATTTCCTTGGACGAATCCACCGATCAAACCGAGCTATATGCAGAACACGGTTTTATCACTGCCTTTTTCTTAAACTTTAACTCACTAAATACAAATGAGCCTCAAAATTACAGCAAAGCCTATATCCAACAAGCTTTTGAGAAATACTTGCCTGATGAAAACAGTGGGCAAACCTTTCAAAATCCCGATATTGTTGTGGTGCTCTCCGAAGCCTTTTGGGACCCTACCGTTTTAAACGGCGTCACTTTTTCTGCTGACCCTCTGGAAAACTTCAGAGAAATTGCCAAAACAAATCCCAGTGGAAAAATGATTTCTCCAACCTTTGGGGGCGGTACCGTTCGCCCGGAATTTGAAATTTTAACAGGCATGTCCACCAGTGCATTGCCACCAGGAAACATCCCTTATCAGCAATATTTAAAAAGGGAAATTTTTTCGTACCCCAGAACATACAAAAACTTGGGCTATGATGCAATCGGTCTGCATACCTACCAAAAAACCTTTTATGACCGTGACAAAGCATATCCCCTTATGGGCTTTGATGATTTTCTGGGGGAATATGACCTTCATGCGGAGCAGCATTGGAACAGCGGCCCCTACATTACCGACGAAACCATTGCCGAAGAAGTGGTCTATCAGCTGGAGCAGCCTCACGATGTGGGCGTATTTGTGATGGCAATTACCATGGAAAACCATAGTATGTATCACGATAAGTACGACGAAAAGGATCGGGTGATCAAGGTAAAGGGTGATAGCCTATCCCCTGCGCAAGTTGTCACCTTGGAAAACTATGCCGCCGGTGTTCATGATTCAGATAAGGCTCTAAAAGCAATTTACGACTATGTCATGAACCGTGAAAAGCCTACGGTGGTTCTTTGGTATGGAGATCATCTGCCCACTTTGGGGGATAACTTTGACCCGTATACCACCACCAACACCATTTCCTGTGCAACTGCGGCAGAATGGACGGAAGAAGAAAAATACACCATGTTCTCCACTCCATATCTGGTTTTTACGAATTATGATACAGGACGGGAATATCAGGCGAATGAAGAATCTGTTTCACCTTACCTGCTGCCCGCCTTGATGGCAGATTATATTGATGCACCCCAGTGTATACAAACCAATTTCCTTTTGGATTTGTATCACACCTCACCTATTATCAGTAAGTATTATAACTTCTATTCCCCCAATACCAATAAAACCAAGCGGGAGGAAATGGAGGAGCTTCACGAGCTGATGACCTATGATATGCTCATAGGCAAGGATTATATTTTAAAATTGAAATAGCTGTTTTCTTTCCAACAGACCAACCTATGCTTAGAGGACAAATTACTTTGATAAGCATAGGTTTTTTTTTCATAAAAAGGACCGTTTCCAAATTTAAGAAACAATCCTTTTTTACAAAACTCATTCCTTTTCTTTTTGAAATGACAATGGCTATCCATAGCGATTTTCATTTCAATTTATTCCCCCAGAAAATGCGCCGTCCCACACAATCCTTTGATACCCTTTCTGATCTGTATCCCCCTCGGTGCTAAAGCATAAAACCCTTGCATGCTCATCCAGCTTCAGCTTTTCCTTCCATTCTCTCAAAGCTGGATTCCTCATAATTTCCGCAACACAGCCGAAGGTTGCCGCACCGCTTTCCCCTGAAACAATTCGCTCATCCCCCTTAATGGGGTTTCCCAAAATCCGCATTCCCTGCGCTGCCACATAATCAGGGCAGGAAATAAAATTATCCCCGTATTCCTTCAAAATCTCCCACCCAATACTGCAAGGCTCGCCACAAGCCAAGCCTGCCATAATGGTGTCCATTTCACCTGTCACATTGTGCAGCTTCCCATCTTTTGCCTGTGCCGTTTGGAAAATACAATCCGCCTTATTTGGCTCCACAATGGTAATAATGGGGCATTCCTCTTTGTATAGCGCAGCAAAAAAAGCCGTCACCGCGCCAGCCATGGAGCCAACCCCTGCCTGCAAAAAGATATGTGTGGGCTTTTCCGTTAGCTGGGTATAAGCCTCATATGCCATGGTACCGTAGCCCTGCATAATCCATAGGGGAATGTCCTCGTAGCCCTTCCATGCGGTATCCTGCACCATTATCCAGCCCTTTTCCTCCCCTTGCTTGTGGGCAAAACGAACGGCTTCATCATAATTCAGCTCTGTAATGGCAGCCTCTGCCCCTTCCGCCAAAATATTCTCCAGTCGCTCCTTGGCGCTGCCCTTTGGCATGTAAACCACAGCTTTTTGTTTGAGCATCCTTGCTGTCCAAGCAATTCCTCTGCCGTGATTTCCGTCTGTCGCTGTCACGAAAGTCATTTCTCCCAATTTTCGCCTTGTTTCCTCAGAAATCAAATCTTTATATGTAAAATTTTCTATGCTCTGCCCTGTTTTTTGCGCAAGAAAATTTCCTATGGCAAAGCTTCCGCCCAAAACCTTAAAGGCATTCAACCCAAAACGAAAGGACTCATCCTTAATATAAACCTCTCCCAGCCCCAGCTCCTTGGCAGTATTTTTCAAAGAGACCAAGGGTGTTTTATGATACACAGGAAAGCTGCTGTGAAAAGCCTGAACTCTCCTTGCGTTTTCCAGGCTAAAATGGCTTAAATCCCCTTTTTGCCTGCCCCTTCTATCATATTGCACAAGCTTAAATTCTTCCTTCAACATAACCCCTCCTTTAAACAAATTTTCATCTTCTCTTTAGTATACTAACTCCTTCTTTTTTTCGCAATACGTCCTCCATCGTATCATACGAAAAAAATGGCACAGCCTAAAATAGCCATGCCATCTTCTGATACAAAAATTAACTTTATTTCTTAAAAAATATTTTTACAGGGCTGTATGCGCAACCGCCTCTTGAATGAGCAAGCTGCAAGCATTTCGATTCAAAGGAAATGCCCGTCCATAGTAGATATAAAATATCAGCATGCACCAATAAACCTCATATCCGCCCTTGTCGTACTCCTCTTCCGTAGGGAAATAACCCCCGCAGCTATTGGTATAGCCACCAAAATAAAAAAACTCATTCCCAGTTAGCGCTTGTGCACGCAAAGCAAATTCACACATAATTTCATTTGCCACACCGCATAAACAACCGTTGCCTATAGAAAAATACTGAATTTCCGTGGTATCCTTTTGGGTTTTTATGCCTTCCTCTTGCAACCGCCGAACCTCCGCCAGCCACAAAGCCCCGTCAATTCCCGCATATTTTTTTGCTTCCTCAGCAATTTTTTCAGCCCGCTCATAACTTAAAACATCTGCAAATAAATGAATATTTGTAGAATACATTTTCAAGCTTCTCAAGTCGACGGGCTGTATACCATCAATTACCTTCTCCAACTGCCGTAAAACCTCGTCAGCCATACGCCTTAATGCGTTTTCAGCCCGAACGAACCGCCCGTCGCCTGCATCGGGAGGTGTCAAAGCAGAACAAAAATATTTCGGCGCCACATTCCCTGATGCACCTTGGGTCACCATAACGGGGCAGCCAAATCTTTCCTGCAAAGCCTCCCGAACGGCACCAAAATAGTCAGGGGAAATTAAATAATTATCTGCCTTTAACACATTGGCATGGGCAGTTAAGCGCAAAAGCAATAGCTTCAAAACACCACTTTTAGCGTCAACCACCTTAAAAATACCAATTCGCCTATCCAGTGCCTTGCTTTCTAGCCTGCGATTCAAACCAATGTCGCCATAAGCATTTCCCCATGCCCCTTTGATGGGCGCCAAGTTCTCTTTTGCCAAAATAACAGCCTTTTTTATTACCTCGTCCACAAAATCTGCGTATTCCTTCTCTATGGTATCATTAGGTGCAGCGTGGGTGTGGGAAAAGCAAAGCATTACCTTCTCCATTCCAACGCCTAACAATGCGCCGACTGCACTTCGTAAGGCCGCTCCGTGGGGTTTGGAAAAGCCAATGTGGTCAATGGCAACGAAGCAGCATAGCTCATCTTCGTATTGCCAAAGGGAAATCTGCGTCAAAAGCCCCTGCATTATTCCCTTGGATTCCTCGTCCTCCCGACCAAAGCCAATGGTCTGCACTGCTTTTTTCGGTGTAATGTCCACCTGCTGATATGCAAAAGAAACCGAATTTATTTTTTCATGATAACCTTTATTTTTCATTTCACTTTACTCCTTTTTCAAAATTAAGATTCCATGCCCATGGGATTTTTTCCAGCAGCACGGACAAAAAATATTCCTCTTAAAAATATAAAGGTGCAAAGTCATTTTAAAACTATCTACTCCATGCAAACACAATTTAAAATAACTTTGCATGGAGAAAAAGCAATGGTGAGCCTCATGTTATCCCTCATTTCTTCATTTTTCTTTTATTTTATCATATTTTACAACGAATTGAAGTCATTTTTTTATAATATTAAAAATCTCCTTTTCAAAATGCACACATGGAATGTTTTATTATATTATAATTTATGTCGTATATACTTGACATTTAGTAATTTTTAGTATAATATTTGTCACAGAGGTGATGACATGAGAAATATTTCAATTAAGGTTGCCCGCGCCCAGCTGGATATCACGCAAAAGCAGCTTGCAGAAAAAGTAGGTATTTCCAGGCAGACAATGAATGCCATTGAGCAGGGGGAATATAACCCCACGATAAAATTATGCCGTGCAATTTGTAAGGTTCTTGGAAAATCTTTAGATGAACTCTTTGGGGAGGATGATAGTAATGAAGCTACAAAATAATAATTTGGACGAAATGCAGGAACAAAAGCTCTTAAAAATCGAGCACAATGGATGTTGGTTGGCCTTTTGGGGGCTTCTTGCCGCAATATTAGTCCAAACAATCCTGTTGGACGCTAACACCATGGGCTCTATTGCAGGAGAATGGATTGTATTTATGTGCCTCGCCCTTTATTTGTGCGTTAGCTGCATAAAAAACGGAATTTGGGATAGAAAACTAAAACCCAACGGCAAAACCAATATTATCGTCAGTTTTATTTCAAGCTTTCTATGTAGCATGATTTTTTTCGTTTCCTCCTATGTGAAATATCATTCCATCCTTGGTTCAATTGCAACAGGCGTTTTTATTTTCATTTCCGTTTTTGTATTAACCATACTTACCTTAAGCCTATCCATGAAGTTGTATCAAAAAAGAATCAGTAAAATAGAAACGGATTGTGAAGAATGATTACGAAGGTCGAAGCCTTGAAACATATATGACATTTAAAATGAATTTCTTTTATTTCCATACGAATGCTGAAATTTCATTAACACGTTTCGCTAAACCCAACAAAAAATCCATTTTGAAAGCTCTTTGTAATAAAATAAGTTTCCCACGCAAAAAGCCCGTATTGCCGGATTAAAATCCTCTTAAAGACATACGGGCTTCTGCTATTCAAACAAAGTTTTACAATAAAATTACTTTTTCCCAAATGAAATAATTTTGGAAGAATTCCTTCTTAAATCCAAATTGCACAAATTATTTGCAAATTACCGCCGTACCCGAAACGCTAACCATCAGCATCCCATTATCGGTTCCCAAAACCTCATAATCAACATCCACGCCCACAATGGCATTTGCCCCCATGGCGTTGGCTCTTTTTATCATTTCTGCAATGGCCTGTTCTCTTGCATTAATCAATTCTTCTTCATATGTTCCGGATCTGCCGCCAAAAAAGTTGCTTAAGCCTGCGATCATATCCTTCACGAAGTTTACGCCTGCAATTACCTCGCCAAAAACAATTCCTTTGTAGTCAACAATTTCTTTTCCCTCGATGCTATTTGTCGTTGTTACAATCATCCTAAATCCCTCTTTTCATTTTTTTAGAAGTGCTGATTTAATAGATAATCCTGCGAAATTGTGCCCCAAAGGGCATTAACGCAAGACCTGCAAATTTAAAATGCTGAATCCCAAAGGGTATCCCAATAATGGTCAAACAGCATGCAGCACCCATGGCCAATGAACCCATTGCCAATTCAATACCGCATAACAAAATCCAAATAACGTTTAAAATAATAGACCCTGAATTTAAATCGCCATAATATATTTGGGTACCAAAGGGCCAGAAGGCCATTTGGGCAAACTTAAAGCATTGCAGCCCAATGGGAATGCCTATAATTGTGATGCAGCAAACAAGCCCCGCCAAAAACCAACCGATTGCCGTAAAAAGTCCCCCGAATATCAGCCAAAGAATATTCCCTAATACACTCATTTTTCTTCTTCCTTCTTGTAATTATTTTTATAAAACTGAACAGCTTTTTCATAATCCAAGGACGCCAGCGCCTCTTTGCCAGATAAAGAAAGGCCATATGCACCCTTTTCCACCCGTTCAAACCATTGATACACATTCCTTTGTAGGATTGCGGTGTACTTGGCATCCTTCCCCAATTCTCGCAAATCCTTTAAGGAAATTTGCCCAAGCTCCTCAATGATGCAGCAAAGCTCAATGGACTTTTCCCGATACGCCGTCATAATCTTTCGTCTGGTCATGCCGCCCACATTCTCTGCCAATCGGCGATTTTCAATTTCAGCCTGCAAACGCTCCTGCTTTTTTCTATTTTTTCGCACCAAGCTCTCAGACGGCTCTAAAATCACATCCACCGTTTGCAATGGGCTATCCAATGCAACGGTAATCAGCCCAAGCTCCAAGCGCTTTAAAAGCCTTAGCATATCCTTCCAAGCCCGCTCCCTCTGTCCCCTTTTTGGGCGCGGGATGGCAACAAACACTTGATCCGTCAAGCTTTGCCGCTCCAAGGCCTGATACACCAGCTTTAAATGAAAGCTCTTTTTCAGCTCAATAATAACGGTTTGGCCGTCCTTCACCGCGGCAATATCACAATGCTTCACTTCCGCCTGCACCTGATAGCCTTGGTTTTCCAAAAAAATACGAATTGGCTCATATAAATCCGTTTCTTTTAAGCTCATGCCTTTCTTCCTTTAGCCATAAATGCCTGAATTTCATCTACGGTACGAATTAAATCTTTTGTCATGACTTCGCAACCGTCCTCTGTTACCAAAACATCATCCTCAATGCGAATGCCGATTTCCCATTCCTCAATATATAATCCAGGCTCCACCGTTAAAACCATGCCTGCTTGTAGCTTCCGATCCATATACCGCCCAATATCGTGAGTTTCTGCACCCAAATAGTGGCTCACCCCATGGTAATAATATTTAGCAACCTCTTCCAGGGTTTCCACCAGTCCGATTTTTTTCAATTCCTCAAAATAATGCTCCTTTAAAATCTCATTTAAACGAGAAAAGGGTACATCGGGCCGAATGGCTTCAGCCACCTTTTGATGCCCAGATAAAACAATATTGTAAACCGTTTTTTGTCGCTCGGTAAATTTTCCGTTTACAGGGAAGGTACGGGTAATATCGCCGTTGTACCAATCCACCTGCGCCCCTGCATCCACTAGGATTAAATCGCCGTCCTTGGTCTGTTGGTTATTTTCCACATAATGGAGAATTGTACCTCTTTTTCCAGCCGCCGCAATGGTTTGAAATGCCTTTTGGCGAACGCCCCTCTGGGTCAGCACAAAATCAAAATAAGCCTCAATTTCGTATTCCATCATGCCCGAGTCGGCGTTCTCCATCATTGCCAGGAAGCCTTCCTCTGTAATCTGCATTGCTTTACGCATCCGCTCCAATTCCCAATCTTCCTTAATCAGCCGCAAATCGCTGAAAATAGGATATAAATCCTGCAAACCAACGGCGGGATATTGCTCCCTTAATTCCTTGGCAAAGGAAAGGGGGGCAGAAGGTAGGGCATTCCAATCTCTGTTTTCCAAGTCCAGAAAAATGGTTTTGATGTTGTGCTTAAATATAAATTCGGCAAAATCCTTCCGAAAGCTGTCAATAAATTCGATTGCTTCAATTCCCGATTTTCCCCTTGCTTCTTGCGCCGTGATATTTGCGCCCACCCATTTTGCTAAAATCCCATTATCCCGCGAAATGTATAAGGTAGTCGTAACCCCCAAGGCAGTCTTTGCTAGAAAAAAAATGCAATTTTCCCGTTCTATTCCCGTAACATAATAAAAATTCCGGTCAGGAGAAAAGGGATACTGCTCATCCCCCCGCTTGTAAGGCGCTCGCCCCGCAAAAACTACGGCCACACTATCTTCAGTCAATCGTTCTTCCAATTTATTTCTATTTTTCTGAAATTGATCCATTCGAAACACCAAACCTTTCCTATATAGTATCATAAATCTTCTTTTCAAACCCTAAGAATCCCCTATGAAAATCGAAAGAATTCATTAATTTTTTACAATTGAAAAGCATCCTACCCAATGATTATTTTGCCAAAACAAAGCCCTTTTCTTCAAAAAACTCTATAATTTCCGCCTTGTTTCCCTTTAGCTTGCCTTGTATCGATCCATCTTTTCCGCCGCCCTTCAAGTCAAAGGATTTCCTTAGCTCCTCCGCAAGCTCCTTTGCATCCTTTTTACGGCTCACCAAAACAAATTGGAGCCCTGTTTCCCAAGGCGTCGCTACCATTGCACGCCCATTGGTTTTCTCCGCCGCTAGATCTGCTAAGGCTACCATATCCTTGCCGCTTAAGCCTTCTTCTATAATTAATACGTTTTCCGTATCCTTAGGCAGCTTCTCAATGCGATTTAAAAACGCTTCCCATTTCCATTTTTTCAATTCTTGAATATTGGCATCCCTTTCGTCTAAAAGCTTCTGCACTCCATTGCCAATCTTCTCCTCCTGCACAGAAAGGGCTATGCCCACCTCTTTGGCCGCCTGATGAATCTTTTGAAAATAATCTAAGCCTCTTTTTCCGCAAATTAATTCCAGTCTGGTTCCACCCTTATAATTCTGCGCACCAATGACCTTAATCATCCCAATTTCTCCGGCAAGCTTTACATGCGTTCCGCAGCAGGCACAGCAATCGTATTCTCCAGCCTTCACAATACGCACTTCACCTGTCAGCTCTTTTTTACTGCGATACTCCAATGCCTCTAATTCCTCTTTCTCTGGATAAGAAATCCCAATGGGCGTATTTTCCCAAATTGCTTGATTTGCCGCATCCTCCAGCCAAGGTAAGTCCTCCTGGGGAATTTGTGTATTAAAATCAATGGTGATGCTCTCTCGTCCCATATGAAAGCCAACGTTATCGCAGCCATATTTTTTACAAATAACCCCTGAAATAATATGCTCCCCCGAATGGTTTTGCATCAAATCAAAACGGTGCCCCCAGTCGATTTCTCCGTCTACCTCAGCCCCCACTGCCAAAGGCCCGTCCGCATAATGAATAATTTCGCCATTTTTCTCATGGACATCAAATACGGAAACCATGCCTAAAATCCCTTTGTCCCCGGGCTGTCCGCCCCCCTCGGGATAGAATAAGGTCTTGTCCAAAATAATATGATAACAGTCCTCCTTGGCTTTTTCCAAAGCTAGTACCGTTGCTTTAAATTTCGTTTCATATGCATTTTTATAGTATAGTTTTTCAGTCATTCTTCCGCCTCCTATCGCACTTTCTCCCAGTATATCACGCTTTTATCTCTAAGGAAAGCTCGTGCTTTTCTTCTGCAAGCTTTCCTTAACCATAGCTTTTTCAAATAAAAACAGGCACTGCTTCACCAAACAATGCCTGCATAAAACGCAATTTATTTTTTCTTAATAACGCCAACGGCAACAATCCCCGGCCCCGAATATGTGCCAACAACAGGCCCAACATATCCCATAAGGCAATTAGAAATATCATAATCCTCCGCAAAGCATTCCTTCGCCAATTCTAGGTTTTCTTCAGCCCCACCATGGCAAAACATAAAGGGGTAGCTTTCATCCACACCATCTGCCATTGCAAGCTCTTTCAATATGGAAATCATTTTTTTCTTGCCCTTGGCTTTTGCAATGTTAAATACCAAACCATCTTGCACTGTTACAATAGGATGTAGATTTAGCATCGTACCCACAATCGCTGCAGCGCCAGATAAACGGCCACCTTTTCTAAGATATTTTAGGGTTTCAATGGACACATATATTTTTGCTCTAGCAGATAATTCAGCTATTTCCTGATACAATTCTTCTGTCGTCGCCCCTTCTTTGGCTCTTTTTGCTGCAATTTCAACCAAAAGTCCCAAAGAGGCACAAGTTTGATTTGTATCTACAATCCAGATTTTGTCACTCCCCAGCGCCTCCTTGGCAATATGGGCAGATTGTACGGTACCGCTTAATTTTCCGCTGATTAATACACATAGAATTTCATCCCCTTTGTCTAAGGCTGCTTGAAAAGCCTTCTCAAAGGAATGGGGTGTAGGTTGTGCTGTTGTTGGAAATTCTGAATCCGTCCTAAGATATTGATAAAACTCTTCGGCTGTAAGGTTTTCGCCATCAATGAAAGTCTTTTCTCCAAAATGCACCGTTAAAGGCACACATACAACACCGATCTCCTCTAGCCTTTCATGAGAGAGATCACAAGTGCTGTCCGTAATAATCTGTACCATATATCTTCCTCCTTTAGAAAACGGCAAAATTCAAAATAAAAATAATCCTACTCATATTATAATGGTTTCAAATACTACGTCAACTGTTTTCTAATAAGTAATTGTATTATATTTAGGAATGTTTATTGTATTCTTTTGTTCTATTATATCACATTTATCTAATAACAAAACAAAAATAAAAAAGGCCTTGAGCATATCATTCAAGACCTCATAAAGTATTCAGTTTTGCTTATTCCATCACTTCTTTTTCCTTTAACGTTTTCCCCTTAAGTATGTGTACACCAGAAAAAATAATTGCTACTGCAATAATAACTCTTCCTGCATTACGGTTTAATCGCCATACAAAATCCCAGTAAAAGCTGTTCAAAAACGGATCTAAAAGGTTCATAATAATTTGTGCGAACATGCAAAGGCCAAAAAGTATCAAAACAGCTGCAACAATTTTTCTATTTTTTTTCAAAGACTCATCTAAATTTGAAAAATCTACGCCCTGAAAAACAAGGTATTGATCCTCCTGGCTCATGAATTCTTCTTCCGGCATATTTCGTAAATTATGGGTGTGAAAAAAGCTAAAAAACCAAATTACTGGCGCAATTGCCATAAGAACCTCCAACCCTGCCCAAGCAGCAAAGGCACCAACGCCAAAAAACAGCACCATCAGGCTGATTCCCTGCTTATACAACCCCATATACATTTCACCCGCACCAGGAACAAGGGAACAACAAAAAGTTAAAAATCCATTTTTCTTGTTTTTCATAATACTACCTCCAATAATAATCGTATGATTTCTTTTCACAATAATCAGTATAGCTGATTCTTATTTGGATTTTTTTGACTCTTTATTAAGATTTTATAAATCTTTATAAAAAAATGCACTTGCAACCAAATG
>JAQUSU010000034.1 GCA_028710085.1 Anaerotignum sp.
GAGCATTTGAAGAGGTTTTTGACGGACAGATTGATTTTTCTTTTCTTGGGGGATATGGTATAATCAGGATGTTGACAAAGTCAAAACCTTGAGGGTTTTACCCTCAAACACCCACAAGGGTTTCACCCTTGACCCGTTATAAAACCGCATGAACATGCGGTTTATACAAAAGTTTTTGGTCTTGCTTTTTACAAAAAGCAAGCAGGTTTGGGATGGAACAGCGAAGAAAACGCTGCCATCACACAGTGATGGTTTTGCGCAGCAAAATTCCTGACCCGGCGCCCAAGGTTTTTTGACAAGCTGAGGTGTTCTTGTAGAATAACAACCGCGATGAGGAGGAAGCATGTCTCACTGGAATTCAAGGGGGCTAAGAGGTAGCTCATTCGAAGAAAATATTAACTTTACCAACGAAAAATATCGGCAAAGGGGTCTTGCATTATTCCAAAAGGTGCCCACGCCCATTACACCTGTAAAAATCAACCAAGAAAATAAAACCATTACGTTAGCCTATTTTGAAAAGCAAAGCACGGTAGACTATATTGGGGTGGCACAGGGTGTTCCTGTTTGCTTTGATGCAAAGGAAACAGCGTATAAAAACCTTCCATTGCAAAATATACATCAGCACCAGATGGAATTTATGGCAGATTTTCGCGCCCAGCGAGGGTTGGCTTTTCTTCTGGTGCATTTTACTGCCTTGGATGCCTATTATTTACTGCCCTTTGAAATTTTGGAGGACTTTTGGCTGAAAGCGGAACAGGGAGGAAGAAAATCCATCCCCTTAGAGGCTTTTGCAGAAAAATATGAAATACAAAAAACGGGCAACGGCTTATTGCATTATTTAGAAGCGGTAAGTCAATACTTAGAGGAAACGGAAGAAAAACGAAGAAGGGGCGGAGGTCTATGCTAAAGAAAAACGTTGTGGAAAATACGTTATTGGCCGCTTTGGGAACAGGGGCTGATTTTGCGGAAATATATATGGAAGAAACCAAGAGAAATACGCTGAGCGTTGTAAACGGAAAAGTTGAGTCTGCCCAAAGTGGCTTGGATTATGGCGTAGGGATACGGTTATTTTTTGGGAACAAGGCAATTTACGGCTTTACCAATGACACCTCGGAAAAAAATCTCATTCGCATCGCCAGAGAAGCGGCAGCGGCTGCAAGAGGGGAACGGGTATATCCCTTGCAGGGCTGGAGAAAAATGAACTTCTCTTGCAGAAATTCCATTCGCATTATGCCTGATGAGGTGGAAAAGCGGAAAAAGGCGGAAAAGCTTTTTTTGGCATCGCAGGCGGCAAAAAATTACAGCCCGCTCATTACGCAAACCAGAGCAAATTGCCTTGATGTTGTGCAGAATGTTTTTATTGCGAATTCAGAAGGCTTGTGGGCGGAGGAAGAACGGGTGCGCAGTCGTTTTAACGTAGAGGCCATTGCTTCCTCAGCCACGGAAAAGCAAAGCGGACATTTGGGACCAGGCGGTTCCGTAGGATTTGAATTGTATGAGCAAATTGATGTGGAGGAAAGGGCAAGAGAAGCGGCACGCATTGCCGTAACCATGCTTGGGGCAAAGTCTTGCCCGGCGGGGAGAATGCCTGTGGTCATTGACAATGGCTTTGGCGGGGTTATTTTTCATGAGGCCTGCGGCCATAGCTTGGAGGCGACCGCGGTGGCGAGAAATGCTTCTGTTTTTTGCGGAAAAATGGGACAGCAAATTGCTTCCTCTGTGGTTACTGCCATTGATGATGGAACCATTCCCAACGGCTGGGGTTCTTCCGCCATGGATGATGAGGGAACGCCTACCCAAAGAAATGTTTTGATAGAAAACGGAATTTTGCGCTCCTATTTGGTGGATAAATTAAACGGACGGCGCATGGATGCCAAAGCTACAGGCTCCTCCCGACGGGAAAGCTACCGTTTTGCCCCCACAAGCCGCATGACAAACACGTTTATTGATAACGGAAAAAGCACGCCTACGGAAATCATGGGGAATACGGAGTTTGGCTTATACGCAAAGCAAATGGGCGGCGGCAGTGTTGACCCGGCAACAGGCTCCTTTAATTTTGCGGTTCTGGAGGGCTACATGATTCGGGACGGCAAAATTGCCGAGCCTGTGAGGGGTGCCACCTTAATCGGCAAGGGCATGGAGGTTTTACAAAAAATTGACATGGTAGGCAATAATCTTGCCCGTGCCCAAGGAATGTGCGGCAGTATCAGCGGCTCCATTCCCACGGATGTTGGACAGCCTATGATTCGTGTGAAAGAAATCACCGTTGGCGGAAGGGGGTAAGGACTTTGGAGAAAAAGGCTTTTCAAAAGCAAATCATAAATGAGGCATTAAAACAGGGCTTTACCGATTGCGAGGTATTTTATTTAGGCGGCGAAAGCTTCGAGATTTTGTTGATGGAGGGAGAGGTGTCCAACTATGAAAACAGCAGCGAAGCCGGGGTTTCTTTTCGTGGAACCTATGAGGGGCGCACTGGCTATGCTTTTTCCGAGCGTTTGGAGGAGGAAAGCATTGGCTTTTTGATTGAAGCGGCAAAGGAAAACGCTCTGCTTATGTCCGATGAGGAACGGGAGGACTTGTTTGGCGGTGAGAAATATCCTGAATTTCACGGATATTATCCCGAGCTGGAACAGGTTTGCGTGGAAAAACGCATTCAGCTGGCAAAGCGCATGGAGGAAGCGGCATTAAACGGTGCCGAGAATATTGCCTCCTTGGATTATTGCGTTTTGGGCATTGGAAAACGGGAGGTTGCCATTACAAATAGCCTTGGCTTGGATATTTCCTATACCAAAAATTTCGCATCGGGCTATGTGAGTGCCATTGCGAGAAACGGCGAGGAAACCAAAAAAGGCTCTGCCTTTTGGAAGGGCAGAGATTGGGAAGATTTCAATCCAGAAGAAACAGGCAGAAAAGCGGCAAGGCGAGGGGCGGCGCTTTTGGGGGCAGGAACGGTGGACAGTGGCACCTATACCGCTGTTTTAGATGGAAAGGCAATGACCTCTCTATTGGCTTCCTTTAGCGGTATCTTTTTTGCGGAAAACGTACAAAAGGGCTTTTCCTTGCTGAAGGACAGGCTGGGAGAGAAAATTGCGGCTTCCTGCGTTACCCTGCGGGATGATGCTCTTTTGGTGGGCGGCTATGCCTCTGTGCCCTTTGACAGCGAAGGGGCTTCGGGGAAAAATAAAGCCGTAATAGAAAACGGATGCTTGAAAACTTTGCTGTATAACCGTAAATCCGCAAAAAAAGATGGCGTTGCATCTACGGGAAATGGCTTTAAGGCTGGCTTGACTGCACCGGTAAAAACGGCGTGTACCAATTTTTATATCCAAAAGGACGAAAAAACCTTAGAGGAGCTTTTTGGTCAAATGGGAAACGGTCTTTATATTACGGATTTTATGGGGCTTCACGCAGGCACAAACGCTGTTTCGGGGGATTTTTCTCTTTCTGCGGAGGGATTCTTGGTGGAAAACGGAAGCGTAACAAGACCTGTGGAGCAGATTACCGTTTCGGGAAATTTTTATTCCCTTTTACTGGATATTTCAGCGGTGGGGGAGGATTTATATTTTGCGGCAAGCGGAAAAGGCTCACCTTCCGTTTTGACTGAGAAAATTGCAGTGGCAGGGAAATAATATTTATTAAGGCTTAAAATCCCCTGGATAAAATTGTATAAGAAAATAAATATTTTTTGCAGTGCTAACGTGGATATGCTATACTGGAAAAACTAGGATAATTTTATTTTGGGGGTGAAGCTATGGATACAGTTAGTGTGGTACAGTCGGCTTTTTCGATGGGGACTTTATTTACGATATATACCATTGTTGTAGCAATCGTGCGGCTAGGATTAGGCATTACGCTGGCGGTTTTAGCCATAAAATGCATGCTTAAGTATTTAAAAAGCAATGAGAACTAATTACCCATGCAAAACACAAAGTAAGGGCATCTTCGTTTTGAAAACGATGATGCCCTTTGAACTTTCTACTTCCCTAAATTGATGATGCTGTAAAAACCAATAATAAAATCATTTCTCAATTTTATCCGTAAACTCCTGTAGCTGCTTCAACAGTTTTTCCATATCTTTGTTGGCGCCGCCTTTATTTTGGTTAATCATCCGAGTTAAGCGCTGTGCTGCCAAATCAAGCTGCTCTGCCAAATAGATTGCCCGCTTGCCTCCCTCAGAAACGATTTTTTGCTGAGGATACTCTTTGGGTGTTACAAGTATTTTAACGCCTTCTGTCAATAAAGCGCCGCTTGCCAAATCGTAGCAGGCACCACTGAAGGGCGCATCGGCTTGATACTGGTATTCCTCGTTTAAGCAACGGGCAAATTCATCGGCAACAAGGTCATCACCGTGAACCACAAACACCCTAGTGGGCTTGGGATCAAAATGGTTAATCCAGCGGAGCAAACCGTCTTTGTCGGCGTGACCGCTCACCCCTGCCAGCTGCTCAATATGGGCATTGACGGAAATGGTTTCGCCAAAGAGACGAACCTCCTTTATGCCCTCAATAATGGCTCTGCCTAAGGTGCCCATGGCCTGATAGCCAACGAAAAGGATGGTACTTTCCTTTCGCCAAAGGTTATGCTTTAAATGGTGGCGAATACGGCCGGCTTCACACATTCCGGATGCGGAAAGGATAACCTTTGGTTCTCTATCAAAATTGATTGCCTGAGAATCTTCAGAGGTTACAGCGGTAACAAGACCCCTAAATTCCAAGGGATTGATCCCTTTTTTCACCAATTCCATCGCCGCATTATCATAGCAGTCCATTCTGTTTTCCGTAAAGATTTTGGTTGCCTCAATGGCAAGAGGACTATCTACATAAACCTTGAAGTTTTCGTGGTTTTTCACAAGTCTTCGTTCTTTTATTTCCCGAATAAAATATAATATTTCTTGGGATCTACCTACGGCAAAGGCAGGAATCACCAAATTTCCGCCACGGTCGAAGGCTTCTTGAATATATCTTGCCAATTCTGCCACATAGTCGGGGGGAGCGTTATGTAAGCGGTCGCCATAGGTGCTTTCCATAATGACATAATCAGCTTCCTTTGTGTAGCGCGGGTCATGAATAATGGGCTGATTGGTGTTTCCAATATCTCCTGAAAATACAATTTTTTTGGTGATTTCCCCTTCTGTCAGCCAAATTTCAATGCTGGAGGAGCCAAGAAGATGCCCCACATCAGTAAAACGAATGGTAATTCCATGGGAAACGGGGATTTCTTTTTCATAATCACAGGGAACAAAGTGGGCGGCAACGGCCGCTGCCTCCTGGGTGGTATAAAGGGGCTCAAAAGCCGCTTTTCCTGCTCTTTTTGCCTTGCGGTTACGCCATTGGGCTTCAAATTCCTGAATGTGGGCGCTATCCAAAAGCATAATATGACAAAGATCGGTGGTTGCCTCTGTTGCAAAAATTTCGCCACGGAACCCGTTTTTGTAAAGTAAGGGCAGCAGCCCTGAGTGGTCAATATGGGCATGGGATAGAAAAACGTAGTCAATGGCAGAAGGCGGTACGGGAATTTCTTGGTTTTCATAGGTATCATGCCCCTGCTCCATGCCGCAATCCAACAGAATGCTTTTGCCGCAGGCTTCGATATAATGGCAGCTGCCAGTGACTTCGTGGGCAGCGCCTAAAAACATTAATTTCATTTGGATTCCCCCTTATCGTACAATTTTTGAATGATTTACTTTATATTTTAGTATATCCTTATTTATTCACGATGACAAGACAACTATTTTTTTGTCAATTTTATATTTAGAGCTGTCGAAAATACCTGTTTATTTGTATGGAAAGAAGTGGACATGTGGTATATAATAAGGGTAATACCGCACAATTTACTGCTGCGGTATTACCTAAGAATAAAAAACTTTGTGTGGATGAAAGCAAGGCACAACGGAGGAAGGGGATGATATTATGGAAATAACAGAATTGTATGATATCTTTCAAATCGTAAATGGCGAACACTATGACCCCCATAGAGTGTTGGGGATGCATGAAATCGAAATAAACGGGGAAGCTGCCATTGGCGTAAGAGCCTTTTTGCCCGGTGCACAAAAAATAACCATCATAGATATGAAAAACAAAAAAAAGCAGTATCCTATGACGAAAATTCATGACGATGGTTTTTTTGAGGTGCTGTTGTGGGAGAGAAAAGAATGGTTTCGCTACATGCTGGAATATACAAATGACAGCGGCATCACTTGGCGCAGCTATGATCCCTATTCCTTTTTACCCACCATTTCCGAATACGACAGATATTTATTTGGCGCAGGAAATCATTATGAAATCTACGATAAAATGGGCGGTCGGCTGATTCGCCACGGCGGCACAAGCGGGGCTGCGTTTACGGTTTGGGCGCCCAGTGCAAAAAGCGTAAGTGTCATTGGAAATTTCAATCAGTGGGATACCCGCCGCAACCCTATGCGCCGTTTAGGCATTTCGGGGGTTTGGGAGCTTTTTATTCCCGGTTTAGTGGAAAACGACCAATATAAATTTCATGTCATTCAGTGTGACGGAACCCCTGTGGATAAGGCAGACCCTTATGGTAGGTTTTCCCAGGTTCGCCCCGAAACGGCTTCTGTGCTTTATAATCACAAGAAATACAAGTGGCATGACAGAAGGTGGCTTACAGCCAGAAGCAAGAAAAGTCCGTATACCTCTGCCATGAATGTGTATGAGGTGCATTTGGGCTCGTGGATGCGGGTACCTGAGGAGGACGATCGTTTTCTGACCTATACGGAGCTGGCGGATAAGCTGGTTTGCTATGTAAAGGAAATGGGCTATACCTATATTGAGCTTTTGCCTATTTTAGAGCATCCCTTTGATGGAAGCTGGGGCTATCAGGTTACAGGCTATTTTGCCCCTACCAGCCGCTTTGGTACGCCGGATGATTTTAAGTATTTCATCGATACATGCCATAATAACGGCATAGGTGTTATTTTGGATTGGGTACCTGCCCATTTCCCCAAGGATTCCTTTGGTCTTGGGCGCTTTGACGGAACTGCTTTGTATGAACATGCAGACCCTCGCCGTGGCGAGCACAGACAGTGGGGCACCTATATGTTCAACTTTGGCAGAAAAGAGGTCAGCAATTTCCTAATCAGCAATGCCCTATTCTGGTTAAAGGAATACCATATTGACGGTTTGCGGGTAGATGCCGTTGCTTCTATGCTATATCTTAATTTTGGAAAAGATCCCGGTGAATGGCTGCCCAATCAATATGGCGGTAGTGAAAATCTGGAGGCCGTGGAATTTATAAAGCATATGAATTCTATTGTGAAAGAAAGCGTACCGGGGGCAATGATGATTGCGGAGGAGTCCACCTCGTGGCCTGGGGTAACCAAGGACCCTAAGGAGGGCGGCTTGGGCTTTACCCTAAAGTGGAATATGGGCTGGATGAATGATTTTCTGTTTTATATCAAAAATGATCCGCTGTTTCGCAAAAACCATCATAACCGCTTAACCTTTGGGATGGCGTACCATTATTCGGAAAATTTTGTTCTGGTACTTTCCCATGACGAGGTGGTTCATGAAAAAAGCTCTCTGATTGGAAAAATGCCGGGGGATGACTGGCAGCGCTTTGCAAATCTTCGCGTTGCCTATGGCTTTATGTATGGGCACCCCGGAAAGAAGCTGCTGTTTATGGGCGGGGAATTTGGTCAGTATCATGAGTGGTGTGAGGCAAAAAGCTTGGATTGGCATTTATTGCAATATCCTGACCATCAGCATATGCAAACGTATGTAAAAGCACTGAATCGGTTCTATTTGGAAAACGAGGCTTTATGGAAAGAGGATTTTGATCCCCATGGGTTCCAATGGATTGAGTGTGACGACAAGGAATCTTCTATGCTTTCCTTTATCCGACGCAGTGAGGAGAAGGAAATTTATTGTATTTGCAATTTTACCCCGGTAGCCCATTTTGATTTTCGCATGGGAGTGCCTGCGGAAGGCAAATATAAGGAAATTTTTAACAGTGACAGTGCTGTTTTTGGCGGCAGCGGTGTGGAGAATACGGAGGAGATGGTTTCTGAGGAAACGCCTTGGAATCATTTTAGCCAAAGCATCACCTTAAATGTGCCGCCACTTGGAATGGTTGTATTGGAACAGGTGAAGGAAGCAAATTTGAAATAAACAAGAGAACAAAGAAATGGCTTTGGATATCAATATATAGTGGGTTTCCTCAAAAAATGTGGAAAATATAGAGAGCATAATTTTTTTCTTGGGAAAATAACAGACTCTATATTGACGGTTGTTGCTTTTTTGTGTATAATTCTTTAATGTGTGGTAAAAATGACGAATCTGGCGTGGATTTTTATCATTTGCAACAAACGAATCTCGCATCTGGAGGGAGGGAAATTCATGTCGGAGGTAAAAGTTAAAGAAAATGAATCCTTAGACAGCGCATTGCGCCGTTTTAAAAGAACATGTGCCAGAGATGGTATCATGGGCGAAGTCCGCAAAAGAGAGCATTATGACAAGCCCAGCGTAAAGCGCAAAAAGAAATCCGAAGCCGCAAGAAAACGTAAGTTTAAATAAAATCTATACGGCGAAGAGGGATGATGATATGTCATTAAAAGAGCAATTATTTGCAGATTTAAAAACTGCGATGAAAGAAAAGGATTCCGTGCGAAAAGATACTGTTCAGTTAGTTCGTTCGGGTATTCTTCAGATCGAAAAGGACAATAAAGTCGAGTTGGATGATGAAGCCATTATTGACGTAATCTCCAAACAATTGAAAAGCAGAAAAGATTCCCTTCCTGATTATGAAAAAAGCGGAAGAACAGATCTGATTGAAAAACTCAATCAAGAGATCGACATTTTGTTAGGTTACCTTCCAGAGCAATTGAGCGAAGCCGAAATCCAGACGATCGTAGAAGAAGCGGTAAAAGAATCCGGTGCATCCAGCATTAAAGATATGGGCAAGGTCATGGCGGTGATTACACCGAAAGTAAAAGGCCGTGCCGATAACAAAATCGTTGGCAGTTTTGTAAAGAAAATGCTCCAAGGCAATCAATAATCATTAGTTAAAATTAAAAGACCTATTGGTAAAAAGCCAGTAGGTCTTTTTGTTTTTTGGTGAAAGTTGTGAAATTGTATGAAATTGTATTTGAATTTTTGTGCAAATATTATTAAAGATTCCCTTGACTTTGGGCAAAAGCGTGTTATAATTACTTTAATAGTTTAAAGCATAACCGCATATATGTATTAAAGTATGCGGTTTATTTATTTGAGGGAGTGGTAGATATGAAAAAGAATAAAGTACGTTTGGTAGCCGCAATGGCTATGGCGGCAATGGTAATTTCCATGACAGGCTGCGGCGGGAGCCAAGCTGAGACCCCTGCACCTGCACAGGAGGAAAGCGCAGATGCAAAAACCTATACCGTAGGGATTATGCAGTTGGTGGAGCACCCTGCTTTGGATGCGGCAACACAGGGCTTTCAGGATAAGCTGACGGAGCTGTTGGGGGATTCCGTAACCTTCGATGTGCAAAACGCACAGGGGGAAAGCACAAACTGCACAACCATTGCAACAAAATTTGTTTCCGGCGGTGTTGATTTGATTATGGCAAATGCAACTGGTGCTGTTCAGGCAGCAGCTGCGGCAACAGCAGATATTCCTGTCGTGGGTACCTCTGTAACAGACTTTAAAACAGCCGGTGTGGTTGAGTCCAATGAAGCACCTGGCAGAAACGTAACAGGTGTTTCTGACTTAACACCCATTGATGAACAGATTAAATTATTACAGCAGGTTTGCCCTGACGCAAAGAAAGTAGCAATTGTATATTGCAGCGCAGAGCCAAACTCCATATTCCAGTCAGAATTGGCGCAGAAGGCTTTGACAGAGGCTGGTATTGAATTCAAAGAATATACGGCGGCTGATTCTAATGAGGTTCAGGCTGTCATTACAAGTGCGGTAAGTGAATGCGACACAGTATTTATTCCTACGGATAACACAATGGCAAGCAACATGGAAATCGTTAAGAACGTAACCGTTCCTGCCGGTATCCCTGTATTTGCCGGTGAAGAAGGTATGTGTAAATCGGGCGGCTTGGCAACACTGAGCATCAGCTTCTATGATTTAGGACAAAAGGCCGGTGAAATGGCTTATGAAATTTTGGTAAATGGTGCAGACCCTGCAACAATGCCCATTGGTTTCGTTTCTGATAATATTGTTCCCAAATACAACGCTGAAATCGCCGAGGCTTTGGGCGTAACAATGCCAGAAGGTTTTGAAGCAATTCAATAATTAAGCTTATAAAAAAAATAAAAGGCAGAGCGGGGCAGTTTACTGACCGCTCCCTTTTTTCTACAAAAGAGAGGAAAAAGATTGGGGGAGGAATGGCATGAATGTCATAGCATTAATGAAGGCGGTGCCCGGTTCTGTGGCACAGGGGCTCATTTGGGGCCTTTTGGCCATTGGTGTCTATATTACTTATAAGGTGTTGGATTATGCGGATTTGACGGTAGATGGAAGCCTATGCACGGGCGGTGCCGTAGCGGTCATGATGATGCTTGCAGGATATAGTCCTTTTCTTGCCTTGGTTGGCGCAACCATAGCAGGGATGCTGGCGGGCCTGGTAACAGGGGTGTTCCATGTAACCTTTGGCATTCCGGCGATTTTATCGGGCATTTTGACACAGCTGGGCTTATACTCCGTAAATATGCGTATTATGGGGAAATCCAATCAGGCCATTAGCGTTGACAAATACAATTTGCTTTTGAGCCTGCGGGATATTCCAAAAGCAATTTTTGTTTCCGCAATTTTTTGCGTGGCTGTCATCGCAATTTTATATTGGTTTTTCGGCACGGAGCTTGGACGCTCCATTCGTGCAACGGGCAACAATGAAAACATGTCCAGAGCCCAAGGGATTAATACCAAATCAATGAAAATTATCGGGTTAATGCTTTCCAACGGTTTGGTTGGTTTATCAGGTGCGTTATATGCCCAATATCAGGGCAATGCAGACGTAAATATGGGCCGTGGTGCCATTGTTATTGGCTTGGCGGCGGTTATTATCGGCGGCGTTTTATTCGGCAGGATATTCCACAACTTTGCGTTTCGCTTAGTAGGTGTCGTTTTTGGCGCAATTTTGTATTTTGTTGTCATCACCATTGTGTTGCAGCTAGGCTTGGAAACTACAGACCTAAAGCTGGTAAGTGCGCTGATTGTAGCTGCTTTCTTGGCGGTGCCATATTTAAGAGGTCAATATTATACGAAGCACGGGAAAAAGGGAGGGAAGGCAAATGCTTGAATTAAAAGAGATTTATAAAACCTTCAACCCCAATTCGCCCAGTGAAAAAAAGGCTTTAAACGGTGTAAACCTTACCCTGGAAGCGGGGGATTTTGTGACGATTATCGGCGGAAACGGCGCAGGCAAATCCACCATGCTTAATGCTGTTGCTGGTGTTTGGCCTGTAGACAGTGGGCAGGTTATGATTGATGGGGTTGATGTTACAAAATTACCCGAGCATAAGAGAGCCATTTATTTGGGTCGTGTATTTCAGGACCCTATGACTGGAACGGCGGCAGATATGGAAATTGAGGAGAACCTTGCCATAGCATACCGCAGAGGGCAAACCCGAGGGCTTCGCTGGGGAATTACTGCCAAGGAGAGAGAATGGTATAAGGAGCTTTTAAAGACCCTTGACCTAGGCTTGGAAACACGCCTTAGAGCCAAGGTTGGGCTGCTTTCCGGCGGTCAAAGACAGGCGCTTACCTTGCTTATGGCCACATTGAAAAAGCCGAAGCTTCTTTTACTGGATGAGCATACTGCGGCCTTAGACCCCAAAACAGCGGCGAAGGTTTTGGAGCTTTCCGACCGAATCATTGCGGAAAATGGCTTAACGGCTTTAATGGTTACCCATAACATGAAGGATGCCATTGCCCACGGGAACCGTTTGATTATGATGTGGGACGGGCGAATTATATTAGACATTAAAGGCGAAGAAAAGAAGAAGCTGACCGTAGAGGATTTATTGCAAAAATTCTCCGTGGCAAGCGGCAGCGAGTTTGCAAACGACAGAGCCCTTTTAGGGTAAAGATAAAGGCGGAGACCTTGGGCTTTGCCCAAACCTACTTGCTTTTTGAAAAAAGCAAGACCAAAAACTTTTAATTTTAAACCGCATATCTATGCGGTTTCAGAAGGGTGCAATGGCAAGGAAAAAGCAAGACCAAAAACTTTTATTCAAGCCGCATATTTATGCGGCTTCAGAAGGGTCAAGGGTGAAACCCTTGTGGAAGTTTGAGGGCAAAGCCCTCAAGGTCTTGACCTTGTGTCTTGACCTTAATATTTTGACCTTACCAGCCGTTTAAGTACGATTTCTTGGGATAAGAGATCGTACTTTTTTTTGTATTGCGAGAAGGACGGCTTTACTGAAGGCCCTGAACATTGGTAGACAAGGTATTTCTTTGTATTTTTAAGCATAATGTAAACAAATGGTTTTTCGGATGGTGATGAAAAATATGGATATACGCAGGGACGTGTCAGAGGCTTTGGACCTGCCAAAGGAGATTATTCTGGATTTGCCGTTGATTTCCTTAACGGGGCGGGAGGAAATTACCGTTGAAAATCATAAAGGAATATTGACCTATGGAGAAGAGAGCATCCGCATTGGAACAAAGGCGGGAACGCTGTGCATCCGTGGGCAGGGTTTGGGGCTAAAGCAGCTTACAGGAGATGTGCTGGTGATTCGTGGCAAGGTGGCTACGCTGGAATTTTTAACCTGATGGGGTGAGGATTTTGTTTCTTGCATTATGGTATTATTTCTGTGGATATGTTATGATAAAAGTGCATGGCTTTGCCGCAGAACGGTTTATGAATATGCTTTCCTATCGTGGAGTATATTTATGGGATGTGGGGACTGATGGTGCCGGAGTGAAAATGAAAGTGCCTTTGGGAAATATGGATATTGTTTCCATGTGTGCGGAGAAAACTGGGTGTAGGCTAGAGGTGCAGGGCTATGGCGGACTTCCTGCGAAAATTCGACGCTTTCGAGGGCGTCAGGTTTTAACCGCCGGAATTTTGGCTTTTGCCGTTGGGCTTTTTTTTCTTTCCTCCTTCATTTGGGTGATTCGTGTGGAAGGAAATGAACGGGTGGCAGAGGCGGATATTCTGAGCTATTGCCAGGAATTGGGTCTAAAACCCGCCGCTTGGAAGCGTGGGGTCGACCCTGAGGAGATTACAAAAGAAATATTGGTGCAATTTCCCGATATTTCTTGGGTAAGTGTGGGAATCAAGGGAACCGATGTGACCATAAAGATTGCGGAAACCATTGAAAAGGCAGAAGTGGTGGATAAGGAAACGCCCTGTGATGTGGTTGCGACTATGGATGGCGTTATTTTAAAAATAACGGCTGAAAGAGGATCGCCCCAGGTGAAAGCCGGGGATGTTGTGAAAAAAGGTGATGTGCTGATCTCCTCCCAGGTTTTAATTGGACTGGAGGGCGAGGAACAGCATACGGAGTATGTGGCGGCGGAAGGCACAGTGACAGCCAAGGTTTGGCAGCAGTTAAGTGCCGAATTGCCCCTTACATACGAGGAGAAGGTTTATACCGGCGAAACAAAGACAAATCAAATCATAAGCTTTTGGGGAAAGGATGCGGACTTTATCCAGCCATCCTTGGATGGGAAAGAAGCCGATGCAGAAATCATTTTTCAAAAAGATTTAGCCTTGGGCGATTATAAAGTGCCTATTTCTATCATAAAAGAGCAATATAATATATATACCGTTGAGAAAAAAAGCCGTACAGTGGAGGAAGCAAAGGCGGAGCTGGCGCAAACCTTAAGAGAAAAAACGGAGCAAGACTTAAGTCAATATGGTACAATAGATAAAATTGATGTGCATTACCAAGAATATACCGATTGTGTGCGTGCCGAGGGGCAAGCAGAATTGATCGAGCGAATTGATGAAAAACAAAAAGCAGAGAAAGGGCGGGATGCCGTAGATGGCACAGATCGAGAGAACGATACAGATGGATAATAGGGTGATGCTACCTGTTTTTGGACAGTTTGATGCAAATATAAGAAAAATGGAGAAAGCGTTTCATGTGAAAATAGTGAACCGTGGGGATAACATTAAAATCACCGGAGAAGACGGCGGTGTGCATAAGGCGTGGAGTGTGATGAATTCCATAGCCGCTTTGGCAAAAAAAGGCGAGGAAATTACGGATCAAAACCTGAACTATTTTATTACTGCCGCCGAAGAGATGAATTTGGAGGAAGTGGAGAAGGTTTACAACGATTTGATTTGCATTACCGCAAATGGCAGACCTTTGAAGGCGAAAACACTGGGGCAGAAAAATTATGTGGACTTGATTAAAAATAATACCATGGTTTTTGGTGTTGGCCCTGCGGGGACGGGGAAAACCTATCTGGCAATGGCAATGGCAATTACCGCGTTTAAAAATAACGAAGTGGGGCGAATTATTTTGACGCGTCCTGCCATTGAAGCCGGGGAAAAGCTTGGGTTTTTGCCCGGGGATTTGCAGCAAAAGGTAGACCCTTATTTACGGCCTCTTTATGATGCCCTTTACGAAATTATGGGCTCGGAGAATTTCTTGAAAAATATGGAGCGGGGCTTAATTGAGGTTGCCCCCTTGGCATATATGCGTGGGCGTACGCTGGATAACGCTTTTATTGTTTTGGATGAGGCGCAAAATACAACGCCGGAACAGATGAAAATGTTCTTAACCCGCATTGGCTATGGCTCCAAGGCAGTGATTACGGGGGATTTGACACAGATCGACCTAGTGGAGGGGAAACGCTCGGGCTTGATGGAAGCAACCAGAATTCTGTCAGGCATTGAAGGAATCGGTATGATTACGCTAACCAATAAGGACGTTGTACGTCATCCGTTGGTACAAAAAATCATTCTAGCGTATGAAAAATTTGAAACCAAGAAGCGGAGTGATCAGGATGACAAAAAAGATAAAAGAGGTAGGTATTAGAAGCTATTCCCAATGGATTTTCTTGGCGATTGCTTTTTTTGTAACGGTACTTTCTGTTGGCATTGGGCCTTATGGACAAAGTGAAGAAATTGTTCAGGTGGGAGATGTGGCGGTAAAACGCTATGTGGCTGCCAGAGATACGGTAGATGAGGTAACGACGGAGAAGCTGAAAACGGCGGCGGCAAACAGCGTTGGGCCGATTTACAAAAGCGATATTACCGTAGAGGAAAACAGCACAAAGCAAGTAAACGATGTGTTTCAGGAGCTGAACGATTTAATCTTGAAAATGCAAGACGGGGATGACTTTTATCAAATGGTGAAAGAAGCCTCCTTGAAGCTTCCCGTGGTGCTGAGTAATCCCCAGCTGACGGCGTATCAGGTAATGCCCTTATCAAACCGTATTTTGTATACAGAGGATTGCGTTGGAATACTAAACCAAATTTACAGCGAAGGCCTTTCCGCAGATGAGCTGGAAGAAGGCAAGGCGCAGGTAAAAGCAGGGGTGGATGCAACTCCTTGGAGTGAGGACTTAAAAGAGATGGCGTACACCATTGTTTCCGCTGCCTTGGATCCAAACCTAGTTTTGGATGAAGACGCCATGGAAGCGGCAAGGGAAGAAAAGCGCAGCGAAGTCAGCAATGTTTTGATTCGCAAGAACCAAAAAATTGTGGACGAGGGAGAAATCATTACCCAAGATATTTATGATAGACTGGTTTCCTTAAAGCTCATTGGAGATTCTGAAAATAACGGAAAGCTATTGCCGTTTTTAGGAAGCTCTGTGATTGTTCTTTTGCTTTTTGGTGCAATCGGGCTGTTTTTCTTTTGGAATAAGGGTGCAGTCGTTTTAAAAAAGAATGAAATTCGCATGTTGTTTACTGTATACATGATTATGATTCTCTTATGTAAGGCAATGGCATTATTGCCCTACTATTCCTTGATTCCCTTATGCCTGTTTGCCATGCTGATCAGTCTTTTAATCGGCCGACGCATGTCACTTTTGATGAATTGCTTTTTTTCCATCGTTGCCTGCATGATTTTTAGCGGGGATGTTGAATTTTTAATCTATGCCTTAACCAGCGGCTCTTTTGGGGCTTTGCTGATTCAAAAAACGGAGAAACGCTCTCGTATGGTTCCCGTTGCGGTAGGGATGGCGGTGATAAGTTTTGTAACCATGCTTGCGGCAGGGCTTTTTTTCAGGGATGGATATACCACCCAGCTGCTGATTGCCTCCGCCTTGGGGGCATTAATGGGCTTGATTGCGGTCGTCATTGCCGTTGGCAGCTTGCCCTTTTGGGAAGGCGTGTTTGAGGCAAATACCCCCTTACGCCTTTTGGAATTGACCAATCCTAACAATGAGCTTTTACGCAGACTGATGATTGAAGCACCCGGTACATATCACCATAGCCTGATTGTGGCGAATTTGGCGGAAACCGCTGTTTATGAAATTGGCGGAAACACCGCTTTGGCGAGGGCAGGGGCATATTATCATGATATTGGAAAGCTGAAATATCCCATGTTTTTTGCGGAAAATCAAACGGGGCATAACCCCCATGACGATATTGAGCCCAAATCCAGCGCGCGTATTATTACCCAGCATACAAAAGCAGGGGCAGAGCTGGGGATGGAATATGGGCTGCCTAGGGCGATTATAAACATTATGAAGGAGCACCATGGAACCTCATTAGTAAAATATTTTTACTTTAAGGCATTAAAGACCTATGGCGCGGAAAATGTAAATGAAGCGGAGTATCGCTATGATGGGCCAATTCCCACAGGCAGAGAATCGGCAGTAGTGATGCTTGCCGATACGGTAGAGGCGGCGGTTCGTGCCATGCTTGGCAGCGGAAAAACCTTGGAGGAAGCAGAGGCCTCCATTCAGACGCTCATAAAGGACAAGCTGGACGACGGACAACTAAATCGCAGCGGTTTAGCAATTCATGAGCTGGCAATCATACAAAAGTCTTTTTTGAAGGTGTTCCAAGGGATGTACCATGAAAGAGTCAGCTATCCGAAAAAAGAGGAAATTGAAGCGGCAGCCCGTAAAACAGAGGTTGAGAAAGAGGAGAATAGCATTGACAATACTGATTGATAATCGGACGGAGGAAGCCCTTTCCTTGGAGCTTTCTCAAGGGATAGAAAAAATAATATATGATTCCTTGGCGTATGAAGGCTTTGCAAAGCCTTGTGAGGTCAGCGTTTCCATTGTGGATAACGAAGAAATCCGTCAAATCAACAAGCAGTTTCGTGGCATTGATCGGGCAACGGATGTTTTGAGCTTTCCCTTATTGACCTTTGAGGAAGGGGAACGGCCTGATTTCAATGAAAAAAATGAGGTGCTTTTGGGGGACATTATTATATCCTTGGGGCGTGCCAAGGAGCAGGCGGAGGAATATGGACATTCCTTGAAACGGGAGCTTGCTTTTTTAACCGCCCATAGTATGCTCCACCTTTTGGGCTACGACCATATGGAGGAAGAAGAAGAAAAGGAAATGTTTCAAAAGCAGCGGGAAATACTGAATAAAGCCGGAATCCCCAGAGAATAGAGGAGATGTTTTTATGGAAAATCAAGAATTGATTGTTTTGGCAAAAGAAGCGATGGAAAAAGCCTATGCGCCTTACTCAAAATTCAAGGTTGGTGCGGCTTTATTGGCAAAGGACGGAACGGTTTTTTTTGGCTGCAATGTGGAAAATGCATCCTTTGGCGCTACCATTTGTGCAGAGAGAACCGCAGTCACAAAGGCAATTTCCGAGGGTGTTAGAGAATTTGAAAAAATTGCAGTGGTAGCCAGCTCGGGGGATTATGCAGCACCCTGCGGAATTTGCAGACAGGTGCTATATGAATTTATGCCTGAGGGCGAAGTGATTTTGGACAGTGATGCGGAGGGCATGAAGGTAATGAAGCTGAAGGAATTATTGCCTATGGGCTTTCGTGGAGAGGATATTAAATAAAGCGGGGGAGGACTATGCTTCAAAAGAGCTGGGAAACGTTAGAAGGCGCTTGTCGCAGCTGCAAAAAATGCAGGCTTTGGGAGATGCGTACCAATGTAGTCATCGGCAAAGGAAACCCCAAGGCGGATATTTTGTTTGTCGGTGAGGGGCCGGGGCAGCAGGAGGATTTGCAGGGGAAAGCTTTTGTTGGCCCCGCAGGTCAGCTTTTGGATAAAATGCTGGCAAGCGTGGGGCTTTCCTTGGAGGAGGTATATATCACAAATATTGTGAAGTGCCGTCCGCCGGGGAATAGAGACCCCCATGATGACGAAAAACAGGCTTGCTTAAATTATTTGCGGTACCAGTTAAAATTAATTGAACCCAAAATCATTGTCTGCTTGGGAAGAATTGCGGCAACCACGATTATTGACCCTAAATTTCGGATCACACGCCAAAGGGGAATTTGGTTTCCCAAACAAGGCTATGATTTTATTGCCACCTATCACCCCTCGGCGCTGTTGCGTGATGAACAGAAAAAGCGCCCCGCTTGGGAGGATATGAAGGCAATCCGCAAAAGGTGGGACGAGCTGAGGGGACAGTGACGTTTTTTTGTAGTTAAAAAATAATTTCTTTTGGTGATAAAAGTAAGAATGACAGTTTTTATGGGCAAAAGAATGGCATTTTAATAAGCATTTGCGCTTGCTTGTGAAATAAGCAATATGCGGATATAATAGAGAAAATGAGAAATGATAGAAAAAATAACCGTCATTTCCATCATACCCAAGGCTTAATAAGAAACCGCAAAAATATAATTTTTGCCATATAAAGTTTAGGTCAAGCCTTTTCAAAGGCTTGCAGGGTTCGGGACAGGGTCCCGAGAACTTGTCTTTTTCGAGAACTTAGGTAGAATTTAGGAGGAATTTAAATATGAATGCATTGAAAGAAAAATTTTCTAAAATAGAAGTAAAACCCAACGCAAAAACCATGGAGGAAGTGGTGGCGTATATTGAGGAGCATTGGAATGCACAACGCATAAAAATCAAGGAAAGCGAGTATGTGATTCATTATAAAAACGCAATGGAATTCATGCGGGAAATGGGCAAAAGCATAGAAGGCGTGCAGGAGGAAATCAGAAGGTACGCGCTTCCCAATAAAATTTGTGTTGTGTTGGGCATGAAGTCTGAATATATGACGGCAGAGGATGGCATGAAGTATTATCAGGCGTTAACCTTAATCAAAGGCTTAACTCAAGAGGATATTGATACCAAAAACGACCGTTGGCTGCAATATATGGTTTTGTTGGATATGCAAAAGGATTGGGAGGCCAAGGAAGCGGAATTTAAGGCGTATATAGAAGCAGAGAAAGCAGAGGGACAAGTATGAAAAAATTTCATTCCGGCTTTGTTGCCTTAATCGGCAGACCAAACGTGGGAAAATCCACGTTAATGAATTGCCTGATTGGTGAAAAAATTGCCATTACCTCCCATAAACCGCAAACAACCCGAAATAAAATCACCAGTATTTTAACCAAAGAGGATTTTCAGTGCGTATTTTTGGATACCCCGGGGATTCATAAGCCCAAGCATAAGCTGGGTGAATTTATGGTACGTTCTGCGGAGAATACCTTTAATGAGGTGGACTTGGTTTTGATGCTCATTGAGCCTACGCAGAAAGTGGTAGAGATGGATCAATATGTGATTGACCGTCTGGAAAACGTAAAAACACCTGTGGTGTTGGTCATTAATAAAATTGATACCATCGAACGCGAACGGCTTTTGGAAATCATTGAAACCTATCGAAAGCTGTATTCCTTTATAGAGGTAGTTCCTATTTCCGCCATGAAGGGTAGCAATACGGAGGAATTAATGCGGGTGATTAAAAAATATTTGCCCGAAGGCCCGCAGTATTTTCCGGGCGATATGATTACTGATCAGCCGGAACGTCAGCTTGCCTCGGAAATTATCAGGGAAAAGGCATTATATTTGCTTCAGGATGAAATTCCCCACGGAATTGCGGTGGAAATCATGTCCATGAAAAAACGTCAAGACCAGAATATGGTAGATGTTGAGGCGACCATTTATTGTGAAAAGGATTCCCATAAGGGAATGATTATAGGCAAGCAGGGTACTATGTTAAAAAAAATCGGTTCTCAAGCGAGACGAGATATGGAACGGCTGCTGGGCTCTCCTATTTATTTGCAGCTTTGGGTGAAGGTAAAAAAAGACTGGCGTGACAGTGATTTTTTACTGAAAAATTTTGGATATGATAAACGAAATATCTGATAAAATCGGTATTTGGCGCTTATTTTGGAGCTGTTGACATTATTTTACCTGTATGCTTTTTGCTTTCTTCCATAACATAAGCCAAGAAAGGGGACGGTTTTATGGACGAGAAAAATAAAAAAGCATACTGGCAAAAGTTTGTGCAATCAGGCAATGTGGAAGATTATATTCGGTACAAATCCGGTATGGGAGATAGGCCAAATCCCCGACGGAGAATCGCAGATAGCTCGCAAAATAAGAATTTTTATTAAAACAGGAAGACCTTGGGCGCCGCCCAAACCTGCTTGCTTTTTGTAAAAAGCAAGACCAAAAACTTTGATTGAAAACCACATATACATGCGGTTTTTGGAGGAAATAGAAGTACTAGCAAAAATGAAATTTTTGCGTATAAAAGTTTCGCTCAAGCCTTTACAAAGGCTTGCAAGGTTCGGGACAGAGTCCCGAGAACTTAATCTTTTGAACTTAATCTTTAAAATGGAAAACGAGGGGAAAAAGTGGGTGTAGTTGAACTGAGAGGCATCGTGATTGGGGAGAATCAAAATGGCGAGAGCAGTAAACGTATTTTGGTTCTGGCAAAGGACGTGGGTCGGGTTATGCTGAGTGCCCGTGGTGCGAAAAATACCAAAAGTAAGCTGCTTTCGGGTACACAGCTTTTTTCCTATTGCGATTTTTTGGTCTATGAGGGCAAGGGCTTTTATTCTCTCACACAGGCGGATTTAATCGAAAGCTTTTATGGCATACGAATGGATATGGATAAGCTTGCAGAGGCGGTTTATTTGGCGGAAATAGTGGAGAAAACCTGCCCGTTGGGAATGGAACAGGATGAAACCTTAAGGCTTCTGCTGTATGCCTTGGCGGCTTTGGATAAAACACAACTGCCCCCAAGATTGATTTCCCGTATTTTTGAGGTGAAATATTTGCAGCTTTCAGGCTTCTTGTCTGACGGGGGCTGTATGGTTTGCGGAATGGAAGAAGAGCCGTTGTTTTTCAATGAAACCAGTGGTGAGTTTCTTTGCAAAGCGCATTGCCATGGCGGAGAAATTCCACTGCTATCGGCTGTGCAAAAGGCAATTTCCTTTGTTGCCCAAAGGGAGGAAAAGCAGATTTTCGCCTTTACACTTTCCGAGGAAGCGATGGAACAAATGGATGCTGTTTTGCGTCGATATTTGGAGGTACATATGGGCGTAAGCTTGAAAAGCCGCGAATTCAGCAAGGAATTATAGCTTACGAAAATTAGGTATTGACAGAAAACGGGGAAAGTGCTAGGATAATGGCTAAATCGAATAACTGCGATGAAAAAGAGGAGTAACCGTAATATGTTTTCAGAGAGCCTTCCATTGGTGTAAAGAGGGCAGCAGAATACGGAGAAAGGCACTTTGGAGCAGGACTTCACAAGAGTGGATTTATGTATTTAGCATAAATCAATAAGGGTGGAACCGCGGAAGATAGACTTTCGTCCCTTGCTTTTACAGCGAGGGAGGGGAGTTTTTTTTATTTCCTTTCCTCGGTAAAAAACCTATCGTACTTTTTTGAAGGAGGAATTATTATGACAGAAAAAACAATGGAAAAAGTAGTTGCGTTGGCGAAAAATAGAGGCTTTGTGTACCCCGGCTCCGAAATTTACGGTGGCTTGGCAAACACTTGGGATTACGGCCCCATCGGTGTTGAGCTGAAAAACAACGTAAAAAAGGCATGGTGGAAGAAATTTATTCAGGAAAGCCCTTATAATGTTGGCGTAGATTGCGCCATTTTGATGAACCCTCAAACTTGGGTTGCTTCCGGCCACGTTGGCGGCTTTAGCGATCCTTTGATGGATTGTAAGGAATGTAAGGAGCGTTTCCGTGCAGATAAAATTATTGAGGATTATATTGCGCAGCATGATATGCCTGAAGCGGCTGTTGATGGCTGGAGCAATGACGAAATGAAGAATTTTATTGACGAGCATCAGGTTGCCTGCCCTTCTTGCGGTGCCCACAACTTTACGGATATTCGCCAGTTTAACTTGATGTTTAAAACCTTTCAGGGTGTTACGGAGGATGCAAAAAATGTGGTTTACCTTCGTCCCGAAACAGCCCAGGGTATTTTTGTAAACTTTAAAAACGTTCAGCGTACCAGCAGAAAGAAGCTGCCCTTTGGTATCGGACAGATTGGTAAGTCCTTCCGTAACGAAATTACACCCGGTAATTTTACCTTCCGTACCAGAGAATTTGAGCAGATGGAGCTTGAATTTTTCTGCGAACCAGGTACTGATTTGCAGTGGTTTGAGTATTGGAGAAGCTTCTGCAAGGAATGGCTGTTAAAGCTGAATATGAAGGAAGACAGCATCCGTCTGCGTGACCATGAGCAGGAGGAATTGAGCCACTACAGCAACGCAACCACAGACATTGAGTTCAGATTCCCCTTTGGCTGGGGCGAGCTTTGGGGCATTGCCGACAGAACCAATTTCGACTTAAGATGTCACCAAGACGTAAGCGGTCAGGATATGACCTATTACGATCAGGAAAAGAACGAAAAATATATTCCTTTTTGCATTGAGCCTTCCTTGGGTGCTGACCGTGTGACGTTGGCGTTCCTGTGTGAAGCTTATGACGAAGAAGAGGTTGGCGAGGGTGACGTAAGAACGGTATTGCATTTCCATCCTGCCATTGCGCCTGTAAAGGCTGCCGTGCTACCTCTTTCCAAAAAGCTGGGAGACAAGGCAACGGAGGTTTATGCATTGCTTTCCAAGGAATTCCACTGCGATTATGACGAATCCGGTTCCATCGGAAAGCGTTACCGCAGACAGGATGAAATCGGTACACCTTTCTGCATCACTTTCGACTTTGATTCCCTAGAGGATCAAAGCGTGACTGTGCGTGACAGAGACACCATGGAGCAGATTAGAATGCCCATTGCCGAGCTGACTGCATACTTGAAGGGAAAAATGGAGTTCTAATCATAAAGACCTTGGGCGTTGCTCAATCAATAAAGACCTTGGGCGCTGCCCAAACCCGCTTGCTTTTTGAAAAAAGCAAGACCAAAAACTTTTATTTTAGGGGTGTCCCAAAAAAATGGGACACCCCTTTTAGGGTCAAGGGTGAAACCCTTGTGGATGTTTGAGGGCAAAGCCCTCAAGGTCTTGACCTAGTCCAACTGGATTGAATGTGCTTCGGGTGTTCCGAAAACAATCGCGGTGATGCTCGTGCCTTGGGCAGTTGTCCAAGTGTAGGGATAGCCCTCTTTTGAGGCAGCCGCTTTGGTAATATCAATTTTTT
>JAQUSU010000035.1 GCA_028710085.1 Anaerotignum sp.
GAGAATAACCAATGTAGAGGACTTTGACTATGAAAATTGATGAGTTAGTATTAAATGCAAATACCAAAAAAGCATCAGATATTCATTTGGTTTTTGGCTTGCCTCCAAAATGCCGTGTGACAGGCAGCTTGGAATCCATGGCGGATTTTGTGCTGACGGATGAACTTTGCGATAGCTATGCTAAGGAATTGGCAAGAGAAGGCTATGAGGATTTTCTGAAGGTTGGTGAAATGGATTTAGCCAGAACTATTGGTGGGGTACGTGTGCGTATCAATTTATTTAGACAGCAGGAGCATACCTCCGTTGTTATCAGACTTTTAAATGATAAAATTCCAAGCCTTGACACATTGGGGCTGCCCGATGTAGTGGATAGATTGACGGAATTAAATCGCGGAATTATTATTGTAACGGGGCAGACGGGCTCGGGCAAATCAACGACACTGGCCTCGTTGATAGATCGTATTAATCATACAAGAGATTGCCATGTGATTACCTTGGAGGATCCCATAGAGTATGTCTACAAGCCAGATCGGTCGATTTTTAACCAAAGAGAAGTGGGGCGGGATACAAAGAGCTACGAAACAGGGCTTCGCGCTGTGTTAAGAGAGGACCCCGATGTGATTTTGATTGGGGAAATGCGAGATACCATCACAATGGAAACGGCGTTAAAGGCTGCGGAAACGGGGCATCTTGTTTTAACAACCCTGCATACGGGTTCTGCTGCGGAAACGGTGGATCGTATTGTGGATTCCTTTCCCGAAGGACGGCAGCAACAAATTCGTTTGCAGCTTTCCATCACGCTTTTGGCGGTTTTATCCCAACAGCTTTTACCCAAAAAAGATGGCAGCGGGCGTATTCTTGCTTGCGAATATATGCTGGTGAATTCGGCAATCAAAAATTTAATCAGAGAGGGGAAATCTCCCCAGATTGATAATGTTATTTCAACAACAGCTGATAAAGGGGCTATTACAATGGACAACGCAGTCATTAAGCTTTATCGCGATAAAAAAATATCATTAAAAACAGCCTTGTCTGCGGCAAAAAACTTGGATTTTGTAAAAAAATCCATCACATAAAGCTGGGGTTTGGCGAATAGAAAGAGGTGATGTGATTGCTCACTTATAGATATAAGGCTATTTCCAAAAAAGGCGCCGAGGTGGAAGGCTTTGTTGAGGCCTATGATGAATACGAGGCTGTAAAAAAGATAAAAGAAAGCTGTGAAGTTGTAAAAAGCATTTACGAGGTTAAATTTGGAAAAGGCAATATTGTTACTGGAAAAATCAATGAAAAGGCTTTGTCTATTCTTTGTTCCCAGCTTTCCATTATTGTTGGTGCAGGCCTTCCCATTATGCGTGCAGTTGAAATGATAGCGGCACAAACGGAGAATAAAAAGCTTAAAATTATTATGGATGCTGTTGCGAAAGAATTATCAGCAGGCATGAGCTTGGCAAAAAGCTTTCAATCCAAAGGGCCGGGGCTGCCTATCACCTTTATTGAAACCATACGCTCAGGCGAGGAATCAGGTACGTTGGAACATTCCTTTCGCCGTTTGCATGACTATTTTGACAAAAGCTCAAGAATGAAGGGCAAGGTCAAAAATGCCATGGTTTACCCTACGTTCACAATGATTGTAGCGGTCGTTGTTATCATTATTATTATGGTAAAAGCGGTACCGGTTTTTGTGTCTAGCTTTGGGGAAATGGGGATAGAGCTTCCCCTTCCCACAAGGATGTTAATTGGAATGTCGGACTTTTTCATCAATTATTGGTTTGCCTTGGTAGCGGCAATTGCCTTTGGCATTACTGTATATAAAGTGTTTGATAAGCGGGAAACCAGCCATTTGAAGCTGGAGCGATTTAAGCTTAGAATTCCTGTTTTTGGGAATTTGGCGGCATTAAAGCAGGCATCACAATTTGCGGCTACCATGTCCACCCTTCTGGAAGCAGGCTTGTCCGTTGTCGAAGCCGTTTCTATTACGGGCAGGGTTATGGATAATGATTATATCGGTAGTCAGGTTTTGGCAACGGCAGCCATGCTGGAGGAAGGCAAACGACTGGGTGATAGCTTACATAACCGAACGGAGCTGCCCCAGCTTTTGGTGGAAATGACGGCAGTAGGGGAAGAAACAGGCTCCCTTGAAACCACCTTGGATACCATAGGGGAATTTTATGATAATGAAATTGACATACAGTCCTCAAGGATGGTAACCCTTTTGGAGCCAATTATTATATGCGTACTTGCAGTTGTCGTTATGTTTATCCTGATTTCTGTGTATGCCCCAATGTTCTCTCTTTATGGGGGAATTTAAGCCTTGGGAAATCACCGAAAGAGATAGATAAAACTGAAATATATGGCATTTGTGCCACGGGCTTTGCCCACATAACTTTTGGTATTCATTTGTGAGAACCCGCTCACAAAGGATATATAGATTAAAGATTAAATTGATAAAGAGGAGGAAAAATAAGATGAAATTGTTAAAAACGAAAAAAGGCTTTACATTGATGGAAATGTTGATTGTTATTGCAATCATTGCGATTTTGGTTGCCATTGCAATCCCTACGTTTAGTGGTGCATTGAAAAAAGCAAAATATACCGCTGACGTTGCAAATGTTCGCGCATGGTATGCAGAAGAGCAAATTAAAGAAATGAATAATCCTACGACTAATACTTTAGCTACCACCTATTCTGATACAAAGATTCAGTTAACAGGTGCTCATGCATATGTTGCAGGAACAAGTGCTGAAGATTTTAAGATTACATATTACTCTGGGGATAATACTAATTATCCCGATGTAACTTTCCCAGCAGAAGCTGCAGCGGTACCTAAACCTTAATAATTTATAAATTTTATAGTTTTGGCGGTATACTAGTCACCGCTTAATTCTCAATCCGATTACCACGATAGAACTGAATCGGGTTGCAGTTCTATCGTTGGTTTTGGATTACGAGGGAGAGATAATATGCTTCAATATGGCGTTTTTTTAAATACATATATTTTGACTGTAACGTTTGTCATAGGCTTGGTTATGGGCAGCTTCATCAACTGTGTTGCGTGGCGTATTGCCCACGGCGAGGATTTTATTCACGGCAGAAGCCATTGTGCTGTTTGTGGACATACCCTGACGCCCATTGAGCTGATTCCCGTTTTGTCTTATTTACTGCAAAAGGGGAAAAGCCGTTGCTGCAAAGAAAAAATATCCCTGCGCTACCCCATTACGGAGCTGTTGACAGCTATCGTTTTTTTGGGAATTGTTTTGAAATTTGACGTAAGTCTTGATAGCCTAAAGTATATGGTTTTTGCGTTAATCCTTCTGGCGGTAGCCTTGGTGGATTTGGATACAGCCCTGATACCAAACGGTTTTATATTATCTGGAATCATAAATTTTATTTTGTTTACTTGTTTGATTGAGGAAAATATTTTTTCCAACCTTATTGATGGAGTGATTTCTGGCTTCGCCATTTCTGTCCCCATTTTGCTTCTCTCTGTTGTCATGGATCGCGTTCTCAAAAAAGAGAGCATGGGCGGGGGAGATATTAAGCTTTACTTTATGGTTGGATTATATTTTAGTATAAAAAGCAATCTTTTTCTGGTATTATTGTCTTGCATGATTGGTATTATTTTTACAGTTGTTTTTCAAAATATTCGCGTTGGCGATGAAGAAAATCCCATGGCTTTTCCCTTTGGGCCGTCCATTGCTTTGGCGGCGATGGTTTCTGTTTTCGTTGCAGAGCCTTTGATTGATCTATATTTGGGATTATTTTAGCGTACGAAAAAAATTAATTTGAACATAACCAAGTCTGCTTCAAAACAGCTTGGATTCATATAGCATTTGTAGAGAAAATCTATGGATTGGTGAAGAAAGATAGCTCAAGGAAGTCTTTTTTCTGCTTTTATCATTTTCTTATTCATTTGAAATAGGGGAGGGTTACAATGTCCAAAACGTATACAGGAATACATATCGGAGAAAGCAGCATTAAAATGGTTCAGATTAACGATGGCGTTGCTTCAAAGGTGGCGATAGAAACCACACCGGACAATTTGGTTAGGGATGGGCATATTCTGTCGTTTGAAGCAATGGGCGAGCTGTTGAAAAGTATGGCGAAGGCCAATCAAATGAAATGTCGCAATGCGGTTGTTGTTCTTCCGTTGGATAATTGCTATTTGCGCCGAACCAATATGCGCTATATGTCAATCGAACAATTAAGGTTGAATTTGCCCTACGAATTTCGGGATTATATTCATTCAGAACAAGAGGCGTACACCTATGACTATGCAGTGGTGGGGAAGGAAACAGACGATTCCGGCGAAATACAGACGTTAGAGCTTATCATTGCGGCAATCAGAAATGAAATGATTGAAAAATTTATGAAAACCTTGAAAATGGCTGGATTCAAGCTGAGAATTGTTTTGCCTGATGCCTGTGCTTTTGGAAATATCCTGCGTGAATATGAGCGCAATCATGAGAAGCACCCTGAGGCTTATTGCATTGTGGATTTGGGACATGCAGCAGTACGGGTGCATTTATATAAAAACAGCAGCTACGAAACTACAAGGGTAATTGAGTTTGGCGGTAGCACCTTGGATTTGGCCATTGCCGAGGAATTGGATTTGGACACACACATTGCAGGTTCTTATAAAGTGAAAAATCATAATGACGTTCAGGAATTGGAAGTGTGCAAGGATGTTTATGGAAAAATGATTGTAGAAATTTTCCGTTCCATTAACTTCTATAATTATAACAATCCCAATAGTGAGCTGAAGGATGTTTATTTTTGTGGTGGTTTGGCAAAGGTAAAGCCCCTTATGGATATGATTCATGCAACATTAGAGGTAAATTGCCATAGTATTGCCGAGCTAATGCCGAGAATGAAGGAAGATGAAAATCTGGAGTTGATTTGTGCGGCAATCGGGGCAACGATGCAATAGGGGGTGAGAGTCTTGTGGCTCAGTAAAAAAATTGGAGTGAAGTATCCAACCAAAACGAATATTAACCTTGCCATACAGGAAGGAAAAAGCATAAACAAAAAAACAGTTTTATTTGTTGGAATTTTTGTGATGATTTGCATGGCTGGATTTTCCAAGCTGGCAATCGTTGATTTTTTGAATTCCGCCCAAAAAGCTGAATTAAATATGCAGCAGACGCAGGAACAGCTGGATCAAATGAGAGAAAAAAACTTGATTTATGAGGATGTATTAAAGGAATATAATGAAAGAGTATCGCTAAGCTTTTCATCCCCGGTCATTGCAACCATATCCGAACGGCTGGATATTGTGAAGCAGTATTTGATTTCAAATGCAAAGGTGGAATCCTTTCATGTGTTGGATGATGTGATTACAGCCCGTATTTCAGGGGTAACCTTAAATCAGATTTCAGATATTTATACAGCCCTAATGGGCAATGAATATGTTGCCAATGTGCAGATGTTTACTGCAAGCACTGACGGTGACCCCACATCCCTAACAACGGCTACAATGACGATTATCCTTACTGTTGATGAAACGAAGGTGGCAGTTGAGGAGGAAGAAGGTGAAGGGCAATCATGATAAAATCATTTACAAAACGAGAAAAAGCAATGTTTTTCGTCCTTGTGATTATTCTTCTTTCTGCATTATATTATTTTTCCTTTGCCCTGCCTACCATGAACCGTATTTCTACGGCTGATGAAAAAACCGCCCAGCTGCAGGATGATATTATGCAGCAGACGGTAAAATTAAAGAAGATTCAAGAGATGCAAAAGGAAATAGAAGAAGCAGCGCAAACCGATGGCTATAAAACCAAAATTCCCGATTATGATAATTTGGAGAATGTCATGAAGCTGTTGGATGCTTTTTTGGGCAGCGCAACGGAGTATAAGCTTTCGTTTTCGGTGCTTTCTGAGGAAAGCAGCTTGCTCTATAGGCCCATTGATGTGGAGTTTCAATGTGGGAATTATGCTGCCGCCCTTGACATCATTCAAAAAATATATACCAGCCCGTATAAAAGCGTGATTGACAGTATCAGCGTTGACAATGACGGGAGTCAAGATGGGGATATTGTAAACTATCCGGTTACGGTTTCCATGACAGTAATTTTCATTGAAAAAATGTAGGATAAGTTTTATTGAGATAAAGTATAATCGAAAAGACCGTTTTGCTAGGAAATATGGCAAAGCGGTCTTTTTTGTATTTAAAATTTAAAAATCGCAAATTAAAACCAAAGTCAAAACCAAAGTCAAAACCAAAGTCAAAACCAAAGTCAAAACCAAAGTCAAAACCAAAGTCAAAACCTTGAGAGCTTTGCCCTCAAACACCCAAAAGGGTTTCACCCTTTACCCCTTAGAAACCGCATAAATATGCGGTTTAAATAAAAGTTTTTGGTCTTGCTTTTTTCAAAAAGCAAGTGGGTTTGGGCGACGCCCAAGGTTTTATCTTGGGCAGTGAGAGGGCGACGCCCAAGGTTTGCCGTTGTGGAAGGTTTGGCGTAAAAAAGTATAATTGATAAAAAAATATTTTTTTAGGGTATCTTGACATTCCAGTAATTGTATAGGCTATAAATAAGATATGCTTCCTGTAATAGGAAAACTTGAGTAAATGATTTGGCTTGCTTAAATGTTTTTTCGAATTTTCGTAAGCCGAAAGGAAACCCAATGAAATGTTTTCTGATATATCAAAAAAGAAAGGATGAATAGAATGGATTTTTCATTAACGAGAGAACAAGAACTGTTGAAGAAGCTTGCTCACCAATTTGCCGAAGTGGAATTAGAGCCCGTTGCAGAAGAAATTGATCGTGAACATGTTTTTCCCGCCGAAAACTTTAAAAAAATGGCAGCCATCGGTCTGACAGGAATTGGTATTCCCAAAGAATATGGCGGCTCCGGGGGTGGAACCCTGGAAAAGGTAATTGCTGTTTCAGAATTTGGGAAAAAATGCATGGCTTCTGCTTCTATTTTGTCAATTCATTTGATTGCACCCCAAGCCATCGATAAATATGGAACGGAAGAACAAAAGCAAAAATATCTTCCCAGACTCACAAAAGGCGGAGAGCTTGGTGCCTTTGCATTAACAGAACCCAATGCAGGCTCCGATGCGGGGGCAGTAAAAACAACAGCCATTCTTGACCCTGAAACAAACGAATATGTATTAAACGGTACAAAATGCTTTATTTCTGGAGGGAGTAGAGCAGGTGTTCTTGTTATATTTGCTTTGACAGACCCCAAAAAAGGTTTAAAGGGGATGTCTGCTATTATTGTGGAACGCGGCACACCGGGCTTTAGCATTGGTAAAATCGAATCAAAAATGGGGATTGCGGGATCCGAAACAGCGGAGCTTATTTTTGAGGACTGCCGTGTTCCTGCTTCAAACCTTCTTGGAAAAGCAGGCAAAGGGTTTAATATCGCCATGCAGGCGTTGGATGGTGCAAGAATAGGCGTAGGCGCACAGGCAATTGGGATTGCCGAGGGAGCCATTGATTTATCCATAAAATATGTAAACGAACGTATTCAGTTTGGCAAGCCCATTGGAAGCTTGCAGGGAATCCAGTGGTATATTGCAGATATGGCAACTAAAACCGCTGCCGCCAGAGCGTTGGTGGAATTTGCTGCATACCTTGAGGATGCCGGAAAGCCTTTCACCAAGGAATCTGCAATGTGCAAATTGAATGCCTCTGAAAATGCTCGTTTTGTAACGAATTTGGCACTGCAAATCCATGGAGGTTATGGATTTATGAAGGATTATCCTTTGGAGCGTATGTATCGTGATGCGAAGATTACGGAGATTTACGAAGGTACTTCAGAAATACATAAGGTTGTAATCGCCAGAGAGGTAATGAAAAGATAAAAAGGAGTGTATAGCATGAGAATTTATGTTTGTGTAAAACAAGTTCCGGATACATCCGGAAAGGTTGCCGTAAACCCCGATGGTACATTAAACCGTGCATCCATGGCTGCAATTATCAATCCTGACGATATGAGTGCCATTGAGCAGGCATTGAGAATAAAAGATACATGTGCTTGTCAGGTTACGGTTGTAACAATGGGGCCCGCACCCGCAGAAGGGATGCTTCGGGAGATTATTGCCATGGGCGTTGATGATGCGGTTTTGATTTCCGCCCGGGAATTTGGCGGTTCCGATACCTTTGCAACCTCTCAAATTATTGCAGCAGCCATCCATAAATTAGGCATTGGGAAAGAGGATATGATTTTCTGCGGCAGACAGGCAATCGACGGGGATACGGCACAGGTTGGCCCCCAGATTGCAGAAAAATTAGGCATCCCCCAGGTGACTTATGCAACAGGAATCAAAAAAAGTGAAGGCTTAGTTTTAGTAAAACGTATGCTGGAAGACGGATACATGATGATTGAGGTGCAAACACCTTGCCTCATTACCTGCGTCAAGGATAAAACCATCAAGCCTCGTTATATGACATTAAACGGAATTATGGAATGCTACAGCAAGCCACTTTTGGTTTTAGATTATGAAGCACTGAAGGAGGAACCGTTAATTGAGCTGGATACCATTGGCTTAAAAGGCTCCCCCACAAATATTTTCAAGTCCTTTACGCCGCCGCAAAAGGGTGTAGGCATTATGCTTCAGGGTTCAGACAAAGAAAAAGTGGATGATTTGGTTGCTAGATTGGCCAATAAACATGTCATTTAATCGAAAGGAGATGGGCAAGAATGAGTTTTAATAGTACGGATATTCATTCGTTTAGAGATATTTGGGTTTTCTGTGAACAACGTGATGGCAAGCTGATGAATACGGATTATGAATTGATTTCAGAGGGAAGAAAGCTGGCTGACGAACGGGGATCAAAATTGGTTGGCGTTTTGCTTGGGCACGAGATAAAGGATATTGCAAAAGAATTGGGCGGCTATGGTGCTGATAAGATTATCGTTTGTGATCATCCCGAATTGAAATTTTATACCACGGATGCATATGCAAAGGTGCTCTGCGACGTGGTTATGGAGGAAAAGCCTGAGGTTTTATTGATTGGAGCAACAAATATTGGGCGCGACTTAGGGCCAAGATGTGCGGCTCGCTTACGCACAGGGCTTACGGCAGACTGTACCCATTTGGACATTGATACGAAAAAATACATAGATTTTTTGGCAACATCGTCTACCCTTGATGTGGCTAACATGTCCTTCCCCATGGAGGACACAAACTTAAAAATGACCCGTCCTGCTTTTGGCGGACATTTAATGGCCACGATTATTTGCCCACGCTTCCGCCCTTGTATGTCAACGGTAAGACCGGGGGTTATGAAGAAAGCCCAGTTTAGCCAGGAAAAGGCGGATGCTTGTCAGGTTGTTATGCGCCATGTGGAGCTTTCGCCAGAAGACTTGAAAACGAAGGTAATAAATATTGCAAAAGAAGCCAAAAAAATGGTTGATTTAATCGGCGCAGATATCATTGTTTCCGTAGGGCGTGGGATCAGCAAAGACGTGGATGGCGGTATTTTGCTTGCTCAGAAGCTTGCAGATGCCTTTGGAAATGGTGTTGTGGGCGGCTCACGTGCCGTAATCGATTCGGGATGGCTGCCTGCGGATCATCAGGTGGGGCAGACGGGAAAAACAGTTCATCCCAAGGTTTATGTTGCCCTTGGCATTTCGGGAGCAATTCAGCATAAAGCCGGTATGCAGGATTCAGAATTAATCATTGCTGTAAATAAGGATGAAACAGCTCCAATTTTTGACTGTGCAGACTATGGCATTACAGGCGATCTATTCAAGGTTGTCCCAATCATGATTGAAGCAATCAAAGAGACAAAAAATGCCTAGGGAGTCTCCGTCGATGTGCTTCCGGAACTGCCGTTGTCTACAGTAGTGTAGCTTGTTTGCGAAACATATTGATTGAATGATTTAGGGGAGGAATACTATGAGAAAAGCACTGGAGGGTTTGAAGGTTGTTGACCTTACAACAGCATTAAATGGCCCTTTTTGCACCATGATTTTAGGGGATTACGGTGCGGAGGTTTTGAAAATTGAGCCTATTGAGGGGGAGCAATGCCGCTTTTGGGGGCCTATTGATGAAAAAAGCGGTGAGAGCGGTTTTTACAATTATGTAAACCGAAACAAAAAAGGTGCTACGTTAAATTTAAAATCGGAAAAGGGCTTAAAATTGTTTTATGAGCTTGTAAAAGATGCCGATGTTCTGGTGGAAAATTTCAGGGGCGGCGTGACTAAAAAACTAAAAATTGACTATGAAACCATCAAGAAGATGAACCCTGCCATTATTTATGCATCAGGCTCAGGCTTTGGTCAGTATGGACCTATTACCCATCGTCCATGCTATGACATTGTGGCACAAGCCATGGGCGGAATGATTAATCTTACGGGTTTTAAAGACACAAATCCTGTGAAGGTAGGCCCTTCTGTTGCGGACCACACTGCCGGAATTTATTTGTCCCTTGGGGTGATGCTGGCACTGTATAATCGTAAAATCACCGGTGTTGGGCAGCTGGTGGATGTCTCGATGTTTGACACTATTTTCAGCATATTGGAAAATGCGTTGGTAAATTATACCGTTGGCGGAGTGATTACAGAACGAAATGGCAATGTGGATCCCTCGATTTCTCCCTTTGATGTATATGAGTGTAAAGACGGGTTTGTTGCAGTGGGCGTTGGGAATGACAGGCTTTTTCAAAAGTTTTGCAACACCATTGGGCATCCTGAGCTCTTAGAGGACCCACGGTATACAACAAATGAGCTAAGACGCATGAATTACATTCCGGATTTGCAAAATTTAATCAGTCAATGGAGCCGAGATTACACAAAGGGTGAAATTGAAGCCATTATGGATGAAGCAGGAATTCCTTGCGGCCCTGTGCTCAATGTGAAAGAAGCAATTGAGCATCCGCATATTAAAGCAAGGGAAATGATGGTGCATTGTGAGCATCCCACTGCGGGAGATCAGTATTTCCAAGGATGTGTTATTAAGCTTTCGGAAACTCCTGGGGAAGTTGTAACGCCTTCTCCTCTTTTGGGGCAGCATAATGCAGAAATATTTGGACTTACCGAAGAAGAAGTAAAGAGGTTAAAGGCAGAGGGTGTTATGTAAAGCGATTTGCTTTGCGAAGCTATAAAATTAAGTTAAGGTGGAGGTGTCATTGGTATGAGAAAGGTATCTGTTTTAAGCTACAATATGACCACAGCCGACGGAGCCAATCAGGATGGATTAATCCCCATTGGTCGTCAATTCGATTTTATCGGAGATGTGGAAACAGAGGAAATGATTTTGGTGGATGGGGACGAATCCCTTTGCTTAGGCTATGAGGATGTGAAGTGCTATCGGGATGTTTATGTAGGGGATATGATTGATTTTAAGGCAACCCTCACCAATGTGGGCAATACCTCAAGAGATTGCTGGATCGAGGTGTTTAAGCTGGCAACGCCTGCGTTTCGTGAAGGAAAAATCGATTGTAAGCCAGGGGATATGGTTTGGTTTGAGGAACCCGTGCTTTGCACCGAGGGAAAGGTGCGTTTGGTGGTAAAGAAGCATTTGCAGCGTGGCGCGCAGCCTGAGGGCAAGGTAGTGGAGCCTTGGCGGCAGTTGGGAGATTTTCCGGAATAAGAAAGGCAATTTATGAGAAAAGGGGAATTGTTGATGAGTGAACAAAGTGTAACATTTCGTTATAGAATGTCGGATCGGGATGTATTTTATGGCGGCGGCGTGGTAAACGGTGCAAGAAGCATTACTCTTGCCAATGAAACCGCAAATCGCTTGATGGCAAAGGTGTTTCAAAACACAGGACATTGTATTGAGGTAAGGAAGGTACGGCTGTATGAGCCTTGCTTTGCCGGGGATTATATGGAATTTATTGCAAAGGTAAGAAAAATGGAGGGAAATCGTGCGGTGATTGAGGTGCGTTCCTTCAAAATCATTGAAGTGCCTGAAGATCCGCCTTATCCAAGCTCCATCGATGTGCTTCCAGAGCCGCCATTGTCAACAGTGGTGCAGTTTTTATACGAAACCTATTAAGCCTATGAATACCCTTGAATGTATTAAAAACAGACGGAGTATCAGACGGTATTTGCCACAGAAGGTGCCCCATGAGGTGATTGAACAGCTCATTGATGCTGCAAGATGGGCGCCTTCGTGGAATAATTGCAAGGCAGTACGGTATACTGTTTTGGATAAAGACGAGCATCTTCAAGAACTTGCAGACACCCTTGTTGCACCTGTAAATATTCATATTGTGAAAAATGCGCCCTTAGTTTTCGTTATTTCCAATGTGAAAAAACGTTCCGGCTATGAACGGGACGGACGTCTTGCCACCTCAAAGGGGGAAAGCTGGGAAATGTTTGATGCAGGTGCGGCATGTCAAACCCTATGCCTTGCGGCAACCCAGCTGGGGCTTGGAACTGTGATTATGGGAGCCTTTGATGAAAAGGGGATTGCAAAGTTTATTGGGCTGCCTGAAAATGAAGAAATGATTGCGTTGGTTGCTTGCGGCTATCCAAATGAAGCCCCAAAAGCACCAAGAAGGAAAGAAGTGGCTGAAATAGTAAGGTTTCTATAATGAAATCATGATATCATGATATATTTAGGCGAAAGAAGAATCACGTTGAATTTGAAAGTCCTCCGTCTTTTGACGGGTACTCAGTGTGTCGATAAAGTCAAAACCTTGAGGGCTTTGCCCTCAGACACCCACAAGGGTTTCACCTCAGCACTTTGCTATGCAAAGCTGTCCTTTGGACAGATAGCACTTCTTTGCCATTGCACCTTGACCCTTTAGAAACCGCATAAATATGCGGTTTAAATAAAAGTTTTTGGTCTTGCTTTTTTCAAAAAGCAAGCAGGTTTGGGCGGCGCCCAAGGTTTTTCGACAGTCTGAGTCCTCCGCCTTTTGACGGGGGACTTTGTATTTTTATTGGGGAACAGATTGCGTATTGAGTCATTATTTTTGCTGTTTTTTTTCGATTGGTATGATGACTTTTGTGACATGTTCGTTTATATTGTTGATGTCAAGGGGAGAAATAATAAATTCTTCGGAAACAGGCCCGATGATTTTATATTGATGTTGGTTAATCCATTGAACCAAGCGAATATGCGTATGTATAATGTCAGCATAGTTTCCAACGTGTATGGCAGTGGCTGCAGTGAAGCTTCCAAAGGTTCTAAAGCTATCACCGTTCCCTTTGGTGTCAACGGTAGTACCGAATTCTATGTCGGTATCTGTAAACAAAAATTGCTCCAAGGGATTACAATAATATGTTACAATAATCGTACCTTTACTTTTTATATTTAAATTTTCACATAAATTAAGAATTTCAACCCATCTATGAACTGAAACGTCAATATTTGAATAATTTGTCATGGTTTTCCTTGTGAAAACCAAATTTGTTTCAGGAATTTCTTCTATTGTAATATCCTCAAGGCATATTTCACCTTTAATATTTAAAAGGTCAACACCGGTTTTTAGGCGCTGAAGAAAGGCGTTGGTTGAGGCATATTTTTTTTGGAGGTTATTAATTTCTTCCAAAAGCTCTTCTAACTTTTGTTCGATATTTTTTTCCAGATCATCTGCTTTATTGCCCGTAATGATACTTTGGATTTCTTTCAACCCAAAATCCATTGCACGGAGCTTGCGAATAATACAAAGTGTTATCAATTGATTTTTACTGTAATATCTGTATCTGTTAACTTCGTCTCGATATTCGGGAACAACAAGTTGTATTTCGTCATAATAGCGCAAGGTTTTGCTGGGAATATTGCAAATTTCGGATACTTCTCTTATAGAGTATTTGTGGTTTTCGCTCATTTTTTCACCCTCCACAGAAAGAATATAGTGTATTATAGCACAATTAAATGATTATTTCAATTTGAATGAGAAGAAGGATGCAACAAAAATCGTCGTTTTGCTCAATGGGTTTCATTTTTGTTTCTATAAAAGAATTTACGATTTTGTTAATAAGAATACAGTAGTAGGAGGGTTTAGATAAAACGATGATTTTTTTAGGTAAAAAATTAACAGAAATGATATTGACATTCCTGTTACAGCAATGAATATAATTAAGCTAAATAATTGTTTATTAATTACAGTTTTTTTGAAGAATGAGTAAAATAATTGACACAAAAATGCAGAAGTTCAAATGAGGATATATTTGCTTGAGTGTATTATATCTAACTTTTGCTTCATATTTTAAAACTGGTTGTATGATTTTATTTAAAACAAAAAGCTGAAAAAAAGCAAAAAAATGGGATTGCATCAAAAGAGTTGCTTTGAGAAATGCCTTAAAAATGGACTTATTACTATGATTTTATTTTTCATAGTTATCAAATAAGCGTAATCAATACTGTATTTTATAAAAAACAAAGGAAAGGAGGTAAGACAAGGTACATCGGCAATGGTGGCAGAAAGAAAAGCTATTTTATAAACAAGGAAAGGTGAGTGTGAATGGACTTATTAATTAAGAACGGTACTATTGTAACAGAAAAAGAGATGTTTCGAGGCGATATTGCTGTAAAAGATGGAATCATAGTTGCAATTGGAAATGACCTCTCTGACATTCCTTGTAAAAATGTAGTTGATGCAACAGGCAAGCTTGTTTTGCCGGGGGCGATTGATGCACATACGCATCTGGCAATGCCTTTTGGCGGTACGGTTTCTGCGGATGATTACTATGCAGGAACAAGAGCAGCAGCCTGTGGTGGAACAACAACGGTATTTGATTTTGCACTTCAGGATTTTAATGAAAAAATGGTGGATGTCGTAAAAAGAAGAGATGCACTTGCAGCACCCCAAGCAGCCGTGGATTATGCATTCCATATCGGCGTAAAGGATGTTCATGGTGAGCTTTTGGATTCTATGAAAGAGGCTGTGGATTATGGCGTTCCTTCCTTCAAGGTTTTTATGGTGTATGACTTTGGCGTAACTGACGGTGTATTCTACAAGGTTCTGGCTAAGGCGAAAGAAATCGGCGCAATGATTAGTGTTCATGCTGAAAATAATGAAATGGTAAACATGCTGGTGGAAAAATATATTTCTGAGGGCAAAACCGATGCATGGCATCATTATTTATCACGCCCTGAGTTTGTGGAAGCCGAAGCAGACTCCAGAGCTATTTCTTGGGCAAAATCATTGGATGCTTCCCTTTACATAGTACATTTGGCAAATAAGCAAGGTGTTGAATATGTAACCAAGGCAAAAGAGGAGGGCTATCATATTTATGCTGAAACCTGTCCTCAATATTTACACTTTACTTGTGATGTATATAAAAGAGAAGACGGAAGAAATTTTGTTTGTTCACCTCCAATGAAGGGGCAGGAGAGTCAGGATGCTCTTTGGGAAGCCCTGAAAAGAGGGGATATTGACACGGTAGCCACGGATCATTGCCCGTTCCAGCAGTCTGAAAAGGATTGGGGAAAAGATGACTTTAGAAAAATCCCCAATGGCTGTGCAGGTGTTGAAAATATGTATCCTTATATGCTTGGAAAGGCAAATGAAGGAGTCCTTCCTTTTACCAAGGTTGTTGAGGTTTGTTCCTCTAATCCGGCAAGGATTTTTGGATGTACTCAAAAAGGTAGCTTAACCGTTGGAAAAGATGCGGATATTGTTATTTACGATCCTGAAAAAGATTTTACTGTAACTTGCGAAAATATGCATTCAGACTATGATCATACAGTTTGGGAAGGCACGAAGCTCCACGGCTATCCTGTGAAAACCTTCTCAAGAGGTCGCCTGGTTTACGAAAATGGTGAATTTGTTGGGGAACCCGGCTGGGGCAAATTATTAAAAAGAAAGTTAAGCCAATAAAATCTAAAAAAATTGGAGTGGGTTATATGAGTAAATACACACAACAGGAAAAAAACGGCCTTTTTGAATTAACACCGCAAGCCGCTTCCGAACTGAGCAATTCTCAGTACTATAATCCGGATTTGGCGCCAACCACTGTAAATGAAAGAACCTGGAATGCCTTTAGTATTTGTAACCTTTGGGTAGGCATGTCAATTTGCGTTCCGTCCTTGGCGCTTGCTTCTTCCTTGGTTGCCTTGGGTATTTCCCCAATGCTTGCTGTAATCAATGTTATTTTGGGTAACCTTATTGTATTGATTCCAATTCAGTTAAACTCCAAAATTGGTACCAAATATGGCATTCCATTCCCTATTTTCTCCAGAATGACTTTTGGAAATAAGGGGACGCATCTTCCAACCTTTTCAAGATCAATCATTGCCTGTGGGTGGACTGCAGTGCAAAGCTGGGTTGGCGGTGGCGCAATTGCTGCGTTGATTGGTGTAGCCATTCCTATGTTTGCTGACCAAAACGTGACAGTTGCCCTTCCAGGGAATGACCATGTTGTTGTTGGACAGATGATTGGATTCTTTATTTTTATACTATTGGTTTTTTTAGTTGCTTATAACGGCATGGAAAAAGTAAGATGGGTACAAAATGTAGGTGGCCCAATCTTAATCATCGTAATTTTAGGCTTATTGTTGTGGTCCTTAAATGCAATTTCTACCTCTGGACACTCTATTGCAGATGTATTTGCTGTTGGAAACGATCCAACATTAATTGAACAAAACGGCGGATTTGCCTTTGTTTACATGGCAGGCTTAACAGGAAATATTGCTTTCTGGTCAACCATGGCTCTGAATATTCCTGACTTCTCCAGATTTGCAAAGAGCCAAAAGAGCCAGTTCATGGGGCAGTTGGTAGGTATGCCAATTCCTATGGCACTGTGTGCTTTCGTTGGTGCGTTATTTGCGCAAGCAACAAAATATACAGTTGGTGAGGCGTTATTTGACCCCACAAGCGTTTTCTATTATGTAGACAACAAACTTCTGGTTGTAGTTTGTGCGCTTGGCGTAATTATGGCAACCATTACAACCTGTGTTGCTGCAAACGTCGTTGCTCCCGCAAATGGTTTTTCCAATATTTCTCCCAAGAAAATCAGTTATAAAAAAGGTGTAATTATTTCTTGCCTCATCGCAACCTTTATCACCCAGCCTTGGTGGATTTATGGTTCCGGCGCAAGCTATATTTTCAACTGGCTGAATAATTATGGAACAATTATTGCTCCTGTTGCTGCAATTTTAATTGCCGATTACTTCATTTGTAAAAAACAGTTGGTAGATGTTGCTGGCTTATATCAAGGCGAAGGCGGCAGATATTGGTATGATGGCGGTTGGAATAAAAACGCAATGATTGCTTGGGGTGTTTCCTTTATTATTCCTTTGGTTGGTAACACAGCATTGAAATATCACGCAGGTTCCGATTTGAAGCCTAATTTCCTTCAATTTTTGGCAGCAAACGGATATATTGTATCCTTTGTAATTGCGATTATCGTTTATGTTGCTTTAATGAAGTCTGTAGCAGGCAAAGCACATTATGGTTTTGTAAGTGAAGATGAGCATGAAGCGTTTACAATGAGAGGCTAAAAAATAGGAGTTAGAGCCATTTGAAAATTTATTTGAAAATATGCTCATAACGGACAAAGTAATAAATCCGGAAATTCCCGTTGCCATTAAAAACGGGAGTTTCCGAAAAGCCCGTTAAATAAAGATAAAACTAAAGTATGTAGAAAGAAGGAATGAATTATGTACAGATGCAGTTTAGAAAGAATGAGTGACAAAATCAGAACTTTTTCTAAGTTTGGTGATGCCGGACACGGCGGAATTACCAGATACTCTTTATCTGATGAGGCGAAGCAAGCGAGAGAATATTATACCGAAAGAATGAAAAAAATCGGCGCAACCATTGAAATAGATGATTTTGCCAATATGTACGCAACCTTACCGGGAAGTGATCCGAATGCAAAAAGAATTGTAATGGCTTCCCATGTGGATTCCGTTAAAAACGGCGGTAATTACGACGGCATTTTAGGTGTTATCAGTGCTATGGAGACGCTGGAAACTATAGCAGCGGAAAAAATCCCTCATAAGCACCCCCTAACTGCAATGATCTGGACGAATGAAGAGGGTTCTTTGTATCCTCCGGCAATGATGAGTTCAGGTGCTGTATGTAACGCATACTTACCGGAAGGCATTGCTAAAAATTTTAGAGAAGAAAACATGCTTGCTTCAAAGAGCGTTTTGGATAGAACTACAACCTTTGGCGAAGCCCTTGAAAAAAGCGGTTATAAAGGGCCAAAGGAAAACCGTCTGAACACTGATAAATATAAAGCTATGTTTGAGTTGCATATTGAACAGGGGCCTATTTTGGAAAATGCCGGCTTAGATGTTGGTGTGGTTACTTGTGTATTGGGCATGTTTAATACCAGAGTGAAATTCTATGGTCAAGCTGCGCATGCAGGCACATTCCCGATGGAATATCGTCAGGATGCACTTTATGCAGCTGCCCAGGCACTTTGCTATTTGCATGAAGAAATTGATAAACTGGGTCGTCCCGAATTGGTTTATACCACCGGTGAGGCTGTTGTTCATCCTTGCGTACATACAGTAATTCCTGATTATGTGGACTTCTCCATTGATGTTCGTCATGAAGATCCTGAGGTGCTCAAAAAGGTATATCAGATTGTTCATGGCTTGGTTGGACAGGAATGGGCAAAATGTCGTTGCGAAGTCGTTGACCAGTGGAATCGTGATACGGTTTATTTCGATAAAACCTTGGTTGGCTATGTAAAACAGGCTGCAGAGGAATTGGAAACGAAGCATCAATATATCAATAGTGGTGCAGGTCATGATGCACAGTTTGCTGCGTATGTTTTGCCGACCACCATGATATTTGCTTCTTCTGAAAAGGGCTTATCTCACTGTGAACCAGAGCATACCAGTGATGAGGTCTGCACAGAGAGTGCAAGCGTATTACTCAATGCAGTTTTGAAGTGCGATATGGAATAGTCTTTGTAAAAAAATGAGAAATACATTTTTATAACTTAGACAGCTGGGAGGTGGCTGATAAAAACAATTTTGAGGCACCTCCTTCTTTTATCACATTACTTGCTTCAACAAGAATTTATATAAAAAATAAGGGACTTAGGGAAGGTCTAGGCTGTTTTTAACAGTTTATATAAGCTTTGGGAAACACTGATTTATTCCGCGTGCACAGCTAAGAGAGTGGTAAATTTTCCACTTGGACGGCGTCAAAAAGCCTCGCAATAGCGTTGCTATTGCTACGTTTTTTTCCTTGCCAATCGAAAAATTTCCTCGACTATCTGAGCACTCTCCATTAAATCAGCGCTTCCTTAGATATTTGAGAGGAGTTGAAGAATTTGAGTAAAGTAAATAAATCAACGTATGTTTCGGAAGCTGTGGATGGACTCACACCAAGAACGGCTATGGAAGAGGCTTCAAGATGTTTACTATGCTATGATGCCCCTTGCAGCAAAAGCTGTCCGGCGGGAACAGATCCTGCAAAATTTATTCGTTCCATTCGTTTTAGAAATGTGAAGGGTGCGGCAGAAACAATCAGAGAAAACAATGTTTTGGGGGGAAGCTGTGCCAGAGTCTGTCCCTATGACAGACTTTGTGAAGAAGCCTGCAGCAGATGCGGCATTGACAGACCCATTGAAATTGGAAAGCTGCAAAGATTTGCAGTGGAGCAAGAGGAAGCTTTGAAAATGAATGTATTAAAAGCTCCCGAGACAAAAAAAGATGCAAAGGTTGCTTGTGTTGGTTCAGGCCCTGCCTCCCTTGCCTGTGCAGCGAAGCTTGCCTTGGAAGGCTACGAGGTTACAATTTATGAAGCAGAGGAAAAGGCTGGCGGTGTATTAAGCTACGGCATTGCCCCTTCAAGATTACCCCAGCATGTAGTTGACCATGATATTGAAACAGTGAAAAACTTAGGGGTTAAGTTTGTTTTCAATACCAAGGTTGGGAAAGATATTACCATGGAAGCCTTGCAAGAAGAGTATGCGGCTATCTTTATCGGCGCCGGCTTATGGCAGGAAAAATTACCCGATATTCCTGGTGTTCAATTGCCCGGAGTTATGGCTGCGGCAGATTTCCTGAAAAAAGCAAGAAAATCAGGGGGTACATACAATCCCGGTAGAAGAGTGATTGTCATCGGCGGCGGCAATGTTGCGATGGACTGTGCGGTTTCGGCAAAATTACTGGGTGCGGAAAAGGTTGATATTTATTATAGAAGAACCATCGAGGAAGCACCTGCGGATATGGCTGAATTCCAGTATGTTCTCTCTTTAGGCATCTCCATTACCACAAACTTTGCACCTGCCCAAGTGATTGGGACGGAAAAAGTGGAAGCCATGAGATTTAAAGGAAGAGATGGAGAATCAGAAGCAAAGGTTGCTGTGGATACCATTGTTTTTGCAATCGGACAAGGTGCGGAGGATATGGGTGAATTGGCGCCGTTTACCTTAAATGAAAAAGGGTTGATTGTGGTAGATGAGGGCTGTAAAACAAATGTTGACGGCATTTTTGCAGGCGGCGACGTTGTTTTAGGCGGAAAAACCGTTGTGGAAGCTGTTGCATCGGGAAAGGCTGCAGCGGCAGAAATGATGAATTATCTTGCAAAGAAAGAGGTGATCTAAAATGAGCATCAAGAAAGATTTATCAATTGAGTATTTAGGTGTAAGATGTGAAAATCCATTTTTCTTGTCATCCTCCCCTGTTGGGAGCAATTATGAAATGGTGGCAAAGGCTTTTGAAGCCGGTTGGGGCGGCGTTTTTTACAAAACGATTGGTATTTTTGTTGCTGATGAGTGTTCACCCCGTTTTGACCATGTGAAAAAAGAAGGCACACCATGGTTGGGCTTTAAAAATATGGAGCAAATCTCCGATAAACCCACAGTGGTAAACTTTGAAAACATGTATAAGCTGAAAAAGGCTTATCCAGAAAAAATCATGGTTGCTTCTATTATGGGTTCCAATGAAGAGGAATGGCGTAAGCTGGCAAAAATGTGTGATGAGGTTGGCGTGGATTTAATCGAAGGCAACTTCTCCTGTCCACAGATGACCTCCCATGCCATGGGCTCTGATGTTGGTACAAATCCGGATTTGGTGCGGGCTTATTCCAAGGCGGTTGCGGAAACCACAAAAATCCCTTTTATTGCAAAAATGACACCAAATATTACAGATATGGTCATTCCTGCCATTGCTGCCATTGAAGGCGGCGCAAAAGGTATTTCGGCAATCAATACTCTTAAATCCATAACTAATATTGATTTGGAAAATATGACGGCTATGCCTGTAGTAAACGGAAAATCTTCTATTTCCGGCTATTCCGGTGCCGCAGTCAAGCCAGTTGCGCTTAGGTTTATTGCACAAATGCTGCAAAACGAGAAGTTGAAAAATGTTCCCATGTCCGGCATTGGCGGTATTGAAACCTGGAGAGATTGCTTGGAATTTCTGCTGCTAGGCTGTAGAAACATACAGGTAACAACTTCCGTTATGCAGTACGGCTACCGTGTGGTTGAGGATATGTCCAACGGCTTGATGCACTGGATGGATGAAAGAGGCTATGATAGGCTGGATGATTTCGTTGGAAAGGCTTTGGGCAACATTATTCCTGCGGAAGAATTAGACCGTGATTTTAAGGTTTTGCCTGATTTCAATTATGATAAATGTGTTGGCTGCGGCAGATGCTATGTTTCTTGCTATGACGGCGGTCATCAGGCAATTGATTGGGATGCAGAAAAACGCAGACCTGTTTTAAATGAAAAATGTGTTGGCTGTCACCTTTGCTTGAATGTCTGTCCTGTGACGGATTGCATTACACCTGGAGAAATCAAGTGGAAAGACGGTAGAGAGAAAAAGGAAATCGCGCTGAAAAAGATTTATGAATAATTGAAAATCCTAAGGATGAAATACCTCCAACGCAAGGGTTAATTGCGATTGGAGGTATTTTTTTATTTCAAATAAAGAGAAAGAAATTCATAAATTTCTTGTCTTGAATAGGACAAGAAATTTTTTTATATAAATGGAATAGGAGAAAGGGGGAATTTTTGTGATTACATTAAAGCAGCTGGAGGAAATGAAAAAAATAGACCCACTTACCATAAATCCTGAGGATTTAGTAGACATAAAAGATGTGGAAATAAACATGGAGCTGCCCAAGGAAGAGCGAATTGCTGATTTTATCAGGCAAATTAAAAATCCATACTTGTTTAAATGCGGAGATATTGTGATTGCATGCGAATTTTCTAAAACAGAACTAACGCTGACAGACAGAATAAAGCAGTATATTCGAATGGTTTGACGAGGATTAAAAAGAGGTCATCACTTTTGATACACAAAAGCTGGCTCCGCCAGCTGCCCTATCTTGGGCAGTGAGAGGGCAGCACCCAAGGTTTTTCGACAGGCTAGGGAGGTTTTTTATGGATTTGGAAGATAAGCCCAAAGTGTATCAAGCAGCAATCTATTTGCGTTTATCAAGAGAGGATGGGGATAAATTCGAAAGCAACAGCATCAAAAACCAAAGAGATTTCATCAATTTTTATTTGAAAAATAAAACGGATATTACAGTGGTCAGTGAAAAAATTGATGATGGCTACAGTGGTGTTACTTTTGACAGACCCGGGCTAAAGGAGCTTTTGGAGGAAATAAAAAACGGGGATATAAACTGCATTATTGTAAAAGACCTTTCTCGTTTTGGCAGGAATTATATTGAAGCTGGCAGATATATTGAACAGATTTTCCCGTTTTTGGGTGTTCGCTTTATTGCAATCAATGACCAAATTGATACTGTCCGTGACAGGACCCAATTAGATAGCATACTCATTCCTTTTAAAAATTTAATGAATGATGCCTATAGCAGAGATATTTCGGTAAAGTCAAGGTCACAGATTAATATACGCCAAAGGTGCGGGGATTTTGTTGGGGCTTTTCCTATTTATGGATATTTTCGTTCGAGGGAGGATAAGCATAAGCTTGAAGTAGATGAAGAAGCTGCTGAAATCGTAAAGGAAATATTTTCCATGCGTATTGCCGGCTATAACAATTTATATATTGCAAACCACTTGAATCAATTGGGTGAACCATCTCCCATGGAAAATAAAAAACTGAATTCCAACTATTTCACGCCCTTTCAATTAAACCCTCAGGCGAAGTGGTCGCCCATGGCGGTGGAGCGAATTTTGAAAAACGAAATGTATACAGGTGTAATGCTGCAAGGCAAGGAAACAACGTGGAATTATAAAATCAAAAAAAGAATACTTAAGCCGAAGGTTGATTGGATACGCGTTGAAGATACCCATGAAGCCATCATTCCCAGAGCAGATTTTGAGGCAGTACAGAAAATCATGCTGGAGGATACCAGAACATCACCCAAAATGGAGAAGCTTTATTTGCTTTCAGGGTTATTAAAGTGCGGTGGATGTGGGAGCAATATGGTACGCAAAACCGTGAAAGCAAGGGGCAAAACGTACAACTATTATATTTGTTCAAAAAACAAGGAGGATAAAAGGGAATGCGGCAGTCATAGAATTCGGGGGAACTTGGTAGAGGAAGCTGTGGTTACCATAATGAAAAAGCATATCAGCATTCTTTGTCAATTTGA
>JAQUSU010000036.1 GCA_028710085.1 Anaerotignum sp.
ATGAAGTGGGTGTTGTTGGGCATATCACGCTGCGCGTTACCGATGAGGAAAGGGAAACCATTCGCCTTGGGTTTGTGCTGGTCAATGATGCACGTCGGGGGCAGGGGCTTGGAAAAGAGCTGGTAGCTTTGGCGATAAGGTATGCGCAGCAGGTTTTGGGCGCACAAAAAATTACCTTAGGGGTATTTACGGAAAATGTTTCTGCAAGAAGGTGCTATGAATCCTTGGGGTTTATACAGGATGGAGAGGGCATTACAACGTATCAGATTAAGGATGGGGTATGGGATTGCTTAGAGATGATATATGTACCCTCAAAAGGATTAGAATGAAAAAGGGTGAAAGGAAATCCCGTGAATGCCAAGGGATGCAAGCTGTATACAAAGGCATATTTGCCCAAAGAGCCTGAATAAGAAGGAATTCTCCGAAGGGAAAACCTTCGTAAATTTGATACAAAAGAGGGTTTGGAAAATCACCGATTTCCTATATAAATGCAAAAGCCCGAATTGCAACGGGGATTTTTCCCAAAGCAATCGGGCTTTCTATGTGTCTGAATGCTGTTAACAGCTTTCATTATTTTGCATTACAACCGGGTGTTGCCGCAGAAGATGCCGAAGCTGTTGCAGGACGGTCGAAATAGGGGCTTTTTTCGGAAACGGAAAGCGGGATTCCGTAGCCTAAGAATACTTTTTCTGAGAAAAGGCCTAAGGCTAACGCTGCTTTTCCTGCCGAAAACATAATGCGGTTGTCAATATGATGTGCGCCTGCTACGGAAACGGCAGAACCCATGGCGATACCCAAATCCCCAACGGCAAAGGCACAATGTGTACCGCTTTTATTGGCGCCAAAGCAATCGCCTGCGCCGCAGTAATTACAGTAGGGCAGCCCACGATAGGTTTCCAGTGCGCCAAAGAGAACCACACAGGCAGATAAATCTATATTTTCTGCATCTCTTAAATAAAAAGGCTGACGGGTTTCCTCGCCGATTTCTCTCATTTTTGCCGCAAGGGCATCCTTATCGGCTCCGTCAATAATCAGGCTTTCCATGCTGTCTCTGCCGCAACCCTTGGGGGCGGTTTTGGCTGCCGTAACCATAAGGGAAGCCACTGTTTCAATTGCTCTAAGCTGAAGCTTTTCTCCACTATATTTCATCTTTTGTTCCTCCTTTTCCTTTTGCAAAATGTATTGCATGTTAGGGCAACACCCCACAATTCGCGGCTGATGCCTTGTACGCCCATCTGCTTGCATCTTTTCCGTTAGTCTGCACAAAAATGCTCGCAAATACCTCCAGTATTTACTGCGCTCTTTGCTTTGACTGGCGAAAAATCTGACTGCACAGTTGGACGCACAGAATTATGCGGTATTACCTTAATTATACAGCATTTTCAATAAATTGTGCAATATCGCAGGGGAAAATGCATCTACGAAAAAAGAATGCGCAATTTGCATATTTATGGTATAATTTTATATTAAAGCAGATATAGGTTCGGATTTTATGAATCAAAAGATAGATGGGGTGAGAAGCTTGGCAGAACCGAAAAAAACAACAAAAAAAAGTGGGGCAAAGGGTGCCGCCACCAAATCTACTGCCACGAAAAAGAGCACAAAGGGCGGAGCAGGAAAAACAAACCAAGAACAAGGTTTTCAAAAGAAAACCACAAAGGTGGGGGCGCAAAATGGACGTTTTGGAGACAGTATTTTAGACGAAGTGATTCTTATTATTATAATGCTGGTTTCTTTGGTGGCTGAAATCAGCCTGATTACAGAAAAAATGGGCATCATTGGCCAGATGTTTAACAGCTTGTTTAAAGGCTTATTTGGCTTTGCAGGCGTGTTATTGCCATTGTTTATCATTGCCTATTGCGGCTGGCTCTTAGCAAGCGAGGAACGGAAAATGCCCATTATTCGTGGCATTGGCGCACTATTATTCCTGCTTTGCATATCGGCGGGGGCGCAGCTCATTCATCCCTTAGATGGACTTTTGAATTTGAATTTTATTCAGAAGACTGCACGCTACTATAGCGAGGGTTCTATTGCAAATGGTGGTTTATTCGGTGGAATTTTTGGGAATTTATTATATAATGCGCTGGATACCCTTGGAAGTACCTTGGTATTGCTTGCGCTTCTAATCATTTCCTTGATTATGGCCACGGGAAAGTCTTTGTTCCAAGCCATTGCCGATTATTTTGACCATCGCAAGGCAAGGCAAAAGGTGAAGCATGAAAAAATTAAGAGCAAGGCGGAGCAGATTCGTTTGAAGGAACAAGAGGCGGCGGAAAAACAGGAACGCCGAATGAAACGAAAAGTGCAGAAGGATAGCTACAATATTGAGCTGATGGAGGGGGAAGGGTGCCCCGTAGAAGTTCCCATGGTTGAGGAAACGGTATTTCATAAAAAAGAGCCGTCTAAGCTTAAGAAAGCAACACCGATTTATAATTTTACCCTAGAGGACTTTGAAAACAACCAAGAGGCGACGGAGAAAATGGAAGCCGAGGAGTTTGAAATAGAAACAGCCCAGCCTAAGGAAGAGGAGGAAATTCCCGTAATTCTTCCTGCCGAGGAGCCTATGGACGAAGGGGAGCAGATGTTAGAGGACATTTTCAGAGAGCTTTCGGAGGACGAGGTTTCTGCCGAAGACGAGGAAATTATCCCAACAGAGGATGAACCACAGCTTCAGACAGAGGATGTTGAAGTAATAGAAGCCGATGCTGCGGTGGAGGTTTGTGCCGATGTTGCCGAAAAGATAGAAAAAGAACCTGCGGACGTAGAAAAGACCGCGGAACAGAAGAAAATCCCCCCTGTGCCTAAGGAGGAAGAAATCCCCTACGTATTTCCGTCCATTGACCTTTTGGGAAAAGACCCGAAAACAGGGGGCGTAAATTCAAAGGCAGAGATGCTTGCCAATGCAAGAAAGCTGGAATCCACATTAAAAAGCTTTGGGGTCGATGCAAAGGTCATTCAAATTAACCGAGGGCCTACGGTTACTCGTTACGAATTATCCCCTAGCCAAGGGGTGAAGGTAAGCAAGATTGTAAATTTGGCCGACGATATTGCTTTGAACTTGGCGGCAAGCGGCATTCGTATTGAGGCGCCTATCCCCGGGAAGGCAGCGGTGGGCATTGAAGTGCCCAACAAGGAAACGCAATCCGTTTATTTGAGAACCGTGCTGGACAGCGATGCTTTTCATAACCATGCCTCTAAGCTGGCATTTGCCTTGGGCGAGGATATTGCGGGAAACCCTGTGGTTACAGATATTGCAAAAATGCCCCATTTGTTGATTGCAGGGGCAACAGGCAGCGGTAAGAGTGTTTGCATTAACACACTGATTACCAGTATTTTATATAAGTCAGACCCCAAGGATGTAAAGCTTTTGCTGGTTGATCCAAAGGTGGTGGAATTAAGCGTTTATAACGGGATTCCGCACTTACTGATTCCTGTTGTGACTGATCCCAAAAAGGCTTCTGCCGCATTGAATTGGGCGGTACGGGAAATGCTGCAAAGATATAACGATTTCGCCGCTTTTGGCGTGAGAGATATTAAGGGCTTTAATGCCATGAAGGAAAAAGAAGGGGACGAAAAAGGAAAGATGTCCCAGATTATAATTGTGATTGACGAGTTAGCGGACTTAATGATGGCGGCACCGGGAGAGGTAGAGGATTCCATTTGCCGCTTGGCACAGATGGCCCGTGCGGCAGGAATGCACTTGATTATTGCGACCCAAAGACCCTCCGTGGACGTCATTACAGGTGTAATCAAGGCAAATATTCCCTCCCGTTTGGCATTCGCTGTATCCTCGGGTATTGATTCCAGAACGATTTTGGATATGGTTGGTGCGGAAAAGCTCTTAGGCAAGGGGGATATGCTGTTTTATCCCGCAGGACAAAGCAAGCCCTCCCGTTTGCAGGGTGCCTTCGTGACGGATAAAGAGGTGGAGGATATTGTGTCCTTCCTGAAAAAAAGCGGACGCCCCGGCTATACCCAAGACACCATAGACCAAATTACCAAGGTAACAAAAACGGGCATGGATGCGGATGAGGACAGCGACGAGTTTTTTGGACAAGCCGTTGATTTGATTATTGAGAAGGAAAAAGCATCGGTTTCTATGCTGCAGCGGCAATTTAGAATTGGCTATAATCGTGCCGCAAGGCTTATGGACGAATTGGAGCGCAAGGGAATGGTGGGCTCTGAGGAGGGAAGTAAGCCGAGAAAGGTGCTCATTACCCGTGCCCAATGGGGGGCTATGAATGACCCTGTGGAAGAAGAAATTTAGGGAAACGCTGATTAATTCCGTGTGCACATCTAACTGCTTGGTAAATTTTCTACTTGGACGGCGTCAAAAAGCCTCTGGGTAGCGTTGCTATTACTGCATTTTTTTCCTTGCCAATTGAAAAATTTCCTCGACCATCTGCACACCCTCCATTAAATCAACACTTCCTTAGGACGATTTTTTGAGAATAGAATGCATTATTTTTGATGGACCTATCCATTATTTTGAAAGCTGATTTGCAAATAAGGGTATACTATGGTATACACAAATTAAAGGAAGGATATTTTTCAAAATAAGCAGGAACTGAAAAAAGCACCACGAAATAAAATATTTCATTGTCTGTTGACAAAAAATCGAGCATATAGTAACATTTTCCTAGAGGTCATATGACTGACGGAAGTGGAGTACCACATGAAGTATGACTAGGATAATGCCGACCGTCTGGGCGATGACGCTTGGACTGTCGGCTTTTTTAATTGCGGTTCAAGGCGCATGGAAACTGGTTTAAATAACGGAGAGGAGTTTGTTAATCATGAAAACAGATTTACAGATTGCACAAGAATGTATTATGGAACCAATTACGGCCATTGCCGCAAAAGCAGGAATTCCCGAGGAATTCGTGGAATGCTACGGGAAATACAAGGCAAAGATCAGCGACAAATACTACAACCAGATTAAGAACAACCCCGATGCAAAGTTGATTTTGGTGACGGCGGTAAACCCCACCCCAGCGGGCGAGGGCAAAACCACGGTAACCATCGGCTTGACACAGGCATTACAAAAATTTGGCAAAAACGCTATTACCTGCTTAAGAGAGCCATCCCTTGGTCCTTGCATGGGGGTAAAGGGCGGCGCCGCAGGCGGTGGCTATGCCCAGGTTGTGCCCATGGAGGATATTAACCTGCATTTTACAGGGGATTTGCATGCCATTACCACAGCAAACAACCTTTTGGCGTCTATGGTGGACAACCATATTCAGCAGGGCAACGAATTAAACATCGATCCCAGAAAAATTACATGGAAAAGAGCCGTTGACTTAAATGACAGACAGCTAAGAAGCGTGATTTCCGGCTTAGGTGGCAAGGTAAACGGCGTTCCCCGTGAGGATGCTTTTCAAATTACCGTTGCTTCTGAAATTATGGCAATTTTTTGCTTGGCCAACGACTTAAAACACTTAAAAGAAATGTTAGGGCAAATTATTATTGGCTATACTTACAACGATGAACCTGTGACGGCAAAGCAAATCGGTGCCGATGGCGCAATGACTGTTTTGTTGAAGGATGCGCTTCAGCCCAATTTGGTACAAACCTTGGAGCATACACCTGCCATCATTCACGGCGGCCCCTTTGCAAATATTGCGCATGGCTGCAACAGCGTTCGTGCGACAAAATTTGCGATGAAGATGGCGGATTATGTGGTAACAGAGGCAGGCTTTGGTGCGGATTTAGGCGCAGAAAAGTTCTTTGACATCAAATGCCGCAAGGCAGGCATTCAGCCTGATGCCGTTGTTTTGGTTGCAACCATCCGTGCAATGAAATATAATGGTGGTATTGCAAAGGCTGATTTGAGCAACGAAAACGTAGAGGCATTGAAAAAAGGTTTTGTGAATTTGGAAAAGCATATTGAAAATATACAGAAATACGGTGTTCCCGTTGTGGTAACACTCAACCATTTTGTTGCGGATACCGATGCTGAGGTTGCCTTCGTTAAAGAACGCTGTGAAGCCTTGGGCGCAACCTTTGCCATTGCAAGGGTTTGGGCAGAGGGCGGCGAAGGCGGACAGGCTTTGGCTGAAAAGGTGTTGGAAACCTTAGAAACCAAGGAAAGCCAGTTCCATACCTTATATGACGATAATTTAACCATTCAACAGAAAATAAACTGTGTTTGCAAAGAGATTTACGGCGCAGGCAATGTAAGCTTTTCCGCGGCGGCCAAGAAGACCTTGGTGCAGATTGAACAGCTGGGCTTTGGGCATTTCCCTGTCTGCATTGCAAAAACACAATATTCCCTTTCTGATGATCCCAAGGTTTTGGGACGTCCCGAAGGGTTTGAAGTAACGGTAAAGGAATTGCGGATTTCCGCAGGGGCAGGCTTTATTGTTGCAATGCTTGGGGATGTTATGACAATGCCCGGCTTGCCAAAAAAACCTGCGGCATTAAATATCGATATTGACGATGATGGCAACATCATAGGATTATTCTAAGGAGTAGTGATTTATGACGGCACAATTGATTGATGGCAAGTTGATTTCGGCACAGATAAAAGAGGAAGCGGCTGCAGAAGCGGCACAAATCAAGGCGCAAGGTGTGAATCCCTGTCTTGCTGTTGTTTTGGTAGGTAACGATTCCGCTTCTCAGGTTTATGTAAGCAACAAAAAGAAAGCCTGTGAGGCTGTGGGGATTCGCTCTGTTTCCTTTGAATTGGAGGCGGAAACAACGGAGGAGGAATTGCTCCAATTGGTTCAAAAGCTGAACGCCGATGAAGCGGTTCATGGTATTTTGGTGCAAATGCCTTTGCCCAAGCACATTAATGAGGAAAAAGTAATCCTTGCCATTGATGCCAAGAAGGATGTGGACTGTTTTCATCCCCTGAACGTGGGATTGCTGCATACAGGCGGTAAGGGCTTTTTGCCTTGCACACCCGCGGGGATTATTGAGCTGATTAAGCGCAGCGGTCACGCCATCCAAGGGCAAAATTGTGTGATTATCGGAAGAAGCAATATTGTTGGGAAGCCTGTGGCGATGCTGTTGATGAAAGAGAACGGAACGGTGACCATTTGCCATTCAAAAACCCGTAATTTGGCGGAGGTTTGCCTTGGGGCGGACATTATTGTCAGCGCAACGGGGAAGGTAAATACCGTTACGGCGGATATGGTAAAGGCGGGTGCAATTGTGATAGACGTAGGCATGAACCGCAACGAGTTAGGTAAGCTGTGCGGTGATGTAGACTTTGAACATGTGAAAGAGGTTGCCGGGGCAATTACACCTGTGCCGGGGGGCGTAGGGCCAATGACCATTGCAATGCTCATGAAAAATTGTCTGGTTGCTGCAAAAATGCAAAACAACTTGATGTAAATTTGGGGAGGTAAACATGAAAGGAACCGTAGCATTCACCTCTTTGGGGTGCGATAAAAATAGGGTTGACAGCGAGGTTATGCTGGGGTTATTGGCGCAAAATGGCTTTCAGACCATTGCCGATGAAGCCGAGGCGGACATTATCGTTGTAAACACCTGTTGCTTTATCAAGGATGCCTTAGAGGAAAGTATTGAAACCATTTTGGAGATGGCGGAATATAAAAAAACAGGCAAGTGCAAAGGCTTAATCGTGGCAGGCTGCTTGGGACAGCGCTACGAAAAGGAATTTTTTGGGGAGCTGCCTGAGGTGGATGCAATCATTGGCACTGCGGCGTATGAATCTGTGGCGGAGGTGGTGGCGGACATTCTTGCGGGCAAAAAGGGCGAAAAATATTTAGAAGATATTAATCGTCCTATGGAAAATGCCAATGGGAAATTACGGGTTCTTTCCACTGCTCCGTATTTTGCATATTTGAAAATTTCCGAGGGCTGTGATAACCATTGTACCTATTGTGTCATTCCAAAGCTCAGAGGAAAGCACAGGAGCCGTACCATGGAAAGCCTTGTGGAGGAGGCGACAGTTTTGGCGCAAAATGGGGTAAAGGAATTGGTGATTGTAGCACAGGATACCTCCATTTATGGCAGAGATTTATACGGTGAACCAAAGCTTCATGTGTTGCTTGAGGAATTATCAAACATAGATGGCATTGCATGGATTCGCCTGCTGTACTGTTATCCCGAAACCTTAACCCAAGAAACCATTGCGGTTATGGCAAAAAATGAAAAAATTTGCCATTATATTGATATGCCCATTCAGCATGGAAATGATGCCGTTTTGAAGCGTATGGGGCGAAAAAGCAGTCAAGCCTTAATCAAAGAAAAGGTTATGGCACTTCGAAAGGCAATGCCTGATATTGCCATCAGAACCACGCTGATTGTGGGCTTCCCCGGAGAAACGGAGGAGGAATTCCAAGATTTGATTGGGTTCGTGGAGGAGCTGCGGTTTGACCGTTTGGGTGTATTTTCTTACTCTCAGGAGGAGGGCACACCGGCGGGAGCCATGAAAAATCAAATTGATGAGGAAATCAAGGAAATAAGACGGGATACCATTATGGATATTCAAAAAAATATCGCCGCATCCCTTTGTGAAAAAGAGGTCGGCAAGGTGGTACAGGTTTTGGTGGAAGGCAAGCTGCCCGAGGAAAGTATTTATTGCGGTCGAACCCGCAGGGATGCGCCTGAAATTGACGGGCTGGTGTTTTTAACTGCCGAAGAGGAAATCATTTCGGGAGAATTTGTAACGGCAAGAATCAGAGAAGCCGGAGACTATGATTTGATGGGAGATGTAATTTATGCAGATGAACCTGCCGAATAAGCTGACGATGCTACGGGTGATTTTAATTCCGGTATTCCTAGTGGTACTTTTTTTGGTGCCTGCACCCATGAATCGATATATTGCCGTTGTGATTTTTATTGTTGCTTCCTTAACTGATTTTTTGGATGGATACCTTGCAAGAAAATGGAATTTGGTGAGCAATTTTGGCAAATTTATGGACCCTCTGGCGGACAAGCTTTTGGTCATGGCTGCCCTTGTTTCCCTGGTTCAACTGGGGGATTTGCCTAGCTGGGTGGTTATCATTATTTTAGCCCGTGAGTTTGCCATTACAGGCTTTCGAACCCTTGCCATGGAGGCGAATATCGTGATGGCTGCAAGCTGGTGGGGGAAGGTGAAAACCACGGTACAGATGCTAATGATAATTGTTGTTTTGTTGGATTTGCCTTTTACAGGCATTTCAATCGTCGAAAAGCTTTTAGTCGGTTTGGCGGTATTTTTCACCATTCTCTCCGGTGCGGATTATATTGTAAAAAACAAGCAGGTGCTTAAGGGATAAAGATAGACCTTGGGCTTTGCCCAAACCTACTTGCTTTTTGAAAAAAGCAAGACCAAAAACTTTTATTTAAACCGCATAGCTATGCGGTTTCAGATGGGTCAAGGGTTGAAACCCTTGTAGGAGTTTGAGGGCAAAGCCCTCAAGGTCTTGACCTTGTCTTTCGTTTGTGTTTGAGGGCAAAGCCCTCAAGGTCTTGATTTTAAAGAGCATTGCTGCTCTTTTTTTTCTTTTCGAAAACACTTGGAAATTTTCCGTAAAAAGAATACAATAGAATAAGAATGGCTTTTATTAAGGAGGACATTATGAGGGCAGAAATTTTATCAGTAGGAACGGAACTATTGCTTGGGGATATTTTAAATACCAATGCCCAATATTTAGCCAAAGAGCTGGCAGCATTGGGCATAGAGCTGTATTATCAAACTGTAGTGGGGGATAATCCCAAAAGGCTGGAGGAAACTCTCTATCATGCCTTTTCCAGAGCGGACTTGGTCATTACCACAGGCGGCTTAGGGCCAACAGATGATGATTTAACCAAGGAAACTGCGGTGAAATATTTTGACGAACCCCTTGTTTTGGACGAAAAAGCCTTGGAGCAGATTCAAGTGATTTTTGACCGAATGGGCAAGGAAATGACGGAAAACAACAGAAAACAGGCATTTGTTCCTGAAAATAACGGTGTTGTCATGTATAATGCAAACGGAACAGCACCGGGGATTATCATAGAAAAAGACGGGAAGATCATCATTATGCTGCCCGGCCCTCCCAAAGAGGTTGTGCCCATGTTTGAAAATCAGGCAAAGCCCTTTTTGGCAAGGAAGCAGGAGTATACCTTTATTTCCAGAGTGCTGCGGGTTGCCAGCGTTGGGGAAAGCGCCATGGAGGCTATGGTGAAGGATCTCATTGATGCTCAAATTAACCCTACCATCGCCCCCTATGCAAAGGACGGCGAAGCCCTTTTGCGCATTACCGCAAAGGCAAAGGATGAGGCAGAGGCAAACCGCCTGATCGACCCTGTTGCTACGGCGTTAAAGGAAAGATTGGGGAAATCCGTTTATGCAGAGGGTGAAACCAATATGGAGACGGAGGTTGCCAAGCTGTTGGTGGCACAGAAAAAAACCATTGCCGTTGCGGAGTCTTGCACAGGCGGGGAAATTTCTTCTCAGTTGGTGCGCTTCCCCGGCATTTCAGAGGTGTTTTTGGAAGGCTGTGTAACCTATTCCAATGAGGCAAAAATGAAGAGTTTGGGTGTTTCAGAAGAAACCCTTGCAAAATTTGGTGCAGTCAGCAAGGAGACTGCCATAGAAATGGCGGAAGGCATTGCAAAAGCTGCCGGCGCACAAATCGGCATTGCCACCACAGGAATCGCAGGGCCAGATGGCGGTTCCAAGGACAAGCCTGTGGGATTGGTTTATATCGGACTTTACAATAACGGTATTGTGGAAGCAAAAGAGTTCCATTTTGCGGGAAACAGAAATAAAGTGAGAGAGCGTGCAACCTTCCAGGCCTTGGACTGGCTGCGCAGAAAATTGCAGTATGAGAAATAAAGGGGATTGGATGCTGCTGATTGCCGCTATCGTTGGCGGCGGCGGCTTTATCGGCGTAAAGTACCTTTTGGATTGGGGCTATTCGCCATATCAGGTGATGCTGGGCAGGTTTTTGGTTGCATCAGTGTGCTTAAGCCTGTTTTATCATAAAAAGTATTTTCAAATTACCAAAAAGGAATGGAAAACGGGCGGTATTTTAGGTGTGCTATTGACGGCTACCTTTGTGCTGTTGACGGTGGGGTTGCAATACACAACCCCCTCCATCAATGCGTTTTCATGTAATACGCAGGCTGCCATTGTCCCGTTTATTTGTTGGGCGGTATATCGACAAAGGCCCTTGCCGAGCTGTTTTCAGGCGGCATTTTTAACGCTTTTTGGCGTGGCGCTGCTTTCGGTAACAGAGGATTTTAGAATTGATTTTGGGGCGATTTTGTCCTTTGGTGCAGCAGCGGTTTTTTCCATTCAAATGGTTTTTATGGGAAAAGCTGTTCGGGAATGTGATTCTGTCAATATTGCTTTGGTGGAACATTTAACGGTGACGGCAATTTCTTTCTTTATTGTTGGGGTAACCAGAATACATATGCCGCCTTTGAATGGATTGGTGACAGGCAGCTTTTTGTATGTGGGTATTTTTTGCACAGCGGTGTATTTTGTTTTGCAATGCGTGGGACAAAAATATACGTCAGCCAATAAAACTGCAATTATTATCACTTCGGAGTCTATCTTTGCCGCTATTCTTTCAGCCTTGTTCTATGGTGAGCGTATGGGCTGGCGTGGCCTTGTGGGGTGCGCAATGATATTTGCATCAATGCTATTGGCAGAAAAACCAATGGGAAAAACAGTTGACACAACAGAAAAAATAGGTTAACATAAGAACATTAGTTCCTTGCTTAGAGAGGGTGGATGTAAATTGGCAAAAAAGGACGAATCCAAAAAAGAGGATTTAAGGTTTGAGGATAAGGACAAGGCGTTGTCGGCGGCGTTAGGATATATTGAGAAGCAATTTGGTAAGGGTGCTGTGATGAAGCTTGGTGACGACAGCCAACATATGAATGTGGAGGTTACACCTACAGGCTCCTTGAGCCTAGATGTGGCTTTAGGCGTTGGTGGCATACCAAGGGGTAGAATTATTGAAATATATGGGCCAGAATCCTCCGGTAAAACAACGGTTGCTCTGCATATGGTTGCAGAGGTACAAAAAAGAGGCGGTATTGCCGGTTATATTGATGCAGAGCATGCTATGGATCCTGTTTATGCAAAGGCATTGGGCGTTGATATTGACAATTTATATATTTCTCAGCCCGATAACGGTGAGCAGGCGTTGGAAATTACGGAAACAATGGTACGCTGTGGCGCCATTGATATTGTTGTCATAGATTCCGTTGCGGCGTTGGTGCCCAAGGCGGAAATTGAAGGGGAAATGGGCGATTCTCATGTAGGTTTGCAAGCCAGATTAATGAGTCAGGCGTTGAGAAAGCTTACTGGTATTACAAATAAATCTAAGTGTACAGTAATTTTTATTAATCAGCTGAGAGAAAAAATTGGTGTTACTTATGGGAATCCGGAAACAACCACAGGTGGTCGTGCATTGAAGTTTTATTCTTCTGTTCGTATTGATATTAGAAAGTCGGACGTGCTGAAGCAGGGAACAGAGCTGGTGGGAAACAGAGTAAAGGCTAAAATTGCAAAAAATAAAGTAGCACCGCCGTTTAAAGTTGCCGAATTTGATATTGTTTATGGACAGGGTATCTCAAAAGAAGGGGATATTTTGGATTTGGCTGCTGAGGTAAACATTATAAATAAAAGCGGTTCATGGTATTCTTATAAAGAAACAAGAATTGGACAGGGCCGAGAAAATGCGAAGCAGTTTTTAAAAGAACATACCGATGTTAGCTTAGAGGTTGAAAATACGGTAAGAGAGCATTATGGACTGCCTGTTTTGAAGGAAATAAAGGCACAGGCGAAAAAGGAAACACAAGAAACATCGGATACACAAGAAAAACAGAAAACTCAAAAAGCACAAAAAACACAGAAAACGCAGGAAGTTCAGGAAACTCAGGAAACTCAGGAAATAGAAAGAATCCATGACGAGCGGGACGATGGGCCTGCTGTTGAAGAACTGGGTTTGGAATAAACCTAAAGCCTTGGGCGCCGTCCTTTCACTGCCCATGATAGGGCAGACAGCGAAGCTGGCTTTTGCGTAGCAAAAGTGCTGAGGCAATACTCTTGTAGGTGTTTGAGGGCAAAGCCCTTAAGGTCTTGACTTTATTGATACACTAAAACCGGCTATCGAAGGATAGCCGGTTTTATAGTTATAATTGTCATAGTGCATGTAAAAAGATTATGTTATAATAATAAGAAAGCAAGGAGAAGACAAGAAATGTTGGTTACAAAAATTACACCTCAAAAGAGAGATCCGGCAAAATATAATATTTATATTGATGAAGAATATGTATTTGCCCTTCTTCCTCAAGATATGGAATATTTCAATATAAAGGAAGGAAAGGAGGTTTCTGAAAAAACTGTTGTTTTCATTCAAAAAACCTTAATTTATATCCAAGCACAAGACAAAGCCCTGCAATTTATTGGATACAAAATGCGCACGGAAAAAGAGGTGGCACAAAAGCTGGCTGAAAACGATTTTACGGATGAAATCATTGAAGAGGTAATCAATTTTTTAATCAAATATAAATATATTGATGATAGGGAATATGCACATAAGTACATAAAAGAGCGTTTGCGCCTTAGTCCAAGGGGGGCTTATGCTTTACAGATGGAGCTAATGCAAAAAGGAATTCCGGAGAATATTTGCAAAGAGGTATTGTCCCAGACGGATTTTTCCGAAACAGAGGATGCGGTGAAATGGCTGGAGAAAAAAACGAGAGGGCAGTGGCCGCCGGATGAAAAAAAGAAGAAGCAGCTTTATGGCTTCTTGCAGCGAAAGGGCTATTCCTATGGTGTGATAAAGGATGCTTTCGAAGAAATGGATCAACAATAGGCAAAATAGGATGTGGTAGCATGAGTTTTTATTTGGCTGAAATAAAACAGCTGCGGAAAAATGTAGTGGAATCATATAAGGATGGCGACTTCAAAAAAGCTTTATTTCTAGGAAAATATCTATTGGAAATTTATACGCAAAATGGGTATGAGGAGCATCCGGGAATGGCTGAGGATACGCATAATGTTGCGGTTATTTTTGATGAGCTGGGGATGTATGATAAAGCGGTGGAATATTATCGTCAGGCGGCGGCTTTGAAAAAAGCCCGTTTTGGCGAATCCTGCTCATTTGCGGATACGTTAAATAACTTAGCCATCACTTATAATCATTTGGGGCGGCAGGAAGATGCATTAAAAATCCTTACACAGGTGTTGGAGGTGCGTGAGAATAAGCAGGAGCAGGTTGATTATATCTATGCGTTATGCAACCTGGGAAACACCTATGAAACCATGAAGGAATACGATCATGCCCTGAAATATCTGGGTCAGGCGCTGGAAAAAATTCGCACCTGTAAGACGATACAAATGATGGATGTGGCAGATATTCATGTATCTATGGCGCGTTGTTTTGAACAAAAGGGAAATTATAGGAAAGCGATTTTTTGCTATGAGCTTGCTTTGGATATCATTGAAAAAAAACAAGGCGTTCATTGCCTTTCCTATATGATCAATGCCATTTCCTTGGCATTTGTATGTGAAAAGGCTGAATTTACTGGGCTTGCAGTGGAATACTTTGAAAGCGCCATGGAGATTCGTAGGAAGCTTTTTCCTGAAGGAGATTTGGATTATGTAAACAATCTAAGCTATCTTGCAACCCTTTCTTACAAGGACGGTCAGTTTGACAAAGCCTTGGAATTGCGCAAAACTGCGATGGAAGTGGTGGAGGCGCTCTTTGGGCAGGAGCATTTATTATATGCTGATATTTTAGGGATGATTGCATTAGACTATTCGGGCAAAAGAGATTTTGCAAAAGCCTTGGAATATGGGCAAAGGGCATTGGAATTAAAGGAAAGAGCAGTGCCTAATGAGGAAATCCAAATTACAAAGGGCTATTTGATTTTGGGCGATATTTCAGTTGAGATGAGAAATTGCAAGCAGGCATTAACTTATTATGAAAAAGCAATTGATATTCTTGACGGGGATATTGATGGAAAGCAGAGTGTTTTTGCAGATGTTTGGTACAAAATTGCCAAATTATTTGATACGCAAGGTGCTTATGAAGCGGCGGCTTTTTTGTATGAGTTTACATTGAAAATAAGTAGAGCCCTTTCTGTCACAAATCCCGAGGAGGATATTTGCTTGCTGAAATCTCTTGCCGAAATGCGGCAAAAGCAGGAGGAATATATGGAAGCGGTGCTTGTTTCATTGGAAATGGAGCGGAGTGCAAAAAAGCTTTATGGTAATTACCATCCCAAGTATGCTTTGGTGCTAAAACAACTGGGGATTATGTATCAAAAATCAGGAGATTTGACCGCCGCGGCAAAATGCCTGAAGGAAGCGCTGATGATACAAAAAGAGGCACTGGATGAGGATAACCCCAATTATATTAAAACCTTAGAGGCTTTTGCTGAGGTTTGCTATGACAGGGGAGATTATTCCCGTGCAATTGAGCTTTGTAAGGAACGCAATGATGTGAATTTTGAAGAAACAGCCCAGGAGCAAAGAGAAGCTGCCTGTACGCTTTTGGCCATCGGAAATTGCTATTTGAATTTAAAGGATTACGAAAAGGCGAAGGCATATTTATCTGAGGCGGAGGAAAAAATAATTCAAAGCCGGCTATTGCCAAACGATAAATTTAATCAGCTAAAAGAAATATATTTGGCCAGCGAGAAAGGCGGATTGCCAACCATCAAGCCGGAAAGAAGGCGTATGCGAAACGCAGAGCGCAGGTGCTTGGAAGAGACCGTTTCTTATTTGATACAGTTTTATAAAAGAAACAACCCAAATATCAAGCATGAAAATATTAGAACTACAGTTGCGTCCTTTTTGCTGGGAGAAACAAATCAAAGACTTGGACAAAAGGAGGAAGCAATCTATTGGTATACTTTGGCAGAAAAGGGCGCTGAGCCGGAATACTATGTGCGGGCGTGTACCCGATTAGGTGAGGCTTATTGGGCGTATGGAGAAGAAGAAAAAGCATTTCAAAAGTTTATTAACGTTAAGGAATATATTGCTGAATACGGTGACAAGGACTCTTTAGAGTATTGTCGAATATTGGGATATATTGGAGATTATTTTTACAAAAAAGGAAACAAAGAAACAGCGTTGGGTTTCTATCTTTTATGGAAACATTTGTATAAAGATTTGGATTTGCCCATTTGTGCACGCTATGATGACAGATTAGAAAAAATGGGGAAAATATTAACGGATTTTAGAAGGTACAAGGAAACCGTGGAGTTGTATTATCTGTTGGCAGTTTCAATCCGTAACCGAGAGGGCGAAACAGTGAAGTATGGAAAGCTGCTTTTGCGCATTGCAGCCCTTCAAATTCAAATAGGCAATCACAAGGAAGGGGAAGTTTTGCTGGATCATGTTTTGCTTTTGGCCGGAAAAAACGGCATTACAACGGAAAGCTTTGGAAAAGTATGTGACAAGGTGGGAAGGCTTTACAGCTTGGCAGGGCTGGAGGAGAAAGCCTTGGAAGCATTGAAATTGGCATATGAAGAGAATTTACAAGGGAAAAAATGTATGACAAAAGAGGGACTACAGCTTTTTAGCGAGCTATTATGGAAAAAAGGCGATAATACAGCTTATTTTTCCGTAAAAAATAGGCGTGAAATAGAATAGTTTTTGTTGACAGGCATTTTTTGCTGTGATAAGATAATGTAGTATGTTCAGCCGCACGAAGAGGTTTTAAAATCGAAGGATGGCTTTGGTTACCATATTCGGCGAGTAAATAGCAAGGAGGTGTTCATATGTACGCAATTATAGAAACAGGTGGAAAGCAGTACAAGGTAGCTGAAGGTGATATCATCACAGTTGAAAAGTTAGGCGTTGAAGCAGGCCAGGATTTTACATTCGATAAGGTTATTGTTTTGGCAAAAGACGGTGATTTGAAGGTAGGCGCTCCTTATGTTGAAGGCGCTGCTGTTACAGCTTCTGTACTTGGCGATGGCAAGGAAAAAAAGGTTATTGTCTATAAGTATAAGTCCAAAAAAGGCTTCCATAAAAAGAGAGGCCATAGACAACCTTTTACAAAATTACAGATCAAATCTATCTAATTATGATAAACGCTATGATTTATCGTAAAGACGGAAAAATCTGCGGAGTTGAGTTAACCGGTCATGCAGGCTATGCAAAAGCGGGCGAGGATATCGTCTGTTCTGCGGTTTCTGCATTGACACTAAACACCATAAATGCCATTGAGCATTTTACGGAAATTCCATTTCGCTGTGAGGCGGATGAAAAAAAAGGTGGTTTTCTCAAAGTCCTTTTCCCTTTAGAGGGTATGGCAGACCATGATACCCAGCTTTTATTGCAAACGTTGGAAATGGGTTTGTCAGCAATAGAGACGGAATATAATCGGTATTTTACTTTGAATGATAAGGAGGTGTAAGGGATGTTCAGATTAAACCTTCAGTTCTTCGCGCATCATAAGGGCGGCGGTTCCACAAAGAATGGTCGTGACTCTAATGCGAAAAGACTTGGCGCAAAACGTGCAGATGGTCAGTTTGTTTTGGCTGGCAATATCTTATATACACAAAGAGGCACTAGGATTCACCCCGGCATCAATGTTGGTAAAGGTGGTAACGACACTTTATTCGCTTTGGTTGACGGCCGTGTGAAATATGAAAGAAAAGGTAGAGATAAAAAACAGGTTTCTGTTTACCCTATCGAAATCATCGAAATCGCTGAATAAGAATTGCGAAGGCTTCAAATGATACCATTTGAAGCCTTTTTCGTGAAAAGCAAAAAATTGTGTTTGCTTTTGACGAAAAAGGTGAAAGCTTTAGAAGTAATTGAATAAAATAAAATTGCTGTTTCGCAAAAATGTATATTTTTGCATATAAAGTTTAGGTCAAGCCTTTTTAATACAGCACTGCCCAAGATAGGGCAGACAGCGAAGCTGGCTTTTGCGGAGCAAAAGTGCTTGACCCGCTTGCAGGGTTCGGGACGGTGTCCCGAGAACTTGTCTTTTGGTAAATAATAAAGAGGTGAAAGAGAATGTTTGTAGATAGAGTCAAGATTCACGTCAAAGGCGGTAACGGCGGTAACGGTATGGTTTCTTTTTTTAGAGCAAAATATATTACCCACGGCGGCCCTGACGGTGGTGACGGCGGCAAAGGCGGCAGCGTGATTTTTATTGGTGACGAAGGTTTGAATACGCTCATGGATTTTCGTTATAAAAGGGTATTCAAAGCGCAAAACGGCGCAGATGGCGAAAAGCGCAACTGCTTTGGAAAAGATGGGGAGGATATCATCATCCGTGTACCTATGGGAACCGTAATCCGTGAGGCCGAAAGCGGCAAGGTTATGGCTGATATTAGTAAAGCAGGGGAAGAAAAAATATTGATTTTTGGCGGCAAGGGCGGCAAGGGCAATCAGCACTTTGCAACCCCTACCAGACAGGCCCCCAGATACGCAGAAAGAGGACGTACCTCCAAAGAATATGATGTAATTTTGGAATTAAAATTGATTGCGGATGTTGGTTTGATTGGTTTCCCCAACGTGGGAAAATCCACATTGCTTTCCATGGTAACAAATGCGAACCCCAAGATAGCAAATTATCATTTCACAACACTCTCTCCAAATTTGGGAGTAGTGGAGAGCAAATTTGGCGATACCTTTGTTTTGGCGGACATTCCCGGCTTGGTTGAAGGCGCCAGTGAAGGCGTTGGCTTGGGTCATGAATTTTTGCGTCATGTGGAAAGAACGAAGGTGTTTATCCATGTTGTGGATGCGGCAGGCGTAGAAGGCGATGATCCTGTGGAAAACGTGAGCAAAATTAACCGCGAATTGGAAGAATATAATCCTGAATTATTGAAGCGCCCTCAGGTGATTGCAGCAAATAAAACAGATATTCCCGAGGCAGCGGAAAATGTGGCACGGTTAAAGGAAGTATATGAAAAAGAGGGCTACCAAGTATTCCCCATTTCTGCGGCTACCAATAAAGGCTTGGACGAGCTGTTATCTGCCGTTGCATCGATTTTGAAGGACTACCCCGAAGATATTATTTTCGAGGAGGATTACGAAGAATATGATGAAGTTGCCGTAGATATAGAGCCTTTTGTCATTGAAGAGGTAGAGGCTGGATATTTTGTTGTAACCGGTGTTGGTGTGGAAAAGATGATTGGCTATACCAGTATTGATACGGAAAAGGGCTTTGCTTTTTTCCAGAAGTATTTAAAGGAAAAGGGCATTATCGAGGCGTTGGAAGAAAAAGGAATCAAGCAAGGCGATACAGTTCGAATCTATGATTTGGAATTTGAGTTCTGGAAATAAAAAAATTGACACTGCACCCTATGCGAAAATACATTTTCGCTAGGGTGTTTTTTTGTCGATATAGTACGAAATGTTTTTCATCGAAATTACCTTATTTTTATTAATTTTCAGGTTAAAACATATATAATTAATGTATAAGGATAAGGAGAAATTACTGATGAGAAGAAAACAATTCGTCTTAATATTTTACATTGTGGTACTGTCGGTAATTATATTCGTAGGTGGCGGTGCCGTAAGATTTTTTCAAAGTGGTAGAAATGAAGCTCAATTGGAAAAAAAAGCAGAAATAAATGAAGGCTGGAGCTTAAAGGAGGAGAAAACAGCCTATTCCATTGAGAAGTTACCGCAAATGTTTTCAGGTGTAACAGGGATTGCAACCCTTTCTCGTCAATTGCCTGAAAATTTAAACAGCAATTCCGTTTTAGCTTTTGAAAATTACTTTCAGGATGTACAAGTGGTTATTGATGGAGAAGAGCGCTATTCCTATGACGGTTTGCTCTCTAATATGAATCGTCGGCTAAATACCAATTTTTTTTGCATGGTTGATTTAGACGAGGAGGATCGTGGAAAAACAATAGAGGTTACGTTCCACGCTCCATCTGATAAGGAGAACATCGCTCTGCCCGGGTTTAGGATTGGTACGGAAATGGGAATACTTTTAGAATTTTTTCGCTTGGATGTATTATCCTTGGTGTTTTCTGGAATTATGGTTTTTTTTGCAGTCTTGTTTTTTGCAATTTTTATTCGGGAAAGGTATAGCAAGGGCGAAAACTGCAGTATATTAGCCCATTCGGCAATATTAATGGCGTTAAGCAGTATTTGGTCTATTGCAAATTCGTCTGTTGTACATATGTGTGTTCATAACGATATTCTGCTGGCGTATCTTTCTTTTCATTCGTTTATGCTACTACCCGTTGCCATTCCGATTTTTTATTGTGATGTAATGGAGGGGCATAAGAAGTTTTTGTATCAATTAGCTGGGGTGGCGTCTTTCAACTTTATTTTGCAGAATATTTTCTTTTTTGTGGGCAAATATCAATATATTGAGATGATGCGAATTACTTTTATTGTGCTTTTGTTTATTATCTTTGCATTAATGGGAATATCTATACGCGAGTTTGTAAAAAGGGATTTCAACTACGCTGTGGGATTTTTAATTGCAACCGCTGTGTTTGGAGGATGTTATATTTTAGATGTATTTCGGTTTTTCTTCTATGCGCCCTTAGACAACGCAATGTTTTTTCGATATGGTGTTTTGGCTTTCATTTCCATTATTTTTTGGATTTTTGCGAGGCGAATGTTATGCTATGTTGAGGTGGAGGTAGAAAATCGGGTTTACAAAGAGCTGGCATTAAGGGATGTTTTAACCCATTTGCCAAACAGAACCGCTCTTGAAAAGCGGATAAAAAGCTTAGAGGAAAAGGAAAGGGTTTGTAGCTCTTTCACTGTAATATTAATGGATGTGAATGGATTAAAGCCTGTGAATGACAAAAGTGGCCACGGCGCCGGAGATCGACTTTTATGTGAGGCGGCAAAAAGCATTCAGGAGGCCTTCCCGGAAGAAAAGGATGCATGGTATCGCTTGGGTGGGGATGAATTTATTGTATTAATGACTGAAACAGAGCTAAACAATGAAGAATGTCAGCAAAGGCTGTTAAGAGCTACGGAGAAATGGAAAAATGCGGATTATGGCCCGATTTCTATTTCTTGCGGAAGTAAAACGGTAAAAAATTTGAAAATAACAAGAGAAGCAGTGGGGCAGCTTATGCACGAAGCGGATCAAATGATGTATAAAAACAAAATTTTATATTATCAAAAAAAGTTAAATAAAAAAATTTTATAGGACAGAACATAAGAATGAAAATTTCATGGAATTCTGCTTATTTTTCCTCCTTTGGGAAAGAATAACCCAAAACGAAGAATTTGAGGTGATGATATGTATTCCTTGGAGAGAAATATGCCAAGATGCAGAATTTATTGGTTGGATGGAAAAAAGTTTAAAACAAATTTACTGGTTCTTTTTTTTGACCTGCCCTTAAAACGTGAAACCGCAACAAAAACGGCATTGCTGACAGAGGTATTAAAAGAGGGCTGCAAGCCTTATCCCGATGCCCGTTCGATTGCCATTGCTGCGGAGGAATTATATGGCGCTTTGTGGGATATTTCCATTGTGAAAAAGGGTGACAGACAGCTGTTATTGTTTTCCATAGAAGCAGCAAAGGCGGTGCCCATTGAGGATGCCATTGCATTTTTAAAGGCATTAGCCATGGAGCCGTTGGTGGAGGGAGATGCTTTTTCCCAAGAGGTTGTGAAGCGGCGGAAAGAGATTTTGGCAAAAAGACTGGCAGCCTTAAAGGATGATAAACGAGGGTATGCCCAAAGAAGATGCCTAGAGGAGGCGGCAAAGGATACGCCGATGGAAATTTCTGCCGACGGATATGCTGAGGATTTGGATGAGATAGATGGAAAGATATTGTATGAACATTATCGTAACATTATTGAGCAGGGAATCGTAAAGGTGTTTTTTTGTGGTGATGAGGGGGAAAAACGAAAGGTAACTGCGTTTCGAAAGCTCTTTCAAGGTGGTGAGCCCTTATCAAGCTTCGAGGAAGCGAAAGCCTTGCCCAAGGTGCAGCCTGTTTTTATAAAGGAACATACACCTATGGAGCAGGCAAGGCTATTGATGGCATTTGATACAAAAGCACAGTGGGGCGAACGCAGCTTTGCCACATTGCTGGTGTTAAATCAGCTTTTTGGCGGAGATCCGGATTCTTTGCTTTTTCAAAATCTACGGGAACGGGATGGCCTTTGCTATGATATAAAATCCTATCTTTATCCGTTGACAGGTTTATTATTTGTTCAAACAGGGATTAAGGCGCAGGATGCAAAGAAATCCGCGGTGGGGGTTTTAAAGGCACTGGAGGAGCTGGGCGAGAATCATGTAGACGCCAAAAAATTGGAGGAAGCAAAAAACGGGTTAGCAAGGCAGTATCAAGCCATTGCCGATCAGCCCTGGAGTATGGTGGATTTCTCGGTGGAGCAGGTTTTGGTGGAAGGGGAACGAGGTTTGGATGCGTTTTTACGTCGTATTCAAGAGGTGACGATGGAAGAAGTATGCCGCATGGCAAACAGAGCCGCCTTAAGAACCATTTATTTGTTAAAGGGGAAGGAGGCTGAGCAAAGTGAAGGGAAATAATTTGAAAAAAAATGGAACGCTTTGGGCGAAATTATCCTCGGGAATGGACTTTTATTTTATTCCTATGCCAAATTACGGGGAGAAGGTGGCGGCAATTGTGGTGAAAGCCGGCTCCAACTTTTTGGCATGCAACAGCCCCAAAGAGGACAAGCCTATAAAATTTCCCGAAGGGACAGCGCATTTTATTGAACACAGGCTTTTTCGGCAAAGGTGGGGGGATGCTTTTGTTGCCTTTAGCAAGCAAGGCGCATCAGCCAATGCTTTTACTGACGCAGAAAAGACGGTATATTATTTTAGTTGTCAGGAAAACTTTTTTGAAAATTTGCGGCTGCTTTTAAGTTTCGTGCAAAATCCTTATTTTTTGGAAGAAGAAACAGAGCAGGAAAAAGGCATTATTGAAAGTGAAATTACCATGTATGACGATACACCCAGTTGGCGGGTATATTATCAGCTTTTGCAGGCCATGTATCACAAGCATCCCATAAGAAACCCCATTGCGGGAAATCATAAGACGATGGGGGAAATTAACCATAAGGTTTTGCAACAGGCATATGATTGTATGTATACAACCGATCGATTCAGTCTGATTTGTGCCGGAGACATTCCCGTGCGAAAAATTATGGAAGCGGCCGGAATGATAAAAAAGAGTAAGCCTGGCGAAAAGCCCCTTTTTGAAGGAGAGCCTGAAGAAATTAAGGAAAGCTATGCGGAAGGAAAATTGAACATCACCCGCCCTATTTTTCAAATCGGCTTTAAAATGACACCGGTCAAAGAGGAAGCTTTACGGCAACGTATTTTGATGAATATTTTAATGGATATTTTGGTAGGAGAGACCAGTGCCTTTTATCACGAGGCGTATACAAAAAAATATTTGGACGAGCCTTTGGGCAATGCCTATTTTTCTGGGGAAGGCTATGCATTTTG
>JAQUSU010000112.1:0-2149 GCA_028710085.1 Anaerotignum sp.
CATTGCTTAATTTATCACGCTTTAGGAGCTATCTTGTTAGTTCTATTGGTGATTTCAACCGTTTTAGTAGCGGTGCAAAGCTTCTTGCTTATGCAGGTATTGATGCTTCCGTTTCTCAATCTGGCGAATTTAAATGCATCAACAATCACATGAGCAAACGTGGTTCACCATATTGACGAAAAGCACTCTTTAGAGCTGCTTTTGTTGCATCTAATACTGACCCTGTATTTAAAGCCTATTATCAAAAAAAACGTATAGAAGGCAAACATCATAATGTTGCTGTAGGTGCTGTTGCGCGTAAACTCTGTTATACGATTTATGCTGTCCTAAAAAACAATGTTCCATATGAGGTGCAAACACTACCAGACTAATCATTCCAACCACATATCTTTCAAGAACTTGCTTTTGAGGTCTTTTTGTAATGCATAAAAAATTATTTGATATGCAAAACTCTTTTTCTATTTACCTATTGACTTTTGATAGTTGGTCATTCATGTGGGACTCAATATCGCCAGTGGCATGCCTTTTGCATACATAGAAAGTATTTTTCTTCCATATCCTGCGTCACAGTATTCTGGTGCTTTTTGACGAGTTATGGCTCATACTCACCATTACGGTCGCGGAAAATAGCAGCCTCCATATCTCCATAGCTGATGTGCATGCTCTTGCCAGAGTGCCCATTCCTGCTGTTATCAGTCTCCTTGTTATGGTAATCATACTTTGAACACCTGAGCTCTTCGTTCAGTTCTTCATCCAAAGCACCTTCTAAAAACATGGACATCCTATCCCGCATGACGGCATTTACATCAGTGCCATCCTTGCTGCTGCTATCATTACTTTTTAGATAGACTGTATCATTTTTCTCATGGTTGCTTTTTATGGGCTGTCATTTCTTCTTCCCAAAAATAAAACCTCCAAACTGAGTAATTTTATCTTACATCAGTTTAGAGGTTTATACAAACTTTCGGTTGCTCCCAAAAAAATGAGACTATTCGTCCGCACCCCTTCCCATTGATTGCTCCATTTTTCATTATCTGCAACGCTATGACTTTCAGCGATACGGCTTATTTGCTGATTTCTTCATGCGCATCACCTCGTTTATCGCCCAGTGCATATCTTCAGCATCAAGCATAAGCTGCTCCAAGCAATGCTCACCATCGGCCAAGAATTTATCAATTGCCCTCATCGCTGCCTTTTCGCATACGCCATAAATATCCGAACCAACAAAACCATCTGTATGCTCGGCCAGCTCCTGCGGATTGATTTCTTCGGAAATCGGCCTTCCTTTCAGATGTATCTTAAATATTTCACATCTCTCCTGTTCATTCGGCTCTGAAATTTGAAATATCTGGTCAAACCTACCCTGACGCAAGAGCGCTGCGTCTACCAGATCCAACCTGTTTGTCGCCGCAAGAACAACAACCCCTTTCAGCTCTTCTACTCCATCCATTTCAGTCAACAGCTGACTTATGACTCTTTGACTCACGCCAGAATCAGAGCTGTCTGCGTTCCGTTCACACGACAGTGCATCAATCTCATCAAAGAAAATAATGCAAGGAGAAGCCTGTTTCGCCTTTTTAAAGACCTCCCGCAGCATTTTTTCCGACTCGCCCACCCATTTTGAAAAAATAGCAGGGCCTTTAATTGATATAAAGTTTGCATTGCTCGTAGATGCCGCTGCCTTTGCAATAAGCGTTTTGCCGATACCGGGGGGGCCTGTCAGTATAATGCCTTTCGGTTGATGGGCTTTTACATGGTTAAAAAGCTCTTGATATTTAAGTGGCCATTCTATCGCTTCCTTCAGCGCCGCCTTGATTTCATTCAAGCCGCCTATATCATCCCAATTCACATTCGGAATTTCAACATATACTTCGCGTATGGCTGAAGGCTCTACCTCCTCCATCGCACATGTAAAATGCTCCATCCTGACCTCCAGCTCCTGCAATTCTTCATGTGCTATGGAATTTTGGAAATCCTTATCCGTCATAAATTCCCTTATGGCAATCATACCAGCTTCCCTGCACAAAGCTTCCAGATCCGCACCCACAAAGCCATGTGTTATCTCTGCAATCCGCACCATATCGACATCCTCTGCTAGCGGCATATTTCTCGTATGAATCTCAAGAATTTCTGTCCGTCCCTCTTTATT
>JAQUSU010000112.1:2249-4831 GCA_028710085.1 Anaerotignum sp.
GTTACTGTGCGTGCATGATTGTAGGAACCTTTTTTTACAGTCACCTTGTCATCAATACAAGCACCTGCATTTTCCATGCTGATTCCATCAAGCTGTATGATGGATCTTCCCCGATACTTCAAATGGGTTGGTAAAATTTTAGCAACAGCTTCCTTTCCGCCTGCACCCGTTATTAAAATAACATCCCCAACTTTGATATCAAGCTTAACCATATCCTCCGGATTCATTCTTGCCATACCTCGTCCACTATCCATAGACTCTGTTTCCAGTACAGTCAGATATATTTCATTTTCCTGACTAATATGTGCATCCGGCATCACACTTGCCCCCTTTTTCAGAAACGAATGGTTCTTCACATATTTACTTTTTAGCCCTGAAGCTCACCCATCCACACCGTGAACATCCATTTTCGAGCAAGCTCTCTTTTGATGCTTTTTTACCGCATCTGGGACAGGTTGCCGTATTTTTATCATCTTCATACTCCTTAATCAAATCCTCAAGGACTTTTTCCCATTCACGCAAAGAGGCTTCATTATCATAAAAGCAGACAGCCTGATTCTCAATTGCCTCTTTGTACATTATAATGAGAGATTTTTCTTGTATGGGAGCACTTCCAAACTGTACATCCTGTACAGTGACATGTGAAATATCCTCTATAGAAATATCGAATAACAGCTTTTTCTCAAAATCATACCACCAACACAGCCTCTGATCTGTGAGGTATAAATGTCCCGGCTTCCATATATAGCGTACACTTCCCTCAGCTTCAAAAGGCATACGATACCACATCTTCCCTGAATTCACTATCTTTTCCTCAGGATGAAGAAAATCTCCCGGCACTTCCTTCTCCTCAGGGAAAATCGTATTCTCTTCAAGGGTTAGCTCCTTTTTCTTCATAATATCTTCAATGGCCTGCTTTAGCAAAACAGTATCAGCGGTGTGCATTTTGATTACCTCTTCGTTGTTCAGTAAAATATTAAGCTCCTTCCGCTTTTCGCCAGTGAAATGATCCTTTTCCTGAATGGACATAGCCTTGATCTCTTCATAATGTATTTCTAATAAAACCTCGGCAGGCATTTTCCTATGCATAACCAGCCTCTTGTCCGTAATATAGATCGTCCCTGACCTCCAGCTGTTATATATGCCCTTGCTGTACCAGTGGGTACCAAACATTGAAAAAATATCTTTTTCATTTTCTCCAAGGAAGGGCCTTTCCATTTCCGCTTCTTTAGTAGCCACAGCACGCTGTGCCTCATCCCAATCCTGCATGATTCCGTATTCCAGCATTGTCTCCATCCCCGCCAGCGCCAGCCTAAGATTAACCCCAAGTAAAGGAATCCCAGCAACAGATATGATTAGGTCTGTATTCAAAAGAATGCCTTTATCAAGGATTCTATCAATCAAATCATTCAGTGTCGCCTGGGGACTCCGGTTTGCCTCCATTGTAACTCCACCTTTCTGCCAACATAATTGTCATGCTTTCTTTCATGATATGAACCAATTTATTAGGCTGTGCAATCGCTATATAAGCGTATTCCCGTCTACTTGCGCAGTTGATTTCAATGTATATCTGCTTCACATTTATCCCCATAAGCCAGCTTCTTTTCACAATACTTATGCTTATGATTTTGTCCAAGCTGCATTCCAATATGGTTCTAGCAGCCTGTTTGAAAATGAGACGTGTGCTGGTAAGAAACAAATGACAGGGCTGCCACGTTAAGCCAAGCTGTATGGTACCTTGCGCTTTTAAGATAAACCTTTCTTCATGATTCAAACTGATTTCAGGCATTTTCCGCAACCCCTTTATCAGGAGTAACAAAGCTATAAGGCGCCCATGGTCCGCTAAAGCGTACAGACATACCACTAATATTTTCAATTTTTTCAAGTTCCTTGCCCAATTCCTCTACCATATCCTTTCTCACCAGGCAGGATAAATTCATCAGCATTTGCTTGTTTCCTCCAACCTTTTTCACCTTTCCTATTACAATATCATCCGTGCATTCTCTAATCTTGCCGTAAAATTCTCTGAAATACTGATCTGCCGCTTCCTCAATCCTTTCCTTAAGCAAATCCTTTAGTATTTCTCTTTCCATATAGGCGATTCCTTCGGGCTTCGCATCAATCTCTTTCTTTTTTTTCTTTAGCTTTTCATCCGTTTCAATAAGCTTTGCACTCAAGCTTTCTGTGTCAAGAATGACCTGAACGCCGTATTCCTGCTTACCTCTAAGCTTGGATATTTTTTCCATAAAATTATCATAATTTTTTTCCAGCCAATCCTTTACCATTTGCTCAGGCTCTTGTCCGTTTCTTCCTTCAATAATCATATCAAAGCTCATAGGGAGCACCACTCCAAATTTCTCTGCTATATCATCCAGCACCTCTTGCTGTGTGAAAAGCCACTCCTTCACAATTGCCTCATCTTCTGATTTGTACGGCTCAGCTACGCAGTCATGAACAACAATGCACATTTCTTTATATGGAATCGTGTATACTAATGCACCATCAAGACCTTTTGTTTCCAAATTTATTTTTACCCCTTTATCAGCCACACCATAGACATATCTGGCAGGCAGGTCATGAAT
>JAQUSU010000037.1:0-3539 GCA_028710085.1 Anaerotignum sp.
GCTCCCTGCGCGCCTACGGAAGGCTCCGCTCCATAAGCAATGGAACAGCATAAAAAAAGCAGGAGAATAAAGATTCCCGCACGCCTCATGTGCATCACCCCTCTCCTGCTATATTTATTCAGCTCTTCCAAAATTCATACAAAAAATACTGCTCAATATCGTTGGAATATTTTATTATTTGGTTAACTTCAATCCGTAAAAATATCGACCTTGCTTACTTGCTGCTCCCGAATCTCCAGCACCAACCATTCACTGTCAATCCTGATTAGCCCTCTTTCAGGCCCCAAATAATAAACGATATTGTTTTCCGTTTTAAAATATGCATTTTCCGTAGGTTGGCCTAATAACAAAAAAACTTCTTGCTCTGTCATACCCAATAGCTCATGCTTTTCCAATAAATCATCCACCATATCCACTCTTTTTTCGGGATATTTTCCCCACTTTTCAGTAGAAAACGTGTGTATAAGGATATTACGACAAAAGAGAACAAGAATCACGAAACCAATTACTGTCAGCTTTTTATGCTTCCGTACAAGCTCAATCATCCTTCACCTGACTTTCCGCCGTCTCCTGTAACGGCGGCAACTCGCTTACATTTTTAAACCCAAAATACCGCAAAAACTCGTTGGTTGTTCCAAACATAATCGGCTTTCCGGGGCTATCCATTCGCCCCACCTCGCAAACCAGATTTTTTTCCACCAGCTTGCTTACTGCGTGCTCCGCACTCACGCCCCGAATTTCTTCAATCTGCGCACGGGTAAGGGGCTGTTTGTAAGCAATAATCGCCAAGGTTTCCAATACCACTTGGGTTAAGCCCTGACGGTTCGGACTTTTATACATATTCCTTATGTATTCAAAGCATTCTGCCGCCGTACACATCTGATAGGCGCCGTTAATCTCAATGATACGAATGCCCCGTTTTTCATTCTCATATTTATCTGCCAAGGTATGAATAATCGCCTTTGCCGTAGCCTTGTCCATCTCTATGGTTTGTGCAATTGCTGATAAAGGCACAGCCTCTCCGGAAATAAACAGCAAGGACTCCACCACCGCTTCCAATTCAGATAATCTCATGCACTATCCCTTCCATCAAATCTTGATATGGTAATTTCCCCAAAAGTCATTCGTTGCAAAATCTGCACTTCTTTTCGCTTAATTAACTCCAGCAGCGCCAAAAATGTTACTACCATTTCCATTCTGCCGGCTTTTTTTCGAAAAATAGAAAAAAAAGTTGTTTTCGGCTGTAAAATCAGCATATCTCGAATATATTCCATCTTTTCTTGCACCGTAAATAAATCCCTAGGAACCGTTTTAAAGGAGCTTCGAACATGATCCACCTTTGTTTCCTTCCGCGCCATTACCTGACGAAAAGCCAGGTATAAATCCTCCAGGGCAACCCCTTGGAGATAATCCTCCAAAGACTGGGGCGCATTTTCTTTCAATTGCTTTACCGCCTGATCCGCCTCTTTGTAAAGCGTGAATGCAGCATCTTCCTCACACTGGCGCCATTCAGCGGTAACGTCCTTAATTTTTTTGTATTCCAATAGTCTCTGGATTAATTCTTCCCTCGGGTCAACGCCTTCGGCTTCCTCATTCTTTGGCTTGGGTAAAAGGAACTTGCTCTTAATCTCCAAAAGCGTTGCCGCCATAACCAAAAATTCGCTCATGCCATCCATATCCCTATCTTCTGCGGCATCCAAATATTCCAAATATTGATCCGTCAAACGGGCGATAGGAATATCGTAAATATCAATTTCATTTTTCTCAATCAGGTGATACAAAAGGTCTAATGGCCCCTCAAAAGCATTTAATCGCACCGTAATTTTTACCAACGGAAACACCCTCCGCCCTATAGGATAACGAAAATCACACCCAGAATATTAATTACAAATTCAATGATATAGCTGAAAACCCCGGTAATTAAACCAAAAAACAGCAAAAACAAAAAGAGCATCTGTACCATCTTTTCATACTGCAAATACTGAAAATATTTATTTGCAGGCAGTGTTACCGAAAGCACCTTCACGCAATCCATGGGGCATACAGGCAAAACATTATAGATTGCCAACCCCACGTTGTAGTAGCATAAATAGCTGAAAATCATCGTTAAATACGAATTCGCAAAATTTACCTTGCTATATATTCCCAAAAAAATGATGCCAAAAAACAAATTTACCGCAGAGGGCAAAATTGCAACCAGCAAAGTATCTCTTTTCCTATTTTTATAATATAATGCACTGGTTTCCACGGGCCTTCCCCAGCCAAAGCCACTGCTGTAAAACATGATCAAAAAGCCAATCGGCTCAAAGTGCTTCAACGGGTTTAATGTTAAACGCCCCTTGTTTTTGGGCAAAGTATCGCCCAAAGCCGTGGAAACAGCGGCTCTTGTAAATTCATGTATGGTAGTTGCAAAAATAATACCTGGTATACTCACTAAAAAAATCCAAAAATAATTCATTCTTTTCTGTTCCTTTCCAAAAGATAATTCTTTTAGGTAATACCGCATAGTTCTGTGCGTCCAGCTGTGCAGTCAGATTTTTCGTCAGACAAAACAAAAAGCGCAGTGAATACTGGAGGTATTTGCGAGCATTTTTGTGCAGGCTGGCGGAAAAGATGCAATCAGATGGGCGTACAAGGCGTCAGCCGAGAATTATACGGTGTTGCCTTAACATAATCATGATACCAGAAATTCAACCGTCAGTCAATTTCACGCATCTTTCTAATATCATCATCTTTCACTCTTTTTTTGCAAAGTTCGCTTGACAAAAAATGCAAAGTGCACTATACTAAAGCAAAGTTAGCTTTGCAAAAAGGAGGCATCCCATGGAAACACGAATCGCCGAACTCAGGCGTCAACACAAGCTATCCCAAGAGGAATTGGCAAAGGCAGTGGGCGTAACCCGCCAAACCATCACTTCCCTTGAAATAGGCAAATATACCGCTTCTTTGATATTAGCCTATAAAATTGCCCATTATTTTAACTTAACCATTGAAGATATTTTTTTATTTGATGAGGAGGAAGGCCTATGAAACCAATAAGCTATGAAAAACGTTTAGATATACGCCTTGGTGTGAATATCGGCTGTATGATTCTATCTATGATTCTTTTTGCTATCGTGCTTGGAAGCGAAAGCCTTGCATTTCTTCAGCCTATGTATACAGGCTCCCTGGTCGGACTTTTTTTTGCATCACTGGCGCTATTTTTGCGCAACAAAAAGCTAAAAAAGAACCCAGAGAACATGAGAAAAATGGAGCTATTAGAAACAGATGAGCGAAACGTGCTCATTCTTCGGGTAAGCTACACCATTTTCACCTATGTTTCCATTGGTATTCTTTATATTTCTATGCTGATTTCCGGGTTTTTCTCTCAAACCGTTTACTACACCTTAGAAACCCTTCTTTGTGCCGACTTAGTCATCATTCTTTTCATCCGCAAAGTGATTGGGAAAATGTATTAAGCATTGATTTCCAAAGTCCAAAGGGACAGACCTTGGGCGCCGCCCAAACCGAAAGAGCAGACCTTGGGCGCCGCCCAAACC
>JAQUSU010000037.1:3639-23091 GCA_028710085.1 Anaerotignum sp.
AGTCATCATTCTTTTCATCCGCAAAGTGATTGGGAAAATGTATTAAGCATTGATTTCCAAAGTCCAAAGGGACAGACCTTGGGCGCCGCCCAAACCGAAAGAGCAGACCTTGGGCGCCGCCCAAACCTGCTTGCTTTTTGTAAAAAGCAAGACCAAAAACTTTTATTTAAACCCGCATATCTATGCGGGTTTGAGTGAGTCAAGGTGCAATGGCAAAGAAGTGCCATCTGTCCAAAGGACAGCTTTGCGCCAGCAAAGTGCTGAGGTGAAACCCTTGTGGATGTTTGAGGGCAAAGTCCTCAAGGTCTTGGTTTTGATTTTGTCTTTGTCATTATTTGTTATTTTTTGCTTCATATACTTTCTGCATAAAGGGTATAGAAACACCCAATTCCTTTGCTAATTGGCAAGCACTGCCTACCAGCCATTCAAATTCTGTTTCTTCTTTTCCTGCAAGAATATCCCTGTATAAAGATGTAATCGTTTTGGGCGGAAGGGTTAAAAAGTGCCTATAATATTTCTCAGGCATATCCTCCATCCCCGTAACGCCAGAGGCCTTTGCCAAGCGGAGAATATCTTCATAGATGCCGCGCAAGAACTCCATTTTTTCGCTATCCTCTTGAATATTTCCTGCTTCGCAATCAAAATAAATAAAGGCGCAGCTATTGCCGCACATCATGGCATACTTCTCCCAAAGTGCCTTCATAATATCCTGCCCCAAGGTGGAGGGTAATCCGCCCTGGTTTAGCATTTCCACAAGCCGCTTCGCCTTTTCATTGTATCTCCCGTCGGCAAAGCCTATGCCAATGCGTAAAAGCTCTCCGCGGTTAATGACATGACCCGTTTCAACAATATTTGAAAAACAATAAATATAGCTGTCCGTCACAACACCCTTCCCACCTAACCATTCCGAAACCGCTTTTGAAGCTGTAACACCGTTTTGCAAAGGAACCACCAAGGTATCCTCTCCAACAATATCGATATATTTTTTACACGCCGCCTCCAAGCCATAGCTTTTGCTGCAAAGAATCAGCACATCCACGACGCCAATTTTCTCGGGATCATCAGAAACTAAGCCGGGTCTTATCACTGCATCCCCCAGCACATCGGACTCCAAATAAATCCCTTTTTCCGTCAAAACCTTTTTTGTTTCCCCACGGGCAATAAAAACTAAATCCTTTTCATGCTTTCTTAAGCCTCCGGCAGCGGTAGCCCCAACGGCACCTAACCCCAATATCGCAATTTTCATTGGCTCCTCCTTATTTTTAAATGATTAATATCTTAACGGTATATCCGAAAGCTTCACAGGAATATTCAGACCCTGCCCCATCAGAAAAGACCGCACACCACGCACCGCAATATCACTGTTATTTTTCGCCCCTACCGTTACGGATTCCAGGGGAATGGGTGCATCCACCCCATCAAATTCCACCATAATATAGGGCAAAAATATCTGATCCAAAATTCTGAATCTGGGCTTTCCTCCTCGTTCATTCATCAAGGGTGAAAAAACAAAGCGGTATTCTTCCTCCCCCTTGAAAAACTCGCCTTTAAAAAACATGGCATACACAGAGCAAATCATGGCCATATCCTTGCCAATTTCCCATAAAGCCTCCTCCTGTATTTGAGCAGTCTCTTCAAAGAAATCTTCTAGTTCTACAAACCCGTCCTCCACGGCCTTGCGAATACAAGACAGAAGTGCTTCTAATAAGCAAGAAACCTGGGCTTCCTCATCATAAATAACGGTTCCATGAAGAAACGATCTGCCAGAAAATCCTCTTACCAGCTTTTCATAATCAAACCCCAAGCAATAGCCCTTAAAATCAGTAAACTCCGCCCAAAGCAGAGCGCTGTTTTCCTGTTTGGAAAAGGAAACCACATAAAAACTCACATGCTCCTTATCAGGTACGCAAAAAGTCTCACAAGATGGCGTGATAATGGCAAGTTCATCCATTTCGGCTTTTATAATTCGGTATAATCGCCGCCCCAATTCCTTGTCCACAATATAAGTGTCCATTAATTTGTTTAAAACCTCAAGAGAATATAAAAACTCCAGCTTATCATTTAGGAAGTCGCTTTTTGTCGCAATAAATTGTTTGTTTGCAACAATTCCTTGCACCCCCTCTGCTGTCGTATAATGGAACAGCTTTTCACCCATATTGCAAAGTGGCACATGAATCCACTCATCCATATATCTTGTCTTTCTCGTCGTTTCCACCAGGCAAGCCTCCCGTCACTGTCTGATTTGCCCATTTCCATAGATAATATACTTTGTTGTCGTCAGCTCCTTCAGCCCCATAGGCCCTCTTGCATGAAGCTTTTGGGTGCTGATGCCAATTTCCGCGCCAAAACCAAACTGTCCACCATCGGTAAAACGAGTGGAAGCGTTTACATATACCGCCGCCGCATCCACTTCGTTTAAAAACCGCTGGGCATTGGTATAGTTTTCCGTGAGGATTGCTTCCGAATGTCCCGTTGAATATTTCCGAATATGGCTGATGGCTTCATCTAAACCTTGCACAACTCGTGTGGAAATGATATAGTCCGTAAATTCCGTTGCCCAATCCTCCTCAGTTGCCAGAATGGAGCCTGAAATCAAGGCACAAGTCGCTTCATCTCCCCGAATTTCCACAGCCTTCGTTTGTAAAGCCGCGCCGACCATGGGGAGAAATTTCTCCGCAATTTTTTCATGCACCAAAAGGCTTTCGCAGGCATTGCAAACACCGGGGCGCTGGGTTTTGGCGTTCATCACAATTGCCACTGCTTTCGGCAAATCAGCAGTTTCATCCACAAAAATATGGCAGTTGCCAATGCCCGTTTCAATCACAGGCACGGTACTGTTTTGCACCACACTTTGAATCAAACCAGCACCACCACGGGGAATTAAAACATCCAGATATCCGTTTAAGCGCATCATTTCATTTGCCGTTTCTCTGGAGGTATCAGGCACCACCTGAACAATATCCGCAGGTAAATCAAGCTTTTCCATCGCCTGACGAAAAAAGGAAACTACAGCTTGATTGGTACAAAAAGCTTCCTTGCCGCCCCTGAGTATGACCGCACTGCCTGCCTTTAGGCATAAACCAAAGGCATCGGCAGTTACGTTGGGTCTGGCTTCAAAAATAATTCCAATGACACCCATTGGTACTCTTTTTTGCCCAATGACCAACCCATTATCCATGGTTTTCATGGAAAGCACTTCGCCCACAGGGTCATCCAACGCCGCCACCTGACGAAGTCCCTCCGCCATCTCCTGAAGCCTGGCCTGTGTCAAGGTTAAGCGGTCAATAAACGCCCCCTTGATACCCGCTGCCAAAGCCGCTTCAACGTCCCTTTGGTTCGCCGAAAGAATTTCTTTTTCCGCCGACAAAAGTGCCTCCGCCGCATAACAAAGGGCTTCATTTTTTTTCGGTGTGGGCAAAATCGCCAATACAACCGCCGCTTCCTTTGCTTTTTGCCCCATTTCAGTCAAAATACTCATCATTAGAACCTCCTATCACGCCTTTTTCTGTAACAATACAATCAACAGGTACATCAAACACTTCCGCCTGCAAATCAAACTCCATCACCTGAAAAGAAAATGCAGCGGCAATTTTATAAATATTTGGATATTGCTGAAAATATCGATCATAATATCCGCCGCCATAGCCATAGCGATTTCCTTTTTGGTCGAATACACTTCCCGGTACAAGAAAAAAATCCGTCTTTTTGGGAAGCACTTCCTCAGTTTTCCCTTTTTGCGGCTCCATCACACCAAAGCGGCTTTTTTTCAGCTCTGAAAAAGAGGCTATCGGTACAAAATACATTTCCCCTCTTATTTTTGCAATGGGAACAGCAACGGTTTTCCCGTCCTGCCACGCCCGTTTGATCAGAGGATATGTATTTACCTCCTCCTCCATGCTGATATAAGTAAATACCGTGTCCGCTTTGTGGTAGCTTTTGCCGCTGCAAAGAATATCGATGATTCTATTGCTATCCCTTTGGCGCTCTTCCACGGACATTTCTTTTCTTTTTTGCAATATTTTTTGACGTAACATGTTTTTCATTGCCGCAGCACCCCAATTATAAATATAATGATAAGGCTTCCCAAAAAAGAAAATAACCAAAAGGGAAGCCTTCTTTTTCCTGCCAAATTTTTTAGTATCAAATAGAATAAATCAGCCCAAAAGCAAAAAATCCCCAGCGTAATTACACAGGAAGCAAGCAAATAATTTCCTATATTCAACCAAAGCAAAATTCCCCACAAAAGAGTAAGCCCTAAGATAAAAAGCTGTTCCCTTATGGATTGAAAAATAGGCTGTGAATTTTCTCCAACAACATTAAAATTTGCGCCTAGGAGCAAAAACCCCGTAAAAGACGCACCTGCCATAGCACCCGTCACAACACGCAGGAATTGACTGCTTTCCCAAAAGCCCAAATAACTGAAAAAGCCATCAATGGAAATGGGAAGAAATGCGAGGGCACCAATAATCATCCCCCATTTGGAATAGGGCTTATTCCCCTTCAGCCTTCCAAAAATCCAAAAAAATGCCATGGAAAAGAAAATCCCCGAATAAATTCCCGTGCAGCGAGCGCAAACCGGAAGCTGTTTTCCCTCAAGTATAAAACTACGCTCCACCATCTGGTGACAGACAGCAGAGCCAATAAAATCAAACATATTCATCTCACATTAATAACTAAAGCTGTACATTACATTTCCCAGCAGCCCAAAGGTTCCCACAACAACGCAGCACAAAAACCAGACACCCAGTAAAATGCAGCTAACGGTAATCATTGTTTTTCCAAATCCACGGTAATCCACAATGGGGCTTTTCAACAATATAATACCTGCAATAATGCCTGCAATCTGACCGAAACCAGCAACAAAAATAATCAAAAGAATAATAATTACTTTTAATACGGTGGGTATGATCTGCTCTTGCACAGGCTTTGGCTCCGTAGATTTATAATCCTCCCAGCTTCTTGCTTCACTTTCCGCTTGAAATTTCTGAGAAGACCCGTTTTCGTCCTCAACAGTAAATTCTTTGATTACTTCCGCTTCTTCTGTAGCATGTGCCTCGGTGTTTGCTGCATTTTTCTCTAAATTACAAATTGGGCATCCCAAGCTTTCATCTAAAATCTGTCTCCCGCATTTTGGGCAATAACTCATACAAATCGCTCCTTATACTTTTTTATGCTTTCTTACTATGAAAAAATGTACCTACATCCTCACCGGCAATGACCCGATGAATAATGGTTGGCGTATCCCCTAAAACAATGGCCATCCTTACCCCTGCCTCCTGACAAATTTCTGCCGCTTGCAATTTGGTAAGCATTCCACCCACGCTAAACTTAGAGCCCTTGCCACCCGCCATTTTTTTGACCTCCTCCGTAACCCAATCCACGCAGGAAATTCTTTTTGCGTTAGCATTCGTTTTCGGATCTTGGTCATACAAGGCATCAATATCTGTCATCAAAATTAAAAGGTCTGCCTGGATAATTTCAGCCACCATGGCAGATAGTCTGTCATTATCAGAAATTTCAATTTCATAGGTAGAGATAGTGTCGTTGGCATTTACAATGGGGATTACGCCAAGCTCCATCAATGTTTCCATTGTATTCTTGGTATTTAGATAACGTTCCTCACTGCCAACCTCTTCCTTTGTCAGCAAAACCTGCGCAACCGTTTGGTTATAGCGGTCAAAAAAATTATGATAAATTTGCATAATCATAGCCTGCCCAACTGCAGCCGCTGCCTGTTTTTGGCGAACGACCGTGGGGCGTTCCTTCATCCCCATGCGAACCGCTCCAACGCCAATGGCACCACTTGTAACCAAGACAACATCTTTTCCGCTGTTTCTAAGGTCAGTTAAAACCCAAGCCAATTCCTCTATGCGCTTCAGGTTTAAAAGACCGTTTGGATATGTAATGGTTGATGTACCAACCTTCACCACAACCCGCTTGCAATCCGTCAATAATTCCCTCACAATTAATCCACTCCAATTCCAATGTAAATAAAGTATACTATATTTTTCCTTTGTAAAAAAGGGCTTTCACGAATCCAAAGAAAATATTAAAGGTTTCTTTATAATTCTTGCACGCCTCTTTCTTGTCCGTCTAAGCCGAAAAACCCGTTTAAACCGTTTCCTCCATAATCTTTAGAAACAACTCTATTAATTTTGGATCAAAGTCCTTGCCTGCTCGCTTCTGTATTTCTTCTAATGCCAGCTTCTTACTCTCCCTGGGGCTGTTCTCATTTTTCAACAGCTCTTCTTCATAGCCTTCTATGATGGCAACAACTCTTGATATTAAGGGGATTTCTTCCCCTCTTAATCCCTTTGGAATGCCTGTACCATCCCACTTTTCATTCTGAGCATAAACATCATTGGCAAAATCCAGCGTATTATCAAATAAATTTAAAATTCTATATCCAACAACGGGATGCTGCTGAAGCTGATATTTTTCTTTCTCGTTCAACGCAGTTTTTTTCAGTATGTGTTCATCCAAAACAATTTTCCCAATACCGTGAATATGTCCCACATCATTTAATCGCTTTTGTTCATGTTCTGCAAGCCCCATAGCCTTGCCCATTTTTTGACATAATGATACCACTCTTTCGGTATGTTCTTTTTCCCTTGGATCTCTTTCATAAAGAATTTTCAAAATTGATTGTATTGTATCAATACTATAGTTCCTCTTTGAGAGCAACTTATCCTTGTACATCTCCCGTTCTGCATTGCCCATTACCGCTTCAATATTTTGAGAAGCGTCAATCTTTGCATCAAAACCAATTGCAATGCTGCATTTTATATCAAAAACCTTTTCATTAGACATTTCTGATTTAATTTGTTCCATAATCCTTATTGTTTGGGCAGCTCCTGTTTTCGGCAATAATACAATAAATTCATCTCCGCCAACCCTAGCTATGATATCCTCATTTTGACAAACCTTATTCAAAACCTCTGCTGTCTTTTGAATCAGCATATCTCCAGCTGCATGTCCAAATACATCATTCATAAGCTTTAATCCATTTAAGTCGCCAAAAATAATTGATATTGGAAAAAAAGACGGATTGTCATATTGCTTCGATTTATCTTCATAGCCTCTTCTGTTTAATAGCCTCGTCAAAGAGTCATGGCTGCTTAAATATTTAATTTGTTCTTCATCCTTTTTCTTGTCTGTTATATCTATAAAAGTTACAACCGCTCCAATGATTGTGCCACCCTTAAGCTTTGGACGAGAATGATACGCTACGTTTATTTTTGTTCCATCCGCCTTCCAGAAAACCTCATCATCTGCAAATACTTTTTCCTTTGACTGAATCGCCCGCAAAATTTTACACCCCTCTTGCGACCCTTCATTGCTTTTTTCATTATAGATGAGATTCAAAATATTTTTCCCCAGAATATCTTCCTGAGAAGCATAGCCTAATAGCTTGATACAACTATCATTGCAAAAAATACATTTCCCTGTCAAAGCAATTCCCAAAATGCCCTCAGCTGTGGTATCCAAAATTAAAGAAAGATTGTCTTTTGTTCTATTTAATTCCTCGTTTGCAAATTCAAGCTCACATGTACGATCCTTCACTTTATCCTCTAAGTTATTTACAAGCTGAAACATTCTATCCGCCATAAAATTGAAGGCAAGGGAAAGCTCTCCTATTTCATCATTTCTTATCCTTGTTGCCCGCATTGATAAATTGCCTGCTGCAATCTCATTGGAAACCAAAACCAACGCATCTATGGGCTTAAATATCCACTTTATAATACCAAAATAAATAAGAACAATTAATAAAAGTGTTAATAAAATAATTAATACCGTTAATCTCATACTATCATATATTTCCTTGGTAAAAAGATTATTGGGAATTGCAGATATGATAACCCAATCCAAACCATCATTTTGATAGTTAACCGCATTCACATAATAACCTCTTTTTTGATATGAAAACTGAAAAGCATCTTCTTGCCCTGTATTATATTTTTGTACCATTGCGGATATTAATTCATTGTTTAAATCGTCAATCTCATTCCTTCTAAAGCTGCCATCCTCTAAGATTGTGAAATTTTCACCATCAAAAGAATTTGCAATTAATGTATTGCTGTCTTTTTCTAAAACCACAGCATAGCCATCATAATCATTTACAACCTCTTGCATATAATGATTGATATTATGCAAAATTGTATGCGTCCCCAATACCCCCAACAGCTTCCCCTCGTCATCATAAATTGGAGTTGCCGTAGATATTGTTAAATCCTTCATTACAAAATGTTGATAAACGGGCGAAAATGTTGAAGTCCCCAATTTTTTTGCCGCAATATACCAATCTCTGGTTCTAGGGTCAAATTTATCTGTTTTTAAAGCGACTTCCCCACGGGTCAAATCCTCATTTACATGGTAATACCATGAGCTTCCTCCCGTGTCAGAATTATTGTCTACAATTTGAATTTCCCCATTCTCATTTCTTCTTGCACCGCAGTATTCTCCATTTTCCATCCCATAGGTAAAGCTATATATTTCATTTTGATGTGCTTGAATCACCCCAAGAAAATATTTATCCCGCTCTTCTTCGGAGGCTAGGTTGACGATGCCTCTTTGAATTAATTTTTCATTCACTTCATTAACATGTTTGGGCACATTCATAAAATTATTAATCTGTTCCGTAATCTCCCAATTAACGGCTGATGCCAGTGTTTGTGTAATTTTATTGGTAGAAGCGATCCAATTAGAAAATACCATATTCCCAATGAAAGATACTGAGGCAAGCATTAAGAAAACGAAAGTAAAAATTATGATTTTTCGCATGGAAATATATCTTTTTTTCATCACGGGCACTTCCCTTCGGCATAATAAATTTGCGGCGTCCCAATATAATAAATAAAAATTCATACTGCAATTTTTGCGCAAAAAAGTTTACTTAAAAAAATGTATCAAAAATTACATTATGAACTGACACTATTTTACCATATTCGAGGATTGAAGGAAATAAGAATTATTATTACTTGGACATTATCACAGAAGAAATGCAAAAAATGAATCTGCATCGCTTCACGATCAACTGCGAAATCTCTGGAAAAGCAACTCGTATTGACGGAATTATAGGTAAAAGCAGAGAAGCAGCCACAAAATTGTGGCTGCTTCTCTGCTTTTAGTTTAATAAATTGCAGTTTGGTCAATAAACCTTAGCTGTCAATCGAAGGTTTTACCGATTGATAACCTAATATTAACATATTATACAAGACGTATCACGCATAACCTGTTTTCAATTATTCGAAAGGATGCCCGTCTGCAAGAAACTCGCATATTCTTGTCCACAATTCCTGTGTGTCAAGATACTGCTGGTAGTGTTTTTTCACGTTTCTGTTATAGCGCTCCAACTCTTTGGAGATATTCATGAAGTCTTCACGCCCAAAATATGCGCAAACCTTGGGAAGTGTTGCCGAGAGCCGCTCACGCATCTCTTTTATTTTTTCATCATAGTGTTCTGGCTGTGTAATATACAGCAGAAGCGGTTTATATCGAATCCAGCCAATACAGGCAAGATAAAAGCGCATAATAATCGCCTCTGAATCTGCCGCAATATACTTTAATTTAATTGGAAGGACGCCATCCATCAGGTGGTGATACGTCGAAAATCCATCATGGAAAGTATAGCATGGAACCCGCAGCACTTTTCGCTGGCTCAGACAAGTGCTTAAAAAAGTATCTTCACCTCTTGCACCGGGTGGATTATAAAACGGGCTGACACGGTTGGGCCTGGTTAAGTTAATGCACAGGTTGGCACCGGAAATGAACTTTGTGTGATTTACTTCCTGTACTTCCTTAGCGTCATCACTCACCAAAACTTTAGTGTCTGCATACGTAACTCCGCCATTATCCATAACGGATCGAACCATATCCCAATTCACGATATCATTGCTGATTGCTTCAATAAATAGGCGAAAATCTTGTTCCGTCAGGATATCGTTAAACTCAATATATGGAATAGGCGATACATACCCGCAATGATGTCCATTTGTAATATCGGCTTGCTCGATATTACGCAGATGAGTCGCCAGCACATGCTGACCGCCCCAAATAACCGAGGAACGGGTATTGGTCACAGCCACAGGGTATTCGTCATCATCAAGAAAAATCAAATAATCCATCTTGTTTTTTAGTGCTGTATACAGTATTATATTTCGTTTAGCCGCATAGCCGCTTCCAAAAATCAACCGGGCTTGTGTCTCATTCAAAACATTATTCTGCACCAGATAGTCGATCTCTTTTTGAATAGCCGTTTTACCAATAAAATAGGTGTCATCAATTAAATCTAAGAGCTGTTTGCTGACATTGGTATAATCCGTTGATTTTGTGTTTGAATATTGCAGATCGTACGCAGCCAAAAGGTTTAAACGAATGCTCTTCTCCTTTGTCAATCCGCTTTCCCGCCAGTTGTAAATATTTGTTTTTAATATTCTCTGAAAACTTTTACGTCCTGTTGCAAACCCAATACCCACATTGATTTCCTTTTTTTCCTGCAAGCACTCAGCTCCTTTCCCTGTATAATGCATTTTTCTTGTGTGACATATATCATTTACACAACATATGACATTTAAACCTTTTGAAAACAAATGTTTTTCTTTCTTAGAATACCATATAACAACAAATAAGTCGAACTGTTTCCAAAAACCGACTTATTTTAATATAAATGATTGGATGAAGTAAAATTATATGACTTGAAAAAAACAGGTAATACCAAGGGGTTCGGCATTGGGACAACGATTAAACCAAGGGGTAACCGGTACCTGGAAAATGAACAAGCGACCAGTCACTTCAAATGTCCGGCTTCTTGCTCCCGTCTTGATAATTCATAATAATAAAAAAAGACCAACGAATGTAGGCTATCCCCATATCCGTCGGTCTTTATTGGTTCAAATTATTTATTAAGATAACTTAAAAGAGCTTTTCAAAGAAACAATGCGGTTAAATACCATTTTTTCCTCTGTGCTGTCCTTGGTATCTACAATGTAATACCCATTGCGCATAAACTGCAAGCGTTCCCCGCTCTTTGCATCCTTGATGGATGGCTCAATGAAGCATTCCTTCACTTCCAAGGAATTGGGGTTCATAATCATATCCCCATTGGGATCATCAGGATTATCCAGCATCATATAGTCATACAGCCTTGCCGTAGCCTGAACATTTTCCGTTGCACTTACCCAGTGAAGGGTTCCTTTTACTTTTCTGCCCTCAAAGCCGCTGCCGCTTTTTGTTTCGGGATCATAGGTGCAGTGTATCTCCACCACATTTCCGGCTTCATCCTTCACAAAATCCGTACAGGTTACAAAGTATGCACCTTTTAAGCGCACCTCTTTGCCGGGAGCCAAACGGAAGAATTTTTTTACAGGCTCTTCCATAAAGTCCTCTCTTTCAATAAACAGCTCTCTTGTAAAAGGAGCCATTCTTGAACCCAGTTCAGGATTTTCTGGGTTGTTTTCCAATTCAAGCATTTCCACCTGACCTTCAGGATAATTTGTAATCACAAGCTTCACAGGCTCCAAAACAGCCATAACAACCTTTGCCTTGGCCTTTAAATCATCACGAATACAATAATCCAGCAATCCGCCGTCAACAATACTGTTGGCCTTGGATACGCCGATACGCTCACAGAAATCACGAATTGCTTCGGGTGTATAGCCTCTGCGGCGCAAGCCGCTTATGGTTGGCATACGAGGGTCGTCCCAGCCGTCAACCAAACCATCCTCTACCAAAGCACGCAGCTTTCTTTTGCTCATCACCGTATTGGTCATGCCTAAACGGGCAAATTCAATCTGTCTGGGAGGGCTTACCGTAAATCCCGCTTCTCTCACCACCCAGTCATATAAAGGACGATGATCCTCAAATTCCATAGTGCAGATGGAATGGGTAATTCCTTCAATGGCATCCTCTAATGGATGGGCAAAATCGTACATAGGGTAAATACACCATGCATCCCCCGTTTCATGATGGGTTGCGTGGGTAATTCTGTATATTACAGGATCTCTCATATTAATATTAGGAGAGGTTACGTCAATTTTCGCTCTAAGGGTACGGGTGCCGTCAGGGAACTCACCATTTTTCATGCGTTCAAATAGGTCTAAATTTTCCTCCACACTTCTGTTGCGATAAGGGCTTTCCTTCCCCGGTGTGCTTAAAGTCCCACGGTATTCACGCATTTGATCCGCTGTCAAATCGCAAACAAAGGCCTTGCCTTCCTTAATGAGCTTTAACGCCACCTCATAATACTGCTCGAAATAACTGGATGCATAATATAATCTGTCTTCCCAATCGAAGCCCAGCCACTTCACATCCTCACGAATGGAGTCTACATACTCCACATCTTCCTTGGTAGGGTTTGTATCATCGAAGCGTAAATTGCATTTCCCCCCGTAAAGGTTTGCCAAACCAAAGTTCAGACAGATGGATTTTGCATGTCCAATATGCAAATAGCCATTAGGTTCAGGTGGGAATCTGGTATGAATTTTATTTAATTCACCCTTCAAGTCCTCTTGTATATAATTATGTATAAAGTTTCCGGTAGCACCTAATCCGCCATTTTCCATAATTTTTTCTTCTGACATATTACTATCCTCCCAAATTCGTGGTTGTCATACCTATATCACTACTTAAAATAACTTTTCTCATAGAAAACCAAAATCAATGACATTTGATAAAAGGATTCCCATTTTTCAGCATTTCAAACATAGTCATACAAATTGAAGCTCTTTTTTCCAACGCTCATATTTTTCAGCCGGAAACGGCAAGCATAAGTAACAGCCCTCCGACCTTCATAATTATCATATTATAATATAGCCCGTCTTTAAACGCAATTCATTTCCAAACAAAATTTACCGTTTTATTTTTTCCCTTATTATTTAATATTATTTGTTTTTTTCTTTCTTCCATAGTAGAATTAAATTTAAGGCAAAAATTTATAAATATAAAAAAGATAAAATTCGCTATCTGCAAATAAATTTTTTTCATAGTAAAGTTATTAGGAGGAACAACCATGCTGGCTTTCACCGTCTATGATACAAAAAAAATTATGGCTTACTTATTAAAAGGAGATATTTTTGATCACTTTGTCTTTCGTCAAGGCGAAATATATTCCTTTGCTTCCTTTACAATCAACGGCGCAAAGGACGAAAGCCTTCTAACCGAAGAGGATGCCGAGCCGCACTGCCTTTGGGAAGAAATAAAACCCATTGTTTTTGAAACAGTGAAAGGAAAACGGCTTCCCAAAAGTATGAAATTGGTTTTTTCCCTCACTAAAGAAAAAACCAATCGATACCCCAATGCAAAGGCAGTGTTTTTAAACCTTTTGTTTCGGGAAGGCGCCCTTTTATGCACCACCTCTGTCGCAGAGGAAACCTTTTCCTTAGAGCAAAAGGCAACAAAGCTGTGGGATGAAGATGTTTTAGCTTTTTTTAAAAAACATCAGCTTACAATTCAAGTAGAAACGTAAAATTTCTTGTTAGCACTCAATTAAAACGAGTGCTAATTTTTTTATTGACTTTTTTCCAATTAGTGACTAAAATTAGGATTGTATTATAAACTACAAACAAACTTTGTTTTAGGAGGTCATGTAACATGAACGAAAAAGGAAATCTATCTATAAACAGCGAAAATTTCCTGCCAATTATAAAAAAATGGTTGTATACCGACAAGGATATTTTCGTTCGGGAATTGGTATCGAATGCCTGTGATGCCGTTACAAAGCTGCAAAAAATAAGCCTCATGGGCGAAGCTAGCATCCCAGAAAATGAAAAGCTTGAAATTCACGTTGTTTTAAATCAAGATCTTCAAACGCTTCAAATTATTGACAACGGTATTGGTATGACCGCAGATGAAATAAAAAAATATATTAATCAAATTGCATTTTCGGGTGCCACGGATTTTCTTGCAAAATTTCAAGAAAAGGCAGAGCAGGAAAATGAAATTATCGGTCATTTTGGTTTAGGCTTCTATTCCGCATTTATGGTTGCAAATGAAGTTGAAATTGATACCCTTTCCTACCAAGCAGGTGCAGCGGGCGCAAAATGGATTTGCCAAGGCGGCATTGAGTATGAAATGGAAGGTGGCACCAGGGAAACAAGAGGTACGACCATCACCTTGCATTTAGGGGAGGATGGAAAAGAATTTTTAGAGGAAGCCACCCTTTATACAGCCCTTCGCAAGTATTGCTCCTTTATGCCTGTTCCTATTTTTGTTGATATTATCAAAGAACCAACAGAAGAAGAAACGGCGGCTGAGAAAAAAGAAGCCAATACCCTTCATGTTTCTGCCGAAGAAGCAGAAACCTTGACAAAGGAAGATGCCTTGGAAAAACTGGAGGCGAAAAAAGCCGAAGAGGCAGAGGAACCCAAGCCTCTCAACGACACCACGCCCTTGTGGCAAAAGCAGCCCAAGGATTGTACTGATGAGGAATATAAAGCCTTTTATCATAAAGTATTCTTTGATATGAATGATCCTCTGTTTTGGATTCACCTTAACATGGATTACCCTTTCCGCTTAAAAGGAATTTTATTTTTCCCTAAGCTCGTTGAGCATATGGACGTTGTGGAAGGTCAAATTAAGCTCTATTCCAATCAGGTATACATTGCAGACAATATTAAAGAAGTCGTTCCCGAATTTTTGCTTTTGCTAAAAGGCGTTTTGGATTGCCCTGATATGCCTTTAAACGTATCTCGCAGTGCTTTGCAAAATGACGGCTACGTTGAAAAAATGAATACCTACATCACAAAAAAGGTTGCGGATAAGCTGACCCAGCTCTTTAAAAATGACCGTTCCACCTATGAAGGCTTCTGGGATGATATCGGTATTTTCATTAAATATGGCTGTATGCGGGAAGAAAAATTCTATGATAAGGTAAAGGATGCGTTATTGCTTAAAACGACCGATGACGTATACGAAACACTTTCCCAATATTTAGAAAAAAATAAGGAAAAACATGAAAACAAGCTGTTTTTTGTTTCCGATGAAAACCTGCAAGCCCAATATATTCGTCTATTTCAGGAACAAGGTCTGGAAGCTGCAATCCTTTCGACTTCCATTGATAAACCTTTTGTTTCATTTTTGGAATACAAAAACTCCGGTGTAAAGCTGCAGCGTATCGACGCGGATATTGCAGATACTTTACAGAAAAAAGAGAATGACGAACAGACAGACGCGCAAAAACAGGCGGACGAATTTACAAATACGCGAATGGAAGCATTATTTCGTGGGCTTTTAGAAAACGATTCCTTAAAGGTTAATGTGGAAACATTAAAAGCAGAAAATATCTCTGCTATGATTCTTTTAAGCGAAAGCTCTCGCCGTATGATGGAAATGATGGAGTCATATGGAAGTGCTGCGGATTTTAAGGGAATGTTTTCTGATGTTAAGCCCGAAGAAACTTTAGTTCTTAATCGTTCCAACGGCTTAGTGAAACACCTGCTGAACATGAGCGAAAAAGAAGAAAAGAAAGAGGACGTTGACCTGTTATGCCATCATATCTATGACCTGGCGCTTATGAGCCACCGCCCCCTTACCTCCAAGGAAATGACAAGCTTTATTGACCGTAGTAATACGCTGTTGGAGAAGCTGGCATCCTTTGAATCAAATCATTAATATGCAAAAAAATTGTATTAAGTGAATAAAAGCTGTCCAAAAAAAGAGGAACAAACATTGAAGTAGGACTTAAATGTCCCACTTCAATGCTTTGTATACAAACGACTCTCCCCTTGACGGAGCTTTTTTTTTGCAGTTTTTGCAATATTTTTGTTGTATTTTGAAGATAGCTCTTTATTATTTATTACTATTTTTTTAACGATTTATCAATTTATCCAATGATTTTTTTAAAATCAAATTTTAGATGGATATATTGCATATTTATTATTTAAATATTTATATTTTTTTGTAAAAAAAATCATTTTAATTTTATTTTAATAATTCAAAGTAATTAAGTTGACGAATTGGATGAAAAAATCTTTTCTAAGTTGTAATACCACTTGCCAATGGAGTATAATTAGTTATAACAAGTTATAACAGGAGGTGAAATATGACAAAAGAAACATTCCTAGAAAAACTAATGCCGTCATATCAAACTTATTTTGACATCAAATATAATGTCAGTATGGGTTCAAGACAGTATCCTGCCATTGCACAATTTCACTCCCGGTCGGAAAGATACGTTTTAGTTCATTCTGCAAAAATTTGGGCAACAGAAATGAACGAATATACATATTTCGCTTTTGCAGATGTTCCAACCACGAATGATTTTTTATCCCTCAAAAAGGATGTCCTTCAATTGGGTTTGGCACAAATTAAGCCTCATAGTGAGCATATGTATTCTTACGTTACCTTGATTATCGTGGCGGATTTATTGCCCGATGAAATAATAAAAGAAATTAAAAAAGCCAAGTACCATAAAACCTATTTATTTTCCCTTCACGGATGGATGCATCTGAGGATTGCCGCGGTAGACCTCAGCAACGGAAAAGTCTACTCAAATCAAAGGGGTAAAGATCTCCTGCCGTTGCTGCAAAATATTTTATCTTAATCATCTATATTTTATTTTTCTTGAATCACCTTGGGAAGGAGGATTTTTTATGAATTCACTGGTAATATTATTAATTTCCATTGTCGTACTTTTCGTTGGTTACATTACATACGGCAGCTGGCTGGCAAAACAATGGGGGGTTGATCCCTCAAGAGAAACACCATCTCACACAGAACAAGACGGCGTAGACTATGTCCCTGCAAAAGCTCCTGTATTAATGGGACACCATTTTGCATCCATTGCCGGTGCCGGCCCCATCAACGGCCCCATTCAGGCTGCTATCTTTGGCTGGGTACCTGTATTGCTTTGGATCCTTATCGGTGGTATTTTCTTTGGTGCCGTGCAAGACTTTTCTTCGATTTTTGCATCTATCCGTCACAAAGGAAAATCAATCGGTCACGTTATTGAACAAAATGTTGGCGCGAAAGCAAAAAAACTGTTTTTAATTTTTGCTTATCTGACACTGCTTTTGGTAGTAGCTGCATTTGCAAGTATCGTTGTAGGAACCTTCAACGGCTTTACTCCTGAAGGAGAAATTGTTCCTGCAAATGGTTCTACCGCAACAATTTCGGTATTATTTATTATTATAGCAATTATTTTCGGTGCTTTGGTTTATCGTAAAAATGCACCACTAAGCGTGGCAACCGTTGTTGGTGTCATTGCCATTATCGCTTGTATTGCCATTGGTTTGAATTTCCCTATTTATTTAACCGGAACAACATGGTTAATCCTTATTTTAATTTACATTTTCATCGCATCTGTTACACCAGTTTGGATTTTGCTGCAGCCAAGAGATTATTTAAATTCATTCTTGCTCTATGGCATGATGATTGCAGCTGTTATTGGTATCGTTGGCAGTCACCCTACAATGAACCTACCCGCTTTCACAGGCTTTACTGGTGCAAACGGTAACAGTCACCTGTTCCCTATGTTGTTTATTACCGTTGCTTGTGGTGCCATTTCCGGTTTCCACAGCTTAGTAGGTTCAGGTACAACATCCAAGCAGCTTGACTCCGAAAAAGATGCTAAGGTTATTGGTTACGGCGGTATGTTAATCGAATGTGCTTTGGCCGTTATTTCCTTAATTACTGTAGGTATTCTTTTCGCCGATGGCGCTATGCCCAAAGGCACACCCACACAGGTTTTCGCAACAGGTATTGCAACCATGATTTCTTCCATTGGTTTGGAATCCGCTTATGATGTAGCATATGCAATCATTATTCTGGCTGTATCTGCTTTCTGTTTGACCTCCTTGGACACAGCAACAAGACTTGCAAGATACATGTTCCAGGAATTCTTTATTCCTGAAGGCACTGATCCCAAATCTTTAACCGGCTTAAAAAAGCTTTGTGCAAACCCTTACTTTGCAACCTTGGTAACCGTTGTAATCGGCGGTCTTATGGCTGTTGGCGGTTATGCAAAAATTTGGCCTTTATTCGGTTCAGCAAACCAGCTGCTTGCTGCTCTTGCTCTGTTGGCTGCCGCTGCTTGGTTGGGCAACATTGGTAAGAACAACAAAATGTTCTTATTCCCTATGATATTCATGTTGGTTGCAACAATCAGCGCATTGGTTCTCACACTGATTAAAAATGTGAAGGCCTTTTCCGCAGGAACTGCAACCATGTCCGCAGAGGGTCTGCAGATTGCATTTATTGTTTTGTTAATTGCATTGGCTATTGATTTGGCTATTGAAGGTAGTCGTGTAATTTTTGGCAAAAAGAAAACCGCATAAAATTCATTAAAATAAAAATATAGATGATAAAAGGCTCGTGATGATTCACGAGCCTTCTTTTTTATTATGAAAGCTGAATTTCCAATTCCACAGGGCAATGGTCAGACCCCAAAATATCACTGTGAATCTTTGCAGCAATCAACCGTTCTTGTAATCTTTCGGAAACAACATAATAATCAATCCGCCATCCCGCATTATTCTTTCTAGCATTAAAGCGGTAACTCCACCATGAATATGCTCCGGTTAGGTCTGGATAGAAGAAGCGAAAAGTATCAATAAAGCCCGCACCCAATAACTGGGTAAATTTCCCCCTCTCCTCCTCGGTAAACCCTGCGCTGCGCCGATTGGCAGATGGATTTTTTAAGTCTATCTCATTATGGGCAACATTCAAATCCCCGCAAATAATCACAGGCTTCTTTTCGTCCAAGCCAGAAATATATGCCCGAAAGGCATCCTCCCACGCCATTCGGTAGTCAAGCCTTGCGTTTTCTTGCTGAGAATTAGGGGTATATACCGTCACATGATAGAATTCTTCAAATTCCAATGTAATTACTCTTCCTTCGTTATCATGCTCATCCATCCCCAGCCCATAGGAAACCGTCAAAGGCTCCTTTTTTGTGAAAACAGCTACGCCGGAATAGCCCTTTTTCTGGGCATAATTCCAGTATTGAAAATAGCCATCCATATCCAAATCAATTTGCCCTTCTTGAAGCTTTGTTTCCTGTAACGAAAAAAAGTCTGCATCCATCTCTTGAAAATATTCCTTAAAGCCTTTACCCACTGCTGCCCGTAAGCCATTCACATTCCACGAAATCATCTTCAAATGAAACACCATCCCCTCATTTTAATGCATACAATAAGCCATAATAGCTATGCTTTTCCAGTTATTTTTAAAACATGCTACAATTCTATCATATCCCAAGGTTTTTTCAACACCTTTACGCAGAATATGTAATGATAGACGCTTTGTCTTGTTTCTCACAGAAATTTAGGCTAAAATAAATAGGATCGAAAGGAGTGAACATTTTGAATATACAAATCTACGGCTCCAAAAAAAGCTTTGATGCAAAAAAAGCGGAACGTTATTTTAAAGAGCGAAAAATACCTTATCAATATATTGACATCAACGAATTTGGCATAAGTAAAAGCGTTTTTGAAGCAGCCAAGCGGTGCATTCCCATGG
>JAQUSU010000038.1:0-6360 GCA_028710085.1 Anaerotignum sp.
CAAGCCTCCACCCCTACGGGCATTGGAACATACACAGATGCCTTCGCACTGACCTTGACGGACGAAAGCGGCAATACCGTAGCCTTCTCAGACGGTACGGCTACCGTAAGCGTTCCTTGCGATGAGGATGATGGTATCCAATTTGCATATTGCATTGCCAACGGAGCACGGACAGAGCGTCAGCCTGTTACGGTTTCAGGCGGCATGGCTAGTTGGAGCACCACACACTTCTCCACTTGGGCGTTGAGTGCCAATGAATATGAAATTAGCGGCTCTAATCCCGGCACAGGCGATGAATTCTTTCTGACAGACGGCAATTACTACGTTGACATTGACCTGTGGAAGGCTTCGGCAAACGAGGAGTCTATGGGCAACGTAGGCTTTGCCAATAACGACAGGGCTTTGGTTACGGTGGAAAACGGAGAAATCACCACGGTACAGGTGGCGACAAATCCTGTAGATGTGGACGAATACCATTCTGCCATTATCACATTCAGGGTGATTGGCTCTACTGTGAGTGTGCAGGAAACAGGCTCTGTGACCACGCAGCCCGCAGGTAAAACCTATGATTATATTGAAAGCATTAGCTTTGCTATGCCGGACGATGGACAGCCGGATATTGCCGGCGCCATTACTTATATTGATGTTCAGTTTTGTGTTCCTGACACACCCATGGACGCCGTGATGGGCGGTACGCTGGAGGCTCGTCTTAGATTTAAATGGAGCTCAGCGGAAGCAACAAGCGACACCACCCTGAAGTCCGATGACAGCACCGCCAAGGGAACATCCTCTATTACAGGCACTACCATTGCGGATATAAAGTTGACCGACGCGGATACGGGCATTATTCTTACCACTGATACAGATCATGTTGATGACAGTGGCAAATTTTCCGTAGCCAAAATCACCTCTGGTAACGATTATGAGACTACAGTTAAGGCGATGAGCAGCATTACAAAACCATGGCTCCTCTATAAAATTGTGGTAAATGTGGATGGTGTGGAAACGGCACCGAAAGGCTCTGTTACCCTTTCCTTCCCTTGCGAAAAGGAGGGCTTGACCATCTATCGTATCAGCGACAGCGGCGTTAAAACCGCTTTGAAGGGCAAAATTGAGAAAGGTTACTATGTTTTAGACACAAGTACCCTTGGTCTATTTGCCGTAGAGGGAGAGCTGTCAACAGTTACGATAAAAGAAGACTTGAAAGATACCGCCACAGGGATTCAGCTTACATCCCTTAAGGATGTGCTACCTGACGGCGCAGTGCTGAAGGTCACTGCCATGAATGATGGCACAGGCTATACTGCTGCTCAAACCGCCCTTAAGGGTAAGGCGGAGCAGTTTAAGCTCTATGCTATTTCCACGCAGACCTCTGCGGGAGCGGCTACAGCACCTACGGATGAGGTGAGCTTGTACTTCCCCGTTCCGGATGGGTACACAAGCTCCCTCGTAGAAGTATATCAGATTACCGACGATGGCAAGGCAACGCGAATCGGCGGAAGCGTAAAAGATGGCCATTATGTCATTTCCACCTCTGATTTAGGAACCTTTGCACTTGTGCAACGCTCGGCTAGTGTCCTTGATCAATTTACAGATATACCCGAAACCCATTGGGCAAGAAGTTATATTGAAACTGCTGTAAAATCAGGACTGTTTAGCGGTACCTCTAAAACCGAGTTTAACCCCGAAGGAGAAATGTCAAGAGCTATGATGTTCACAGTTTTCTTCAATTTAAGCGGAGATAAGACGGAAGGAACAGGTGAGTTCTGGTATTCCACCGCTATGGATTGGGCCAAAGAGAAAGGCATTTCGGATGGCAACAATCCAAATGGCAGTATCACCCGTGAGCAGCTGGTTACGATGCTTTATCGTTACACAGGAAGCAAACAAGCAAGTGGCGACCTTTCATCCTACGAGGATGCCAACATGGTCAGCGAGTATGCCGTGGAAGCAATGAAATGGGCTGTTTCACAAGGTATCGTTGCTGGGACGACGGATGGTCATTTGAATCCTGACCAAACAGCCAAACGTGCTGAGGTAGCCACGATTCTGGTGCGTTATATGGAGAAAAAGTAAAGTGTAAACAGAAATCTGAAATTCGGATGTATATAGGAGTCGGAGGCAAGAATGCTTTCCGGCTCCTATTTTCTGTGCCCAGAATGGGCACTTTATGAGATTGGTGGGGGTGCACAAATTGTGGACTTAACGAAAAAAACGTTGCAGGCAATGGTATTGAACATGGCTCGGGTTGTACGACTTATTGAAAAAAATAAAAATTCGGCAATATTATGAAAAAAAATTCAAAACACCTCTGTTTTCTCTCAAATGCAATGAAGAAAATGGAGGTTTCTTTTTTTATCTATACAAAAGTTCCTAAAAAATAGAAAATTCCAGTAAAAAAGCTTGCGTAATGCGGGGGGTATAATTAGTGAGAATTTGCTAAAGCAAGGGCTTTACAAAATTTTTACATTGTAAAAAATTGAGGAAATAGTAATATTAAACTTAAATTTATTCGAGGAGGTGGCAGGTGTGAATATTACAGTGAATAAAATTCTGGAATTAAAGGAATGGGCGGAAGCAAGGGTTGTTGCAGGGCAAAAAGGCGAAAATCGGTCTGTAACATGGTGCAATGTCGTTGACATGGAAAAGCCTTGGAAATGGATTAATCCCGGTGAATTGATTTTTTTAAGCGGAATTGGTCTGACGGATCAAGAGGGCGATTTGTGTCATTTGCTGACAAAAATGAAGATGCTAAAAGCAGGTGCGCTGGTTGTGCAAGTGGGGTATTATATCAAAGAAATTCCCAAGCGCGTTCTTCTATTGGCAGATGAATGTGAAATCCCTGTAATATCAATTCCCTTTGAAAAAAGGATACCTGCGTTAACCTACCAAATTTGTGAAATGCTTTTTCAAAAAGAAGAGGAGCTGGATACCCTTCAAAGCTTGATGAAGGAGCTGATGTATTTAGAATATGATGAGGCCTTGGATTCAAAGCTGAAATTTTATGGCTATAACCCTCAGAGCTATTACATCGCCCTTGCGTTAGAGGCAGACCAAAATATGAAAGCGGTGCTTGAAAAGCCCATTGATTTTCCAGAACTCAACACTGCTATTTTAAAGCTGTTTCACGATTATTTTGAAACGAAAAATCACAATTATCTCTATCTGCAAGAGGATATGGTATTGTTGGTTCTTGTACCCTTGAATATGGTGCCTGATTATAAAACAAAGCTAACCCATGCGTTACGCCAAATTATGAAAAAATTGCAAAGTCAATATAAAAATACTTTTTGTGTTGGGGTGAGCGGTATTTTTTGCAAGCCTGCACTCATTAAAAATAGCTGCAACAAAGCCAAGGAATCCCTAAATATGCTTCATGCCTGTAAGAAAACAAATGACATTCGTTTTTTTGAGGATATGGGCGTATACTCCTTGTTTTTCCGCGTGAATCAGAAGGAGGAGCTGGAAAGCATATTGGAGCTGACCTTAGGGCGGCTGTACAAATATGATGAGGAGCACCAAACGGATTTGCTACATATTTTGGATACCTACTTAAGTGAGGATTGTAATATTTTGCGAACCTCCGAGCTTTTATATGCCCACCGCAACACCATAAAATATAAAATCGCAAAAATTCAGGAGATACTTTTGTGTGACCTGAAGGATGTGAACACCTGCTTTAATATCCGCTTGGCATATAAGATTAAACGGTTTTTGGAAATTGAATAATGTATACAATGCACAAATTTTCGAAAAATATTTGTAACCCCTGGACGTATACAAAAAAAATTCCTATTGATATAATTGCACACAAGTAAATATTCTTTGAAGATAAAAACAAGGGCGTTTTTCTTAGGAAAAGTGCCCTTGTTTGTTTTCGGGGAGGAGAATATGTTTACGAAAAATTATATCTTAAGGAGGAGTGTCTATGAAAAAAAATGTTTTTGGGAAATTGGGTTGCACAATACTGTCTTTGGTATTAACGGCAGCAATGGTAACGGGTTGTTCCACTTCACAAGGCAGCAGCGAAGGCGAGACGGCAGAGGCTGAGGAAATTGTAATCGGTGGTGTTTTCCCTTTGACGGGTGACATTCCTGGCATCGGTTCCGCTATGGAAAACGGTGCAAAGCTGGCAGTTGCGGATATTAATGCCGCAGGCGGTGTGTTAGGCAAGACTTTAAAGCTTATTTCTGAGGATGATCAGAACCAAGCATCTGTTGCACCCAACGCAATCTCTAAATTGATTGATCAGGATAAGGTTGCAGGTGTTGTTGGTACATATGCAAGCAGCTGTTCCATTCCTATGGCTACCATTGCTAAGGAAAAAGGAATTCCCATGATCAGTATTGCTTCTACAAATGAAAAAGTAACACAAGAAGGCGGTGGCTATGTTTTCCGTGCTTGCTTTATTGATCCTTTGCAGGGCAAGGTTGGCGCACAGTTTGCCCTTGAAAAATTAAGCGCAAAAAAAGCTGCAATGCTCTATGATAAGAGCCAGGATTACTGCGTTGGCATTGCAGAAAAGTTCAAAACCAACTTCACAGAAGGCGGCGGCGAGGTTGTATTCGATGAAACCTATAACCGTGGCGACAGTGATTTCAAAGCATTGTTAACAAAAATTGCAGGCTTAGATGTAGACGTATTATATTTGCCTGATAACTATTCTACAGTAGGCCTGATTGCAAAACAGGCAAGAGAATTGGGCATTACCTGTGATATTTTAGGCAGTGACTCTTGGTCTGATCCCGGTTTGGTAACCGTAGGCGGGGATGCAGTGGAAGGCTGTTATTTTACAGACCATGTTTCCTTTGAAACAGACAATGCAAAGGTTAAGGAATTTGTAGAAAAATATAAAAGTGAGTATGGCGCTGAACCTAGTGGCTTCTCTGTTTTGTCCTACGAAGCAGTTTTGCTGATGGCAAACGCGATTGAAAAAGCAGGCAGCACAGATTCCAGTGCAATTGTGGAAGCGCTGAAGGCAACAGATATGGAAGGCTTGGCTTCCAATTACAAATTTGACAGCGACAATAACCCGATTAAGAGCGTTGTAATCAATCAGGTTAAGGATGGAAAGTTTGCATTTGCCGAAGAAATTCAGCCCGAATAAAAATGAATATCAAGGGTTTCCCCCGTTTTTTAAAAGCGGGGGAATTCATATTCAGGGGTTCCATAGGAGGAGTGATTTTATGACAGAATTTTTACAGCAAATAATCAATGGGATATCCCTTGGAAGTGTTTATGCACTGATTTCCATTGGGTATACCATGGTATATGGTATTATTAAATTAATCAACTTTGCCCATTGCGATATTTTCATGGTTGGGGCATACACAGGCTATTTTGCAATTTCAACCTTAAGACTTGGATTTCTTCCTGCACTTTTTTTCTCTATGGCTGTATGCGCCATTTTAGGTGTGGTCATTGAACGGGTTGCCTATAAGCCCCTTAGAAATTCCGCAAAGGAAACCTTGTTAATTACCACCATTGGCGTGGAATTATTTTTGCAAAATATTATTAAAACAAAGGCGCTGGCTGGGCCAAATGTTTTAAACTTTCCTGAGGTAATTCCCACGGCCACCTTTAAAATTGGAGGACTTCAGTTTTCCAATATTCAGCTCATTACCTTGGGTATTAGCGTTATTATGTGTGCTGCCCTTCAGTTTTTGATTAGTAAAACCAATACAGGTAGAGCCATGAGAGCAACCTCCTATGATCGGGATGCGGCGGCGTTAATGGGAATTAACATTAACAGAATTATTTCTGTAACCTTTGCCATCGGTTCGGCTTTGGCGGCAACGGGTGGTATTGTTTTCGGGATGCTTTATCCCAAGCTGGAGCCTGTAATGGGTGTTATGCCGGGGCTAAAGGCCTTTGTTGCAGCGGTGCTTGGCGGAATTGGAATTGTTCCCGGTGCCATGGTTGGCGGTTTGTCCATTGGGTTAATCGAAACGCTTTCAAAGGTATATATCAGCTCGGGTCTTTCCGATGCCATTGCGTTTATCATTTTGATTATTATTCTTCTTGTAAAACCGACAGGTTTGTTTGGCAAGAGAAACGTGAAGGTTTGAGGCAACACCGCACAATTCGCGGCTGTGCTTTTTGTTTTGTCTGACGAAAAATCTGACTGCACATCTGGACATACAGAATTATGCGGTATTACCTTACAATATTTGATAAGCGCACAGGGCTGCGCGGATTGGAGGCAACATGAAGGAAACATATAAGAAGTATATAAAAGTTGTAATAGGATTAATTGTTGCTTATGCAGTCTTTCAAATTCTATTTCAAACGGGGATTTTAAACAGCTATTATATTCGAATTATAAGACAGATTGGTATTTTTATTATTTCTGCGTTAGGG
>JAQUSU010000038.1:6460-23059 GCA_028710085.1 Anaerotignum sp.
GTTTTAGGTGGCATGGGTAGCCTTTCGGGTACGATAATCGGCACATCAATTTTGATTGCACTGCCTGAGTGGCTGCGTGGCTTGAGCGATGTAATGAAGGAATACCGTATGCTGATTTATTCAATTATGCTGGTGAGTATGATGCTCTTCCGCCCGCAGGGGATCATGGGCACAAAAGAAATTACCGTGACTGGGATAAAGAATTTTTTTAGGAAAATAAAAAAGAAGATTATTCGTCCTACATCTTCTGGGGTAAACAAGGGAAAGGAGGCATGATGGTATGTCATTGTTGTCGGTGAAAAATCTAACCATTCGTTTTGGCGGTCTTGTTGCCGTAAATGATTTTAACTTGGAAATAGGCGAGCAGGAGTTGTACGGTTTGATTGGGCCAAATGGCGCAGGTAAAACCACGGTTTTTAATATGCTTACAGGAGTATATACACCAAGTGGCGGTTCCATTACCTTTGATGGGGAGCGCATTGACGGAATAAAGCCTTATAACATTACGGCAAAGCATATTGCCCGAACGTTTCAGAATATTCGTCTCTTTGGGAATTTAACGGTGCTTCAAAATGTTATGATGGGGTATGATTATCAAGGTAAGTCGGGACTTCTTTCCTCCATCATTCGCACACCCAAGCAAATTAAAGAGGAAGAAAAAATGCATGCAGATGCCATGAAGCTTTTGACCATTTTTCATATGGAGGACTTGGCAGAGGAAAAGGCAAAAAATCTTCCCTATGGGCAGCAGCGCCGATTGGAAATTGCAAGGGCACTGGCGGCAAACCCAAAGCTTTTACTTTTGGATGAACCGGCGGCGGGTATGAACCCCCAGGAAACTGCGGAATTAACACAATTGATTCGCTGGATTCGTGATGAGTTTAAAATTTCCATTCTGCTCATTGAGCATGATATGAAGCTGGTTATGAACGTTTGTGAAAGAATTACTGTGTTATCCTTCGGGCAGCTCTTAGCAGCGGGGAAGCCGGAGGAAATCCGCAATAATCCCCGTGTCATTGAAGCTTACTTAGGAAAAAGGGGGGCGTAATATGCTTAGAGTAGAGAACATTGATGTGTATTATGGCATGATTCATGCAATTCGCGGCTTAAGCCTAGAGGTCAACGAAGGAGAAATTGTAACTCTGATTGGAGCCAACGGTGCAGGAAAAACAAGCACGCTACGGGCAATTTCAGGTCTAAATCCAATTAAAAAGGGTGAGATTTTTTATGAAAATGCCAAGGTAGACTGCTTGGATGCCCATAAATTGGTGGGCAAGGGGGTATCTCAGGTTCCCGAAGGCCGCCGTATTTTCGGAGATCAAACCGTTGAGGAAAATCTTCTTTTAGGGGCATACCTTAGAAAAGATAAAACAGAAGCAAAAAAAACCATGGAAGAGGTTTTCAAGAGATTTCCAAGAATTTTGGAACGGAGAAAGCAGCTGGCAGGAACCCTTTCCGGTGGGGAGCAGCAAATGCTTGCCATAGGAAGGGCTTTAATGGCAAAGCCCAGATTGTTGCTGTTAGATGAACCCTCTATGGGGCTTGCACCAATTATTGTGGAAGAAATTTTCGACATCATTAAGGAAATCAGAGAGCAGGGGACAACGATTTTGTTGGTTGAGCAAAATGCAAATTTAGCACTTCAGCTTGCAGATCGGGGCTATGTTTTGGAAACGGGGAGCATTGTTTTAAGCGGCAATGCCAACGATTTGTTAAATAATGAGGCGGTTCAAAGGGCGTATTTAGGTTAGTGAAAAAGGGGGAGGGAGAGAGTGTATGCAGCATTTTGTAATTGCAATTACCAGAAAGTGCGGTTGCGGCGGAACGACAATCGGGCAGCTTTTGGCGGACGAATTTGATGTTAATCTCTACGACAGGGAGCTATTGCAGCTGGCCTCAGAAGATAGCGGCATTCATTTGGAGCTGTTTGAAAAAGCCGATGAACGGAGGAAGGGCAGCCTGCTTTATCGCATATCCAAAAGGGTTTATGGCGGAGAATTGATTCCGCCCGAGAGCAATGATTTCACTTCGGATGAAAATTTATTTAATTATCAGGCAAAGGTGCTAAGAGAATTGGCACGGGATGAATCCTACATTGTCATTGGTCGTGCGGCGGATTTCATATTAAAAGGCTTGCCCAATGTGTTTTCCTTTTTTTTGTTTGCCGATGAATCCGATTGTGTAGCGCGGATTAAGAATAAACTGTGTTATTCCCAAGGTGAAGCAATGAAGTATATCAAAAGGACGGATAAATTCAGAAGCGAGTATTATACCTATCATACTGGGCAAAAATGGGAAGATCCCTTGCATTATGATTTAAGTATTAATACAAGTAAATTGGGTGTTCAAAAAACAGCGAAGCTCATCCAAGAATACATAAAATATCATATTTCGGATTTACTTTAGATGGTTTTGCCAAATTCTTTGCAAGCTTCCCAGTCTTTATCGCTGGGTACTTATGAAGCGTGTGGACAGAATTTTTGCCCCCTTATAGGCTGGGATGTTATATTATAATTCCAGCCTACAAGGGGTTTTTTTATATCAAATTACATTGAAGTGATTTAAATGTAATTGCATTTTCTTCAGTAATTTGGTAAAATGGATTTGCAGAAAAAAGCAATAACACTCCGTGATTTTTAGAATTTTTTCCAAAAAAAATCACATTATTTTGTAAAATTTCGTAACTTCTTGTTAATGGCGAAATAGGTTTTGTTTTGTTATGATTTATATGATATTATAATTATTGAAATAAGAGACTTTGCGAAAATAAGAAAACTATCTTATATATTATTTTTTGTAATAATAAATAAAAATATGTGAAGGAAGAAAGCTTCAGTTTGAAGAAAGCTATTAGGTGGCAATAGATGCGATATTTACCAATACATCAAATTAAAGAAGAGTCTATATTGGCGATTCCTGTGTATAATGATAGCGGAAGTATTCTTCTAAATGCGAATACTATATTGAAGCGTTCTTATATTAACAGGTTAGCTGTTCTTGGCTATGCAGGGTTATATATTTATGACGATATTTCCAATGGAATCGTTGTAACCGAATTGCTTACGGAACAGCTCAAAAGAAATACAGTGAACGCGCTTAAATCAGTTAATTTAGATGCTTGTAGGGCGATGGCACACTCTATTGTTGATGAATTGTTGAATAAATCTGATGTTTCAATAGATATGGTAAACATTGCGGCATTTGATAATTATACATACATCCATTGTCTCAATGTGGCGGTTTTATCGGTTATTGTGGGAATTGGCATGGGCTTAAATTATTCTCAGCTAAAAGAAATATCTGAGGCAGCGCTCCTTCATGATATTGGAAAGGTTTCCATCAGCTTGGATATTTTAAATAAAAAAGAAAAGCTGACGGATGAAGAGATGAAGGTGATTCGTACCCATTCCCAAGAAGGACACGATATCATTAAAGATAACTATATGATTTCCGGATTGGTGAAAAATGCCGTCCTTTCTCATCATGAAAATGAAGATGGAAGTGGCTATCCTCGCCAGCTCATTGGAAAGCATATTCATTTATATGCAAAGATTATTCATGTATGTGATGTTTATGATGCATTGGTGTCAAACAGGGTTTATCGAAAGGCGATGAATCCGGCGGATGCCCTTGAGTATTTGATGTCTAATTGTTGTATCATGTTTGATATCAATTGTGTAAAAAAAGCAATGGAGTTTATTTCCCCTTATCCCACTGGAATTACCGTTCTGTTATCGAACGGGGAAGAGGCAATTATTGTTCAGCAAAATAAGATTTATCACGGAAGACCAAAAGTGGTAATTACCAAAACCAAAGAAGAAATTGATTTAATGAAGGTTTTCAATTTAACAATTGTAAAAATATTGACTTAAAAAAACTCCCCAATCGGTTTTCTGCTTTTGCTAGCAGAAAAAAGATGGGGAGTTTTTTGGGCTTTGGGAAGCCTATTTTGTACCTTTTTATTTTCCGTAGGGAGAGATTGAAATGCTGCGCTTGGAAAATCAATGATAATAGGCTGAACAAAAGAGGATGATAGCCCAAAAAGTATTTTTCATAGCAAGGAAGGGCTGATTCATTCGGTGCACCCTTCATAAAGGCTGTGTTTCCCTAATTCAGCGGGATGAAATTCATCTGCTTGAGAGGATAAGCCTATTATTTGTATTCAGCTATTTCAATGCCATAGGCCTTAAAAATATCGTACGCATGGCTTATTTCTTCTTCGGTAGGGGTTGTAAATTTTACAAATTTATGCTCCATACCCAAAGAAATATACTTTGCCTTTCCCAGTTCATGATATGGAAGCAATTCAATCGTAGCTGTTGGCAGGCTGTTTTTCATAAATTGGGCTGTTTTTTCCAGGTTGTTATCATCTAAATTTACTTCCACAATGGTGGGAATTCTGATTGTCATGGGAACGCCCGTGGCATATATTTTTTTTGCGTTTTCCAGAATTTTTTCGTTGCCACAGCCGGTAAATTCTTTGTGCTTTGCGCTGTCCATGTGCTTGAGATCCAGAAAAAAGTGACTGAATTTGGGTATTAAATCCTGCACTGCTTCAAAATCAAAATAGCCGCAGGTTTCAACCCAGCTATTGATTCCCAATTCCTCCAAGCGATCCAATAGAACCCTCATAAATTTGTGCTGTAAAAAAGGCTCTCCCCCGGAAAAAGTAACCCCTCCGCCGGAATATCGAAAAAACAAGGCATCTCTTTCTAATTTTTTAACCAATTCATCCGCACTTTTTTCTGAACAGGCAATATCCAAGGCTTTTTGTGTGCAAACCTCCACGCATTTTCCGCAAGCAGTACAGGCATCGTTTGGTCGTTCCATTTTACAGGGAATGAGGTTTTGGGGACAAGCCTGTGCGCACTTCATACACTCAACGCATTTATGTCTGTAAAAAACCAATTTTCTGTTGGGTGTCCAAGATTCGGGGTTGGCGCACCATTGGCAGCGGAGCATACACCCTGCAAGAAATATGGTTGTTCTTACGCCATCGCCATCATGAATAGAATAGTCCTGCATTTGGATGACGATGCCGGTATTTGAACATTCTTCCATAAAGACCTCCTATTTCTAATTACCTGCTCCAAAAAAGGGAGCAGGTAAATTGTTTTTATCATTACATGTTTGTATGTGCCGTTCTGGCAATGATGGCTTCTTGCATTTCGGGGGATAGATTTACAAATTGCGTGCTGTAGCCTGCAACACGAACCAAAAGGTCTTTGTATTCCTCGGGATTTTTCTGGGCTTTGCGAAGCACCTCGGTGGAAAGGGTGTTAAACTGAACATGGAAAGCACCAAGGGAAAAATATGCCCGTATGATATTGCCCAAGTCTCTTCTTCCCTTTGGTGTTTTTACCATTTCCTCACTTAAGCGCAGGTTCAGCAATGTGCCGCCTGTATGGACATCGTGGTTCATCTTTGCACTGGAGCGCATTGCTGCAAGGGGGCTGGAAACATCGCTTCCTGCATAAGGAGAAACACCCTCTGTAATAGGCTTTGTGGCTTCTCTGCCGCAGGGCGTTGCACCTACAATCTTACCTGTGGGAATGTAGTTTGAAATTCCCATGAAGGCGGAGTTAAATTTTGAGCCAAAAATATCCTTATGTGCTCTGGTTTCTTTGTAGTAGTAGTTGGCAATTTCTCTTGCAATATCATCCACATAATCGTCGTCATTGCCGTACTTTGGAACGCTTAAGGCCTTTGCTCTCAAATCCTCATAGCCTAGCCAGTTTGCATTTAAGGCGTTGTTAAGTTCCTCCATGGTGGTAGTTTTATCTTCAAAAACAAGTTTTTTGATTACCGCAAGGGAGTTTGCAACCACTGCAAGACCGATTCCTGTAAGCACAGGGCCTACATTATAGTGGGCACCACCATGGGAAAGGTCTTTGCCGTTTTTGATACAATCCTCCACGCAGGTGGAAAGAAAAGGACGGGGAACAAGCTGTGTATGTAGCTTTTGCGCAACAACGGTAGCAACAACGCTATGATAAATTAAATTTTTCATTTGTTCCAGCGTTGCATTTTTTACCTCCTCATAGGAGCTGTATTCTTTAATCGGCTTTGCATCCAGACCCATTTTTTCGCCCGTCAATCTGCTTTTTCCTTCGTTTAATGCGTATTCCATCGCTGCGGCAAAGTTGATGTTTACGGCCGCCGTCCATTGACCTGTTTTGCGAAAATGCGGTACAACACAACCGCAATTGCTCCAATCTCTGGCATCCTCGGGCTCATAGCCTGCCTGTAAAAGCATTTGCGCCCCTGCTTGATCGTTGTGAATTGCAGGGAAGCCTGTGCCCTTGCTTACAAGCTCTGTGACGGCATCTAAGAACTTCTGAGGGCAGTCCGAATGAATGCGTACGCTTAAGCCGGGCTGATGGGTTCGTACCTTATCTGTTGCTTCTAGGCAGATATAGGAAAGCGCGTTTGTGGCATCGGAGCCATCTCGTTTTCTGCCGCCAACGGTAAGGTTTTGAAATTGGTTATAGCCTGCGAAGTAGCCTGTTGTATTTGCGGAAATTGTCCAAACCCATTCGGAAAATTTCAGCCAAAGTGCCTGCACCAGTTCCTCTCCGGCTTTTTTATCCATGACGCCCGCTTTGACATCAGCGTCATAATAAGGGAACATATACTGGTCGAATCTGCCAGGGTTGAGTGCCAAGGGATTTTCGGAAATAATTGCGCCCAGCTGCACAAACCACACAAATTGAACGGCTTCGTGGAAGGATTTTGGCGGATTTGCAGGAACATTGTGGCAAACCCTTGCAATTTTCAAAAGCTCCTTGCTTCTCTCCTCGTCGGTTTCTTCCTTTGCCATTTGCTCTGCCAAAGCTGCGTATCTTTCGGCAAAACGCATGATGCCCTTGCTGGTTAAAATGGTTGATTGATAAAAGGTGATTTTATCCAAATCCTCGGGGTTTGCATAATCCAATTTTGCAAGCTTTTCTTCTGCTTGTGCTAAAATACCTTGGAAGCCCAATGGAAATAGAACATCCTGATAATCAGGCGTGGTTTCCCCAACTGCTTGCCGCCATTTCGAGTCATTATCCACAATGCCCGTGTCAACAGCAATTTTTGCAGTTTCTTGGGGAAGGAGTGAAAGAAAATGTTCCTCCAGAGATTTGCCCTTCCAGTAAGGAAAAATATTTTCCCGAACGTAAGCTCTTTGTTCATCCGTCATTTCATAAGGGTCTTGGGGACGCTTATCAAATTGATCCATTTCCTTGTCTACCCATTTCCATGAAAATTCCGGCGTCAGAATGCCGCTTCTTCGAAATTTTCCTGCCGTACCCACAATCAACTCGTCTTCGAATATGCGAATTTCAAATTCATTGCAAAAATCATAAAAAGCCTGCGCTCTGCGAATGGGCGTGGGCAGTCCCTCCGTGCGCAAATGAGATTCGGTAAAAATTCGTGCTCTTTCAATGCAGACTGATGGCTTTGAGTTAACATAATTTTGACGTAGCCGTTCAATTCGTTGTGTAGTATTCATAGTTTCCCTCCTAATTGAAATGTAATGAATGAAAAAAGACAGATGGCTGTTTGCCTACATAATCGTCATGCGTTATAAAAGACATGAATCAAAAAACTGTATGTTATAACGCTCGATTTTAATTTAAATATGGCATAGGCATTTGCTTTTGTCAATAGATATTATTACATTAGCAATGAGAATTTTCGCCAAAATAGCGTTTAAGCTTTATAAAAACTATATAATAAAAGCGTAATAATATTTGGAAAAGAAGAAATCAATTTGGGAATGATGAATAGTGAACTGGAATTTTATACCAAAATAATCGTAATGAAATTGAAAATTCTTTGCCGGAGGAAAGTGCAATAAAAAAGTGGCGTAACCGTCTTTTTTTGGTTTTTGCCACTTCAATTCTATTTATATTTAATTACATTATGAAAAATAGTTTCTTCATTGGAAGGATTGGCATAAACGTGGTTCAAATCCCCTTGAAAGGACATTGCATCGCCTTCCTTTAATAGGTAAACCTTCTCATTGACTGTCATTTCCAGCTGTCCCTTCATCACAACAATGTATTCATTCAATACGTTTGTATGGGGAAAGGATGCATGGCGACAATGGGGGTGCATGTGAATTTGCAAAAAATCCAAGCCGGATATTGGGTCAAAGGGGAAAATATTGTAAAGTAACATACCTCCGTTTTCCTCTTTGATGGGGTATATATCGCTGATACTTAATACATTGTTATCATTCGCAGGCTGTGTGATAAAATTGGAAAAGGTAACCTTATAGCCTGTGGATATTTTCCAAAGGGTTGATATAGTAGGGACAGATTCACCCCGTTCAATTTGCCCAAGCATAGCCTTTGAAACTCCCGTAAGGCGAGCGGCAGTATCCAGGCTGATTCTCATTTCTGTTCGAATTTTTCGCATTTCTTGCCCGATATTCGGCGGCATACTATACATTTTAATCTCCTTTGTATTACGATGACAGAAATATTATTTTTCTAAGAAGTTATTATAGCAAAAACAAAATTTAATGGCAACTTTTTTTACTTTTTTAAGGTTGTGATTTTAATTATTGAAGCTGAAAAGAAGTTGGGTATTGCCTATATTTTTATATGCTGCAATCAAGATGTTGTGATGTTAAGGCAACACCGCACAATTAGCGTCTGACGCCTTGTATGCCCATCTGCTTGCATCTTTTCCGTCATCCTGCACAAAAATGCTCGCAAATACCTCCAGTATTCACTGCGCTTTTTGTTTTATCTGACGAAAAATCTCACTGCACAGCTGGACATACAGAACTGTGTGGTATTGCCTTAATCTATTTTGCAGAGAAAATATGGTGGATTTTGTTGACATTACTAGTATTATCCTATAATTTAGTATTATGAATACTATTAGGGAGGAAATATTATGATGAAAAAAAGAATGTTACCCCTGCTCATGGCGATGCTAGTTACGATATCAATGTTTTCTTCAACAGTTTTGGCCGCTGAACATGCCAACATTAACTACTCTGAAATTGAATATGAACATGTGGATTTAACAGAATTTTACAAAATTACCGAGTTGGTTACAACCCAAACAAAGGATGCGGATAATTACCGTTCAGTTGAAAGTATGGTCAGCGAGCTTGTTACCTTTTGGCATCATGTTGATACCCAAACCACTTTGGCGTTAATATTGGAATCTAAGGATGTAACAAATGCAACATACAATGAGGAATATTTATATTCTACTAATCTTTATACAGAGCTTAAGCAATCCCTCGCTAAGACGTTAGAAATCATTTTGGATTCTCCATGTGCAGGGGCTGTTTATGATGTGCTTGATGAAAGCATAGTAACATACATATTACAACAAGCAAATGGTGATAATGCTGACGGCGAGGGCATTGATTTAATGTCTGCAGAAAATGAAATAATAAATCAATATTATAATACTGCAAATAAGGAGTACACGGCAGTTGTGAATGGGGAAGTAATGACTTTAGATGAAATTGAGAATGCAAAGCTTCCGGAAGACGTTTGCAAAGATGCGATTAGAGAAATCTATAAAAATAAAAATGCTGCGCTAGGCGAAGTTTATATGAAGCTTGTTAAAACACGAGTAAAGATTGCGAAGGCTTGTGGATATGCCAATTATGCAGACTATTGCTATGATAAGACTTATTTCCGAGACTATCGTCCTGAGGATGCGGCAGCGTTGTCAACCTTGGTTAAGGAATATATTGTTCCTATACACAAAAGTTTTTCTGAGAAAATAGCCAACATAGATTTTAGTAGTTTGGATAATTTAGATGGTTCTCCTGAAGCATTGCTTTCAGGGGAAAAGACAGTTATTGCAGAAGAATTTCCGGAACTCCTTGAAAGTTTCAATTATATGTATGACCACGGTCTTTATGATATAGGCGAAGATGATAAAAAGGCTGATACTGGATTTGCAACAATATTACTGGATTACAATGCTCCTTTTATGTTCATTAATCCTTTCGGCGATTTTAATGATGTGTGGGCCTTGGTTCATGAAACAGGGCATTATAATAGATTCTATATCTCTGGAGATATTCTACCGTATGTAGAACTGGCAGAAATAGATTCCCAAGGTCTGGAGCTTTTGTTTTATGATTATTATGATGATATGATTGGCGACGATGAATATTCTTTGGCTAAAATATATTTATTAAATTTGTGGATTCAACGTATTATTGATGGATGTATGCTTGATGAATTTCAACAGGTTATATATAATAATCCTGACATGACCTTATCCGAAATGAATCAATTATATTATAATCTTTGTTTAGAGTATGGCTATACACCGACAAGTGCATATTCTAACGCCAAACTAGGTGAGTCATATGCTTGGACGAATGTTATTCATAATTTCACAGTTCCATTTTACTATATAAGTTATGCAACATCAGTAATTCCTGCGTGGGAACTTTGGTCAAAAGCACAAACGGATTTTGAAGGTGCAAAAGAAACTTATATAAAGTTAGTCAACAGAGATATTTCAAGTACATATATGCAGACACTTTCAGACTTAGGCTTTGGCAACACATTTGATGAGTCAACGATAAAGGAGCTAGCCCATACATTGGGTGAAGTTATTGATGAAGTAATGGTTGAAAAAGCAGAGGAACCTGCGTTTAGGGACATAGCCAATCACTGGGCTGAAGCTTCAATTGAGGCTTTGGCTGATGAAGGAATTGTAAGCGGAACGGGAGATAAAAAGTTTGAACCGGATAAAAGTGCTACATTAGGAATGTTTGCAACAATATTGGGAAAAGCGGTTGATGCAGATGGATTAGATTCCAAAGATCCAGTGGATGGTTCACTGCCATATTATAGTTTCTATATAGAATGGGCAGCAGAAAATAAATTGTTAAGTGAAATTAGCGACATAAGTCCAAGTTCCAATATAACACGAGAGGAGCTTGCGGTAATGCTGTATATATATGCTGAGCAAGCCGGCGAAGATACTACAGTTTCAGAGCCTGAAAATTTTAAAGACAGTAATCAAATAGAGGATTGGGCGAAAGATGCCGTTTCGTTTGTAGAGGAATCGAAATTAATGTATGGTAATGAAAACAATTGCTTTAACCCTCAGCAGCTTGCTACGCGTGCGGAAGTTAGTACTGTTGTTTTTAGACTTATTACGTTTTTAAGTTAATCGTTACACGAAAAAAACACTAGATAATGAAGTGAACCCCTTTTATTGGACAAAATCAATCTAATGAAAGGGGTTATTCTGCATGACGAGAAAAAGAGATTTCTATGCAGCAATAATGACCATAAAACTTGAGCAACCTTGTGATGAAACTAACTTTAGTAAGCACCTTAAAAGAGAAGCAAATTTTAAAAAATTTTCTACCTTTGTTCTATTCCTCTATTATTTTCATAAAGATATATTGTATGGATACAGTTTGAAATCAAAGGAGGAAATCACTGTGGAAAAATTCGATATTTATAAGGATATTGCAGAAAGAACCGGCGGAGATATTTATATTGGTGCGTCTGTTATAATAGGACTAAATTAGTGAATGCCTGAATTAGTGGGCTTCAGCGATTGAGTCCTATTTTTTTATCTGATTTTAAACAACTATAACTTAATAGAGGAATGCAGAATTCCTCATAAAGCATTATGGTCGAGGGGGCAAAGGCTTGCTGACTTTTTTGTGTTGAATAATGTTTTTGAGGTGAAAAATATCGCAATTATGTGTAAAATTGAAAAAAATGTTATTTCTTTCTAAATCATGCCGATTAATATAATATAAAGATGCTATTCTACATAAAAAAACAGGTGTAACGGATCGTAAAAAAGACCGCTACCGTAGCCTGTCGAAAGGAGAATACGGTGAACAGCAAGTATATTGTACGACAGCCAATTAAAGACAGGGACAGCAATGTCATTGGCTACGAACTTCTCTACTACGGCGAAAATCAGGCATTTGGTACTGATGCCCCATCTTCTTCGGGGGAGGCCGATGTTTCTACCTCCTCTGCATCCCATGCTCCGGCTTTTAGAAATGACTTTGCTGCCGCAAATGCCATTTATAATTTTTTAACGCAGAATACCGATAAATCTCTGACGGGAACTTTGAATTTCATGACTTTCACACCTACTCTGCTAATGAAGAATGCGCCCCGAATATTCAAAAAGTCTGAATTGGTTATTCAGATTGATGATAGCGTAATTATCTACCCGCTGGCAATGAATTCCGTCCAGAAGTTTGCAAAAGAAGGCTACAAAATCGCGGTAAACGAATTCAGATTTGCTCCTCGTTATTTAGCACTGATGGACAAGTTTCATTATATTAAGTTAAATTTTTCCACGACTCCGGTGCCGACATTGTCCAACATCATTGAGCTTGCTCATAGCATGAAAAAGGAATGTATCGCAACAAATATTACTAGCGAGGAGCTTTACAATTGCGCAATAAATCTGCACGCAGATGCGTTGGAGGGGACTTTTGTGGCAGAAAAGCTCTCATCTAAAGCACACACCAGCGGATATCTGCAAAGCAACTTTTTCCGACTAATAGTGGCCATCACACAGGATGAGCCGGATATTGACGAGATTGAGCAACTGGTTTCCCAAGACGCTTCCATGGTCTTCAGCCTGTTGCGCATGGCAAACTCTGTCTATTTTTCTTCCAAGCATCGCGCTACCACCATCCGCCAGGCCATTATGACTCTGGGGCTTGGTCAGTTACGTCAATGGATCTATTTTCTCAGTGCCAGCAATGTGGAAAATGAAATTGATCCATCGTGTGAGGAGTTCCTCAAGTTGTCTTTCTTGCGGGCGAATTTCTGTAGCGATCTAAGTGATTACACGCAGAATACGCTCTCCATATCTAAGGGTGATGCCTATCTGATCGGCATGTTTTCTACACTAGGCTGCCTGGTAGACGCACCTATGGAAGAAATTTTGTCCGAAGTCCCAGTTGCAGACGAAGTCAGGGATGCCTTGCTCTACCAAGAGGGGGCCGCCGGCAAACTGTTTTCTCTGCTTCTCAGCTATGAACGGGCCGACTGGGATCGCATCACTACTTTAGCAGACGAACTTCATATCCCTACGAACCTGCTCACCAGTTTGTATTTTGATTCTGTGGATCGCGCAAATATGATCTGGGCGCGGATCGCCGCTCCCACCAATTTCCCCGACGAGAACGTATAATTGTTCCGGTCAAAGCAAAATAGGGTACAGATAAACAGCATCGGATGCGGAATACCAATGCCTCCCGGCACGGCCGTCTTGCATCAAGTTATAAGAGAAGTTTTCCCGCCAATCAGTCTGCTGGTCAAACGTGTTACCTTTCCCTATCTGGGTTCTAAATTTTCTTCCATATAAAAATCCTGATAGGGTATTCCTGTAATATGAAAGGAACACTTTATCAGGATTTTTATTACTGCTCATGGAGGCTCAACATATAGTTTTAGAATAGGCAACAGAAGTTTCCGTAGCAGTTTGTTTTTGTCAGTTCTTTAAGGGATTGATAAGTCTTTCTGTTCGTTTCTTCTTTCTTAAGATATTTGAAGAAACATTCGCAGCAGGCATTATCGAAAGGATATCCCTTTTTTAAAAATGACTGAACAACATTGTGAGAATCCAGAAGCTGCCGGAAAGTAAAAGCAGTATACTGAGATACTCGGTCAGAATAGAACATGAGCCCATAAGGGGAATTCCGTTTTTCATAAGCTTTTTTAAATGTAGTCTCGTGCTTTCCGGATATGTTCCATGTGATGACTTTTCGTGAAAATTTTAGTATTAAAGTCCTCATCGTACCGAATTCCAGTTTTATTTGTGGACATGAGTAGATACCTCCTTTTTGTGTCTACTTAATTATAATGGATAATTACTTTTCGTGTGCACTTTTATAATATAGATCCAATATGATTTATCTTTCAGATCAAAGTACAATAGGGCTGAATGAGAAATTATATTCTTATTCAAAAGAAAATCCAACTCTTAGTGAAAATAAATTAGATGTTTTTTTACTAGAAAATCTTCAGGATTATGAAAATGAGATTTTGGAAATGGAAAATAGACCGATGCGACGATCCCTAGACTATTCATGGAACGAAACGGAATTGAGCCTTGCAGATAAATACCCTACACAATGGAACGTGTATCGAACAGTTTCTCTATGGGCACGAGATGCTGCTTTAGGAATATATATTGATACAGCATGTTACAACCCTGGAGTTGGAGATGCGTTCAGACATACCTATTGGAATGCGCGACTTATGACACGTTTTAAGGAAATTTTTGCATGGGACGTTGATAAGTGTTTATCAAAAACAAAAATGTGGACAGATGCACATGAAGAAGATGGAGAGCCATGGAGTGTAGATCATGAAATGGATGTCCTAAATAATTATGCAGTAAGAAATATTGGTTATGACTATTTTAATTCTAGTGAAGTTTTTTTGCTGAAAAAAGCTGAATACTATGTTGATAATGGATGGTGTTGGGAGGTAGGTGAGGAAAATGGAGAAAGGGTGCTCGTTAGAACAACTAATAAAGACAAACGATAAAGCCAAATAGGTTTAATTTATATAAATCAGTAGTTTTGTAAGAATTAATGAAAGCCAAGACTAACTCGCACCGATAGATACTAAGAAAGCTTAATAGCTATGTAAATATCATATTGCGTTTTCTTAATGCTACTACATATGTGAATTTAAAATCATACTCTTGTATTATACCTTATAGGTGTAGTGCAATGGCATTTAGCATCTATAAATCAATATAAGGGGATGGTATTTTGAAATTAAATTATACATTAAAAAAAACTTATATTATTTTTTTTATCGTGTTTATCGTGATTTTTTTATTTATGCTAAGAACAATTAGTATGACTAAGTATGAAAAGGGATTTAATATTAACATTTATAATCAAACGGAAAGCACTATCCCATATATTGCATTTGGAGCATTAGAGCCCACACATGAGTTTTTTGATCTTGAAGGTAAAAAAACAATTAAAACGCATGTGAACTCTATGAATGGTGAACGGGTTATTGTTTTTTTTAAGGAAGGTGAAAACTACATTGAAGAGGCTATTATGTATGTAATGACAAAAGAAGATGTTCATGTGATAAATGTCTATATAACTGATAGTAGTATGGCAAATTTAAAAAATGTTCGCATTGAAAGCTTAGATGGATCTTCAATTCTTCCTTGGTGGATTCGAATTCTCTATGCTTATCGAACTACAGAGCTACAAATTGATATTACTTCTGTGAATTAGGATGCATATTTTGCATATGGACATACTAGAATTAAGATAGTGCCAGGATTTTCAGTAAACATTGGCGCTACACCATATTTATCGTTTCTTACTGGTTGCTTTAAAGAAGGTGATGGCTGCGTGTCATTAATTTTGATATTAAACACATTTGAATTGAGGTCTTCTTATGAATCCTAAATATATAAAATATCATTTAATCATAATTTACATTTTGCTTGCACTGATTTTATACTTATGTATTAAATCTGTTGAGCAAAATGAACTTCTTAGGCGGATGATTTCTATGCCAGAGATATACAAGTAAATATCTTTAAATTGCATAAAGCAACAAATGATCATTTTTGATGAAATGGCATATTAATTTTGGTTAATAGGCTGTCATAATTTGAACTATAGACAACAGATGGTATGAATACCAGTCTCATTTGTATCCATACCAATGTTATTTATTTCATTTTATGATAGCCTAATTCACTTTGACAAGGAGATTATATTACTATGAAAAAGTTATTTGTACTGATGCTATGGTGTTTATGTTTTGCTGGTTGCACAGCAAATACGGTTCCTACATCAGAGGAAAGTAAGGCGAAAGGAATTGACGCTTTTGCTCCAATGGGCATAGTAATCAATAAATCCGATACAGAAAAAATCAATTTGTCAAATGAAGCAGACATACTTTTCTTTGATGATAAGCAGATTATTTATTCTGTAGAAGAGTGGGATAAAAGCAATGAATTCTTAAATATACAATTTTATAAATATACCATTGCAGAAGATACCACTGTAAAGTTATTAGACCTCACGGACTATAAATTTTTTCCGGGCGAATATCTATAAATGAGGGCAAACTGTATTTCCCTTGCCTATTTACGAATAACATAAATAGAATTTTTGAAGTAAACTTGTCTACTGGGGACACTACTATATTCTATGAGTGGATTGGCAATACATTTATTTGTAATACATATTTAGAAAATAATACTTTATTTGTATTTGAAATCATTCCAGCAAATGAAAGTGCATCAAGTGAAACTGGAACAAATTATAAAGTTACTGCTTTTAACCTGCAAAATTCTTCTAAAAAAGAAATAATGTCTGGGAAGTATCAGAATGGGACTGGAGATATTTTTATGAAAAGTGAAGATGTTTCCAGTTCGGAAATAAATTATCTATTAATAAAACGAGAAATTCTGGAATGAAAATAATATGCTTTCCTTTGGTATAAAAATTGCGTTAAAGGCCTCTTGAAATTGAACTGCTCTCCGTCAAGCGGACAATGAAATAAAATAAATTTTGACCAGCTGGTATCCATGTGATACTGGCTGGTTTTTGGTTGGACAGATATGCAACAGGGTGCTCAA
>JAQUSU010000039.1 GCA_028710085.1 Anaerotignum sp.
GCTCTTTCATTCTTCGTTCGACGCCGCTATCTGAAAGGTCATAATAAACCGTTCCCACCAATTCATCGGGCAAATACTGCTGCTTAACATAATGATTTGGGTAATCATGAGCATATTGATAGCCAAGACCACTTCCCAGTTCCTTTGAACCGCTGTAATGGGCATCCTTTAAATGGGGAGGAACGGCACGGATTCTGATATTTTTCACATCCTCAAGGGCTTGATTAATTCCCATATAAGCAGCGTTGCTTTTGGGTGCACAGGCTACATAAGTTACTGCTTGGGCAAGGGGAATGCGTCCCTCAGGTAAGCCGATAAAGTTAACCGCCTGCATGGCTGCAACGGCAAGCTGAAGGGCATGGGGATCTGCATTTCCCACATCCTCCGAGGCGCAAATAACCACGCGACGGGCAATAAACTTAGGGTCCTCGCCGGCATAAATCATTTTTGCCAAATAATATAACGCCGCATCGGGATCAGAGCCACGCATGCTCTTAATGAATGCGGAAATCGTGTCATAATGGTTGTCGCCATTTTTATCGTAATTTAATGATCGCTTTTGAATACATTCCTCAGCAACAGGCAGGGTAATATGAATTTTACCGTCTTTTCCTTTGTCCGTGGTTAATACGGCAAGCTCCAAGGCGTTCAAGCCCGTTCTGGCATCGCCGTTGGCAGTATCCGCAAGAAATGCCAAGGCATCGGCATCAATCTCAGCTTGATATGCACCCATTCCCCGTTCAACATCCTCAATTGCCCAGCGTAACAGCTTTTCAATATCCTTTTGCTCCAAAGGCTTTAGCTGAAAGATAACAGAGCGGGAAACAAGGGCTTTATTCACTTCAAAATAGGGGTTTTCCGTGGTCGCTCCAATCAGAATAATCGTGCCATCCTCCACATGGGGTAAAAGGGCATCCTGCTGGGTTTTATTAAAGCGGTGAATCTCGTCGATAAACAGTATAGTTTTCGTACCGTACATGCCCTGTCTATCCTTCGCATCAGCAACCACATCCTTAATATCTTTAATCCCTGCAGTGGTGGCATTGATTTGGCGAAACTCGCTTTTTGTTGTATTCGCGATAATCTTAGCCAAGGTTGTTTTGCCTGTGCCGGGAGGGCCGTAAAAAATAACCGAACTGATGCGATCTCCCTTTATGGCGCGATATAATAGCTTATCCTCACCAACAATATGCTCTTGACCAACGAATTCCTCCAAGGTTTTGGGTCGCATACGAGCGGCTAGGGGAGAATCCCCATTGCCCCTTAGACTCCTGTTATATTCAAAAAGGTCCATCGTTTCACCGCCTTATGGTTTCGTCAAAAATAAGCATGCATCTCCAAAAGAAAAGAATCGATATTTTTCTTTGACCGCTTCGGCATATGCCGCCATTGTCAAATCTTTCCCAACCAAAGCCGAAACCAACATAATTAATGTAGATTCAGGCAAATGGAAATTTGTAATCAAGCAGTCAATGATTTTAAACTGATAACCCGGATAAATAAAAATCTGTGTCCATCCGCTTTTTGCCTGCACAATGCCGTTTTCATCCGCAACAGATTCCAAGGTTCTTGTACTGGTGGTTCCGACGGAAAAAATACGGCCGCCACTGCGCTTCGTTTCGTTAATAATATCCGCCTGTTCTTGCTCCACCGCATAATATTCCGAATGCATTTCATGATCAAGAATATCTTCTGCCTTCACAGGGCGAAAGGTTCCTAACCCAACATGAAGGGTAACGTGGGCAATTTTAACACCCATTTCTTTAATTTCCTTTAATAGTTGGGGCGTAAAATGCAGCCCTGCCGTAGGCGCCGCCGCAGAGCCTTCATGCTTTGCATAAACCGTCTGATAACGCTCCTTATCCTCCAAACGATGGGTAATGTAGGGCGGAAGGGGCATTTCACCCAATTCATCTAAAATTGCTTCAAACACGCCTTCATAGGTAAAACGAAGGATACGATTGCCACCTTCAATTACTTCTAAAATTTCGGCAACCAACTTGCCATTGCCGAAAGAGATTTTATCACCAGGCTTTGCTTTTTTTCCGGGGCGCACCAAAACCTCCCAGGTATCCAAATCCTTTCTTGTAAGAAGAAGAATTTCCATCGCCGCACCTGTGCCAACTCGTTCGCCATATAAGCGGGCGGGTAAAACACGAGTATCATTAATCACCAAACAGTCCCCGTCATGCAAATATTCCTTAATATCCCGAAAGTGTTTATGCTGCCACTTGCCCGTATCCTTTTCAACCACCAGTAATCTGGAGGAGGCTCTATCTGTCAACGGTTCTTGTGCAATCAGCTCTTCGGGTAAATCAAAATAAAAATCACTTGTTTTCATGCTAAACTCCTTAATTCAATATAATTTCCGCAACTTTCCATATTTTTCGAAAAACAGCAAAATTAACAGATAAGCTCATTAACAATTGTCGATGAACTTATCTGTTTTTTTTAAGAAAGGGTATGACTTGCGAAATCAAATTACAACCCATACAAATCATTTAAGTCATTCGCCTATGTTTCAGACAATTACTTCTTTTCTTTTTCCCATGTTTCTATATTCATTAAAACCTTTTACCACAAATCGATTTTGCCGCAGCCCAAAAGCACTTCTTGGATATGCTCTTTGTCGCAAGGAATTTTTCTTGCAGTACCACCACAACGCAAGCCCTCGTCTAAGAATAACCAAAACTCCTCACCCTGAGGTTCCTGATAAAGACCTCTATCGGTAAAATAGACTTTATTCTCATTGTCATCTGCAAATCCACGCTGATGTAATAAAAATCCTCTTAAATTCATGTCTATCCCTCTATTGTAATACCGGTGTAGTAATATTTCAATATTTCTTCGTAGGTATAGCCTAATTTTGCCATGGCCTGGGCACCTTTTTGGCTTAAACCAACGCCATGCCCTCTGCCAACGCCATCAATGACAAAGCGGTCATTTTTCACAGTACTGATGTTTACGGAATACACCTCATAATCTGAGGATTGTGCTGTATTCACTGTTGATGCACTAGCATCGCTTCCTTCAAAAACAGTTATGTTTTTGCCGTTGATGGAGGATAAAGCACCTTCTGTTTTTGCAACAATTCCACTTTTAGCCGCTGCGGCAGCAAGACTGCCTGAACCAGCGGGTGATGCTTCTTTGCTGCTTGTTGTTTTTGAAAGGCTGCCGCTGTAAACACCAATTTCGCCACCTTTACCATTTATCGTAAACATTTTTCCTGGCAAGCTTCCACAAGAAGCAGCCGAAAAATAAGTTCGAATATCTTCTTTTGTGAGAGTTTTTACACCCTTTGAGCCTACAATTTGCATTTCCTGTATACGTCCGCCTGTGGAAAGCTTAGTAATCACAATATCTTCGGCACTGCCAATGTTTGCACCCTTGGCAGATAGCAAATCATCCAAATCGTCAAGGGTTAGGGTAACTGTCCATGTGTTATCTCCATCCTCTGCGATTTCTGGAACGGCTCTCAAATAGGGCAATGCATTATACCAAACGTTTTCGCTGTTTTCCGAATATCCCCCTGAGGAAGCGGAAAAATATGCTTCAATGGGTTTTCCGTTATAGCAAGCAACTTCTCCCGCCGTTAAATCAACCGCCTGAGAAGTTCTTGCAGCCTCACCGCTGTAGCCTTTATAAACCTGACAATTTGTAGTATCACAAAGCTGATAGCCTAGGCTAATATGGGTGTTAAGCATTGTCATAGCATACGATCTGGCTGCAATTGCCTGGGCCTTCAATGCTTCCATTTCATAGGACTGAGGCATTTCAGAAGGCACAACGCCATACAAATAATCCTCTAAACCCACAATATTCACCGCAGTCATTACCAAGCCGTTAATGGCAAACGTAAGCATCCCTCTATAATTTTTTCCGCTAATCACAAAGGTATCCTCCGTTTCAGTCCCCATAAACACAGCGTTTACATCTTTGGGGAATAATGCAGAGTCACCATTACCATCCAATCGTATTCCGATAAAATCCTTTTCTTTGGAAGCACTGTATCGACTGGCGGATTCCACCTCGGAAACAGAGCTATTCCCAACATATACCGTCCATTCATCATCACCTAAGTAGGTGGCATAGGCATCAAAATTTAAGTGGCTCAAATTGTTTGCCAAATCTGAGGCATCCCCTTGGTTCATTTCCTCGTCAATTGCTATATACTCTCCGGAGCATAACACAACAGTAAAACCTGATTTTGAAGAAATCGTTCCATCCTCAAGAAAATCACCGTTTTTTTCTGTTCCAATGAGAAGCTCATCCCCGCCCAAGGTTGCTGTGGTCTTATTTTTGCAAACACTCTCCAAGCCGATTCGTAACACCTTGGGTGCTTCATATGCCAAGGCAGACTGATTCGTTACGGAAACCGTAAAGCCCAAAGTCAATGCCATTGTAATCAATTGTTTCATCTTTTTATTCATAAAAACCCTCCTGATTTCCATCAGTTTTATGTAATATGCATGTGTTTTTAAGTATAACAAAAATCCAGCGTTTTCGATAGAGCATTTAGACAAAAAATCCTTATTTTTGTTGCTAATATTTACCAAATATATTGCATTTTTTCATTCATTATTTTCACTTCCTATGATTATTCGTGATTTTGGTTTGATTTCAAGGAAATTTGTTTTTTACCTTGACTTTCTTTTGTGATGTGATAAAATAATTCTGATATAGAAAGAGTTAATAGCTGTGAAGGTGAAAAGTATACAAACAAAAGGCAGCAGAGAGAAAGCGCCGTCGGCTGAAAGCGTTTTTAGCACAGGAGTTTGTAGAAGTTCCCACCGGAGCTGGTTTTCTGAACAATCATTCAGTAGGAAAATCCGATTCATGCTCGTTACGCATTCGAGTGCCTGTGTTTGCAGGAATTTGGGTGGTACCACGGAAGTCTTCGTCCCTTTTTGGATGAGGGCTATTTTTTTTGTAAAAAGCAATTGAGAGGAGACGCATTATGAAGGAGAAGCTGAAATTAATCCATGACAAGGCAATTGCTGCCTTCCATGAAGCAACTGAAATGAAAGACTTTGATGAAATGAAGGTAAAATATCTAGGAAAAAAGGGTGAATTGACTGCCATTTTGAAGGAAATGGGCAAGCTTTCCGCTGAAGAACGTCCAATCATTGGCCAGTTGGCGAATGAAATAAGACAGGATATCGAAAATAAGCTGGAGGACGAAAAAAGACGTCTGGAAGCAGCGGAAATTACCCACCGTTTGGAAAAAGAAAAAATTGACGTAACCATGCCAGGCAAGGCACAGGCTGGAGGGCATAAGCACCCTATGAGCATTGTCATTGATGAAATTTCGAATATTTTCATGGGCATGGGCTACGAGGTCATTGAAGGCCCTGAGGTGGAACAGGAGTATTACAATTTCGAGGCTTTGAACATCCCCGCCAACCATCCCGCCAGAGATGAACAGGATACCTTCTACATTGGCAATGGCATTCTTTTGAGAACACAAACCTCTCCCATTCAGGTGCGTACCATGGAAAAGGGGAAAATGCCCATCCGTATGATTTCTCCGGGTACGGTATATCGTGCTGATGAAGTGGATGCAACCCATTCTCCCGTTTTTCATCAGCTGGAAGGCATGGTGGTTGATAAAAACATTACCATGGGCGATTTAAAGGGCGCCCTGGCGGTATTTGCAAAGGAATTATTTGGCGAAGACACAAAGGTTCGTTTCCGTCCCCATCATTTCCCCTTCACAGAGCCCAGTGCAGAAATGGACGTAACCTGCTTTGCTTGCGGCGGTAAGGGCTGCCGTGTATGTAAAGGGGAAGGCTATATCGAGCTTTTGGGCTGCGGCATGGTGCATCCTAAGGTATTGAAAATGAGCGGAATTGACCCCGACGAATACAGCGGCTTTGCTTTTGGTATGGGTCTGGAGCGTGTCGCAATGCAGCGCTATGGCATTACAGATATGCGACTGCTGTTTGAAAACGACGTAAAATTCTTGAAACAGTTCTAAGCTATACCGAGAAGCTTTTATTTGAAAGGAGAGTTATTATCATGGATTTACCGATGTCGTGGTTAAAAGAATATGCAGATGTGAATGTAGGCATTAAGGATTATGTTGAAGATATTACAATGAGCGGCTCCAAAGTCGAGGGGTATACTACCTTGGCGGGTGAAATAAAAAATGTGGTAACCGGCTATATCAAGGCCATTGAAAAGCATCCCGATGCAGATAAATTGCAAATTTGCACCATTGATGCTGCGCAAGGCAAGGACTTAACCATTGTTACTGGCGCACAGAACATAAGCGTAGGGGATTATGTACCCGTTGCTTTGGATGGTTCTGTGATTACTGGTGGCAAGGAAATTAAAACAGGCGCTTTAAGAGGCGTTGAATCGGAAGGTATGCTTTGTTCTATTGAGGAATTGGGCTGTGACCGTCATGATTTCCCCGAAGCACCGGAGCATGGCATTTATATTTTCCCCGAAGCAGTGGAATTGGGCAAGGATGCCGTTGAAGCTTTAGACATCAAGGATGTTGTTGTGGAGTTTGAAATTACCTCCAACCGTCCCGATTGCTTTAGCATTTTAGGCTTAGCAAGGGAAACTGCCGTTACCTATAAGGGTGAATTCAGATACCCCGAAATTACGGTAAAAGAAGAGGGAACGGGCAAAATCGAAGAGATGATTTCTGTTGAAATCAAAAATCCCAAACTTTGCCCCAGATATATTGCAAGAGCTGTGAAAAATGTAAAAATCGGGCCTTCTCCTCGCTGGATGCGTAAAAGGTTAAGAGCGGCAGGCGTTCGTCCCATCAATAATATTGTAGATATTACAAATTACGTTATGCTGGAAATGGGTCAGCCCATGCATGCCTTCAACATTGACTGCATTGCTGACAGAAAAATTATTGTAAGAAACGCAGCGGCAGGGGAAAAAATCATTACTTTGGATGGCGTAGAAAGAACATTGAACGAATCCATGCTTGTAATTGCGGATCCTGAAAAAGCTGTTGCAATTGCCGGAGTTATGGGCGGCGAAAACTCTATGATAAGTGAAGATGCAGAAGCAATTTTATTTGAATCCGCAAACTTCAATGGCCCTAACGTGCGTATTACCGCAAAGAATGTTGGTTTGCGTACAGATGCTTCCAGCAAATACGAAAAAGGCTTGGATCCCAACATGGCATTAGATGCCGTAAACCGTGCGGTTCAACTTGTTGAAATCCTTGGTATCGGCGAGGTTGTTCCTGGTATGGTGGATTGTTATCCCAACAAGCGTGAGCCTTGGGAGCTTTCCTATTCCCCCGAATGGATTAATAAATTCCTTGGAACAGAAATTTCCGAAGAAGAAATGCAGGAAACTTTTGAACGCCTAGGCTTGATTGTTGACCCTGTAAAGCATACGGTAATTGTACCCACCTATCGCCCCGACTTGGAAGCACAGGCGGATTTGGCGGAGGAGGTTGCTCGATTCTTTGGCTATGACAAAATTCCCGACACCTTGGCTTCCGGCACACCAACGGTTGGCAAGAAAAACTATGAACAAACAATTACTTCCTTAGTAAAGGATACCATGATTTCCGACGGTCTTTGCGAGGCAATGACTTACAGCTTTGAAAGCCCCAAGGTTTTTGATAAGCTGCTCCTTCCTGCGGACAGTAATTTGAGAAAAACCGTAACAATTTCCAATCCCTTGGGTGAGGATTTCAGCATTATGCGTACCGTTTCCTTTAACGGAATTTTGACCTCCTTGTCTACAAATTACAATAGACGTAATGAACAGGCAGGTTTGTTTGAAGTTGCCAGAGTGTATATCCCCAAGGCATTGCCTTTGACAGAATTGCCCCATGAAATCCCCACATTAACCGTAGGGATGTATGGCAACATGGATTTCTTTGATTTAAAGGGAATTGTAGAGCATTTGTTTGATGTTTTAGGCATGAGCAACAGTGTGGAATATTTGCCTGAAAAAGAAATTGTATGGATGCATCCCGGTAGAACTGCAAGTGTAAAAGTAAATGGGGACGCCATTGGCTACTTGGGCGAATTGCACCCCGTAATTGCAAAAAATTATGAAATTGGCTCGAAGGCATACATGGCCGTTTTAGATTTAGAAAAAATTATTGCTTATACAGATAGAAATGTGACCTATAAGCCTTTGCCTAAATTCCCAGGCATGACAAGAGATATTGCAATGCTTGTAAAAGAGACTGTTACTGTGAAAGAAATTAGCGATATCATCAAGAAGAACGGCGGAGAATATTTGGAAAGCATTGAATTATTCGATGTTTATCAAGGTGCGCAGATTGAAGCAGGCTATAAATCTGTTGCGTACTCCATTTCCTTCCGCAGCGCAGAAAAAACCTTGGCAGATACAGATATTGCAGATGCAATGCAGGCAATTTTAAAAGGCCTGGCTACGGAGCTGGATGCACAACTTAGAGATAAATAATTTAACACAAACCTTTGGCCTCGTTATGAAATACTAACGGGGTCTTTTTTCTTCTCCATCGTTCTATAATTTTAATAATCAGAGAAGCATCAGGGTTACATTAGTTCCTCGATCATTTCATTCTACTATGTATAAATGTGTAATTTAACACAGATATAACATAAGGTTTACATGATTTTGATAGTTACACAAAAATGGGACTGCTATAATTATTTTGACGAATTGGAAAATTATTTCAACAAACTATGGAGAAAAATAAAATGAAAAAAAAATTATTTTTGGTAAAACCTGATTTGAATTTTTTGAAAAAACTTAACCTGAAACATTATTTCAAATTTTCAAAAAGGTTCACCACAAAATTAAACTTTAATTATGAAAGATTCGCCAAAATAAAGCACCCGTTTAAATTTGCAAAAATATTCGAGAAAATACAAAAGAACGAAACCTCAAATACTCTCAATGCTAAGCGAAAACTAAAGATAAGTCAAAAACTGCATTTGGTTTGCGCAATTGCAGTTTGTATGAATGTTTTGATGCTAGCAATTGTTCTTGGTGCATTACAAACAACTGAGCAAAGAATGCAATCATTTTATGATATTGAATACAAAAACAGTATTCAGCAAATGCAGATTAGAAATGATGTTGTTTCCCTAGAACACACAATTCTTTCTGCCGTTTTTAGTGATGATTATGAAGAAAGCAATAAAACAGTAGACTTAGCAGTACAAAAAGCGGTTAGCGATATTAATATATTGAAAAAAAGCTTTTCTGACGAACAATTAATGAAAGAATTAAATGTAACGCTGAATGAATTTTTAGCACAAGAAATGAAGGTCATGTCGTATGTTTTTGTGGGACAGACCGAAAAAGCATTGGATGCGATTCACGGCGAATATAAAGAGCGTGTAGACGCTTTATATAGCGTTTTGGATACAGTATCAGTAGAAGCGGAAAATGCTGCAACAACAGCCATTCAGGAAACGGTTCAACAACGGCACAATACAACCTTACTTTTGATTGCAGCTATGGCGATGTTAGGCCTGATTTTACTTTTCGCGGCAGGAATGCTTGAAAAAACAATCCGCAAGGCAACCCAAAAAATCATACAGATTGCAGACTGTATCGAAAAAGGGCATTTAGATATTTCTGGTGAAAAACATCAGGCGGGGGATGAATTGGATGATGTTATTTGTTCCTGCGAACAAATGGCACTGACGTTGCAGGTTCTCATACAGGATGTGGGCTGTATGTTAGAGGAAATGGCAAAAGGAAATATGGTTTATCAAACCTTATATCGGGAGTATTATTCCGGCGATTACCAAAGCCTTTTAATTTCTGCGGAAAACATGCAGTCATACATAAATTATGCACTAAACAACGTGGATACTGCAACGCAAAGGGTAGAGGGGCATGTTAAGGATGTTTTGCTGGGCGCGCAAAACCTATCCAATCACGCAGTAAAGCAGGACGAGTCTATCACCCAGCTTTCCGATACCCTCGGTATAATTTCCAATAACTCTAAGCAGAACGCAGAACAAATACAGAAAATAAGTCAAGCAACTTTGGAGATGAATGGACAAGTTGCCGTTACACGTCAACATATGTCAGAAACAACTGCGGCAATTATGGATGTGTCAGCCCACGCTTCTAAAATTAAAAAAATAATTAATACCGTTGATGGAATAGCATTTCAAACTGATATTTTGGCACTCAACGCTGCCATTGAGGCAGCCCGTGCCGGTGCAGCCGGAAGAGGTTTTTCGGTTGTAGCAGGGGAGGTAAGGGCTTTGGCACAAAAAGTGACTGAGGCGGCCAAGGAAACCGCGGAATTAATAGATAATTCTTTGCAATTAACAAATAAATGTAAAAAAACCGTTTCGAACACAGCCGATTCCTTGGATTTAGTGGTAAACGGAACAAATGATATCACAGAAATGATTTCAGAAATCTCAAAAGTTGTAAAAAAAGACCAAGAAGACATTCGGAATATTTCAGGTGAGGCGGAAAATATTAGGCACATCGTAAGGATGAACACAGAAACAGCACAGCAATTTGCTTATGGCAGTGAGGATGGCTATCAGCAAGTAAACATATTAAAGCAGCAAATGAAACAGTTCGTTCGACAAGAGGTATACACTGATGGCAATGAAAAAATTAGTTAATGTCATAAGCAATTGCTTTTCTTATGGATTTTGTGAGCAAATGAATAGGGGGGAGAAGCAATTGGAAACGGAGAAAGTGAATAATTTTTTTAAAATTCTTACAACCGGCGCGATCAGTACAGCTTATCAACCCATTATTTCCCTGGAAAATGGGAGTATACTTGGCTATGAAGCACTTAGCAGAATTACAGTCCCTCAGTGTGAATTAAGCATAGAAGAGCTTTTTCATGTTGCAGCACAGCAATATAAATTGTGGGAGTTGGAACAATTATGCAGAGCGAAAGCACTTGAAAATGCGACCGGTAAGCCTTGCAATCTAAAATTATTTATCAATGTAGACCCGAACATCATTCACGACCCTGACATTTTTCAAGGCTTTACTCGTGTAAAGCTAAAACAATATGGATTATGCCCCGATGATATTGTTTTTGAAATCACTGAGCGAAGCGCAATAAACGATATGGAAACCTTTACAGCCGCCTTAACACATTATCAATCTCAGCATTTTAAAATTGCAATTGATGACTTTGGCTCTGGCTACTCCGGAATGAACCGCGTTTGTGCATTTTCACCGAATTTTCTTAAAATTGATATGCAGCTGATTCGAAATATTAATGCAGACCCTGTGAAAAAATCTGCAGTAGCTGCCATTGTTAAGTTCTGTAAAGAATCAGTGATTAAAATCATTGCAGAAGGAATTGAAACAGCGGCTGAGCTGAATACCTTAATCGAATTGAATGTTGACTACGGACAAGGCTTTTTTCTGGCAAAACCCAACAAAAATTTCATTGATATTTCAAAGGAACATCAAATTTTCATAGAAACTGCAAATTATGCGAAGAATACTTCTGGAATCTTAGGAGAAATTGGTATTTTAGCTAAGAAAAATTTATGCATTTCATTAGGCGATAATATTTTTGAAGTATATAACATTATGAAAAAGGATGTAAGTATTTCTGAGGTTTGCGTTTTAGATTCGAAAAATTTCATATGCGGTATGCTGACACGCAGCTATATTTTTGAAAAATTCAGTGGGCAATTTGGATATGACTTAAGCAAAAGAATTAAAGCAAAAAAAATAATCAACCATGATTTTTTAGTGGTTGATAAAAAAACGCCTATTGAAAAAGTTGCCGAGTTGTCAATGTCCAGAGATCTTTCCATGGTTTATGATGCAATTGCAGTGACAGATAACAATTGCTACTATGGTATTGTAACCATTAAAGATTTGCTAAACTCTGCCATTAGCATTCAAGTAAGTCGAGCAAAATGCTCCAATCCGCTTACCGGGTTACCAGGAAATACGGAAATACAAAAGCTGATTTCTTCAAAAATTCTTGTCAATAGTCCGTTTTCCTTCATTTATATTGATATTGATAATTTCAAACCCTATAATGATGCTTATGGTTTTACCATGGGGGATCAGATGATTGTTACATTAGGTAATATTTTGAAGGAATGTGTAGAAAACGGTGAATTTGTAGGTCATATAGGCGGTGATGATTTTGTAATCATTTCTAATCGCCACCGTACAGAAGCTTTTTGCAGAAAAATAATTGATTCTTTTGCAACAAAAACAAAACTTCTTTATACGCAAGAGGATGCCAAGAATGGTTATATCATTTCAAGAAATCGAAACGGTTTTACTGATACTTTCCCCCTTGCCACAATTTCAGTTGCAGTTGTTACGAACCAGTATAAAAATTATGTGAATTTAAGTGAATTATCCAAAGTGATTGCTAAAACAAAAAAATTAGCCAAAATGGAAAACGGTAATTCTATTGTGGTAATATAAAATACTTTTATAAAAACGTAAAAGCCCGCATTGCTGCTGAGATTTGGAGACAATCTTTAAAAGCAATTGGGCTTTTATGGTTTATTTTAGAAAAATTCAAACATGATTGATTTCATCAAAAAAACATTTATGCAAGCTTTTGAATTGCAACATAAACATCGGAAATTTTATACCAAGTAGGATAATTTACTGTGCCTGTTTGGGGCAAATTAAAAATCTGTTGAAAAATCTTTACAGATTCTGCTGTGCTTTCTCCATAGGATCCATCTTCTATTAATTTAGGAATCAGCGGATAATTTTTTGAAATTGCGTTTAACTGCTCTTGTATTGTTCTAACGTTATCTCCACTTGAACCAATAACAAGGGTAGTGCCTGGAAAGGACATAGGAATCCCTTCAACTTTTTCCGCTTCTTTTATAAAAACATCACTGCCATAGTAATTTCGTAAAATTTGCAAAGCATCAAAGCCCTGATCTCCAAGGGCCTTTGAGCCCCATTGGCTAAGCCAACCTTCTCGCACCACCCGTTTACCATCTGAGTATTGGGTAAACAACGGTTGCCTAATATCTGGTCTTGAAATATAAGTTGTAAAGATTTCATCCACAATGTCCGATATTTCTTTGAAAACATTTCTACCAAAGGTAAATGCCTGATCAAAGGCAGTGGAATTCGTTATGGTAAAGTCAAAACCTTTTCCTCGATACCATTCGGTGAAAACTCTGTTTAGGGTAAAAGAAAGAATTACATGAATATTGGCTTTCAGCGATTCCCTTGGCCATGTAGTATATATTTCACTGCTGGCCACATTTTTTATATAATCCTTGAATCCCACCGTATAGTTGGGAGCAGAAGCGTCCTCCGGTACGCCGGCATGAACCACAATAATGCTTGGAATAACCGGTTGAGGCAGTACCACCTGCTGACTCGGAAAAGGAAGCTTTTTCACTTCCGCTTCGGGGATTTTGGGCGGAAAGTCTCCGTATAATGTAGGGTAGGGTATATCAATGTTTTCAAAGACTGGCTTTAATACAATCTCTTGTACCGCAGTAGCCGATGGATAAACTTGCACATTAAAGATATTTGCATCCGTATAATCCGGCTTTGTTACCTTTACATTATATTGATTAAAGGGGCGCGGCATATCAAATTCCATAGAATATTCTATGGGTGGTGCATCTAAGGATATGGGGGGGATTTCTCCCACAGCATTTGTTTTTGTTTCTTCAATAATAGTATTATCATAGGGGTCTATCACGCTTACCGTTGCGCCTTCGGCAGGCTTACCAATATTGGTAATATAAGTATTGATTCTTAGTAATCCAGTTCCTCCTAGGTAATTTGTGTGTAAGTTAATTTCGCCGTTTGACATATACAACCTCCTTCAAAAAAATTTTATGCTAAGGAAGCGCTGGTTTAATGGCGGACCGCAGATAGTCAGGGAAATTTTCCATTGGAAAGAAATACGCAGAAACAGCAGCGCTATTGCAGGGCGTTTGATACTGCCAAGAGGAAAATTTATCTAGAATTATATGTGCGCACAAAATTAATCAGCATTTCCCAAATTAATAGTTACCGATAGATTCCTTGATTGCAGAAAAACTGCCATATAAATCAAGCTTTCCATACCCCCATTTAATATTTGGGTATATCATATTTTCATCGCGGGCGCAGCCGCTTATAAAAAATGTTTTGACTAAATCACCGTCCATAGATGGAATATTCCTTTGAACAACGCCCCATTCAAGCATAAGCGCAGCAGCACCAGCAGTGATTGCTGCCGCCACGCTGGTGCCTGTTTTGGTGCCATAGCCTGTGGGCAAGATGCCTCTTACATTTACACCGGGGGCTACAAAATCCGGAGCCATACGCGGCAATCTTGTCGGTCCCCAGGAAGTAGAAATATAAAGACTATTATCGTTGCTGTTATATGCACCACAAGTGATTGATTTTAGCCCAGTTCCCGGATAAACAACGGTATATTCAGGTACGGGCTTAAAAAACTCAATAAACGGGCTTATTTGCCCTGTAACAGGAAGCCACGCAAAATATTCCCCACTTATAATGGAATCTCCAAAAAGTGTGATATCCCAAATCCCCCGTGTGGCATTTCTAAAACTAATAAATATGATATTATTATTGCCTTTATAATACTCAATTGATATTGTAGTATTTTCAGAAATCAACTTTTCGACGTAATTTAAACCCAATTTAAAAGGAAGTCGTGATATTACCTCCCCAGTTGGGGATATGATGCTGGCAGAAATTTTATCAAATGCCAATGAATAGATAGATACCGTAAAGGATTCGTCTTGCTTTCCAACATTAATGGTGATGGTGTCCGTTGTGCCTGTCTTTTTGATTTTTCCTTGGCAATGGTGTCTTGCATTACTTTCATTTCCAGCCGGAATAACATAAACATAGCCTGCTCTTTGGGAACCATAGGAAATATAATCTTCGAATAAAGAGTTCCCGTCATGACCGCCGGAGTTGGAGCCCATAGACACACACGTTACAATGGGTAAATTCATCTCTTCCGTACGATCATGAATAAATTTCACTCCTAAAATATAGTCAGTGGATTCATAAAGATTTGGATTATCCTTTGGCAAGAGAAATTTATCAATATAATATTCATTGGCACGGCGGAGCTTCACTGCCATAATATAGGCTTTTGGCGCAGCCCCAATATATTCTCCTTTTTCATTGCTGGCTGCAACTGAGGCAATAAAGGTTCCATGACCATCCTCATCTATAGACGGAACGATTGTATATGGATTCTCTGAATTTAAAGCCCTATTGATATCCTCATGGGTATAGACCGAGCCGAAACAGAGATAATCCGGCCTGGCTCCATCAATGGTTTGATCCCAAAGATAGAGTATTTTACTAGAACCATCTTCAAATCGAAATGCATCCTTTGTGTAATCAATACCGGTATCAACAAAGCCGATGACAACACCACTTCCTGAAAGCTCTAAAAATGGCTGATTTTGTACTTTTGAAATTCCGCAGTCATCATTGCTTTTGCTGTCCATAGGAGACATAATTTTAGGAAAGAAGTCTTCAAAATCATTCCCTATTTCTTCGAATACTTTTGTAATATTATCTTTATTTGTATACATTACAATCATCTCATTTGACATTTCTGTACCTGATTTTAAGTATGGTTTATCTTTTACATACATCTTGAACCGTTCTGTATTTACTAGTGTAAAGTCCACAGTTGTGGGAAGCTTAATAAATTCATCCAGGGGTAAGTCATATTCATTGTTATAAGTGGCCAATAAAAACCGCCTCCTGATCTATATTTCGTTGAAAACTTATGTATCAAGTTTGAATATTGAATGAAGGGCACTATGGTCAAAGAGAGGATTAAGTTATAAAGCCTCATATGTTTTGTGCCGTCAAATTATAATAATCAATGGTTCCAATGAAAAATTATAACGAAAAAACAGCCGTTTGACATACACAGTCTCCTTGAAAAAAGCTTTATCTTAAATAGTAATTAATAACGGATTCTTTGATAACTGAAAAACTACCATATAAGTCAATCTTTCCATAACCCCATTTTATGTTAGGGTACAACATGTTTTCTTCACGGGCAGCTCCGCTGATTAAAAACGTTCTGACTAATTCGCCATCCATGGCCGGAATATTCCCTTGAATAATTCCCCATTCAAGTAAAAGTGCCGCAGCGCCGGCCGTAACTGCAGCCGCCACACTTGTTCCGGTTTTTGTGCCGTAGCCGGTAGGATAGATTCCTCTAACGTTTACACCCGGAGCAACCAAATCCGGCGCCATTCGAGGCAACCTTGTGGGTCCCCAGGAGGAAGAAATAAAAAGACTGTTATCGTTACTATTATATGCCCCGCAGGTTACACACCGTAGTGCGGTAGCAGGATAAACAATGGTATATTCGGGAACAGGCTTAAACATTTCAATAAATGGACTGACTTGCCCTGTAATCGGCAACCAGACAAAATACTCTCCACTTACAACGGAATCTCCAAAAAGTGTGATATCCCATATCCCTTCCGTTGCATTTTGAAATCCAATGTAAGTGATATTGTTCACACCCTTATAGTATTCAATGGATACTATTGCATCTTCAAAAATCAGTTGTTCACTATACTTGAGTCCTACCTTAAAGGGAATCCTTGCAATTACCTCTCCTGTTGGGGATGTGACGCTGACAGAAACCTTATCATAAGAAGGCCCGTATATATACATCGTAAAGGATTCGCCTTGTTTTCCAACCTTGACACTAAAAACATCTGTGGTACCGGTTCTTGCTATAATTCCCTGAGAATGGTGCCTTGCATTGCTTTCGTTTCCTGCTGCTGCAACAAAAACATAGCCTGCTCTTTGGGAAACAAAAGAAATATAATCTTCAAATAAGGTATTTCCGTCATGTCCGCTGGTGTTAGAGCCCATAGTGATACACATTACGATAGGCAAATTCATTTCCTCTGAACGATCCATAATAAATTTCATTCCTAAAAGATAATCGGTGGATTCATAAAGATTTGGATTATCCTTTGGCAAGAGAAACTTATCAATATAAAATTCATTGGCACGGCGCAGCTTTACAGCAATAATATAGGCTTTCGGCGCAGAGCCAATGTATTCGCCTTTTTCGTTGCTGGCGGCAACAGATGCCATGAAGGTTCCGTGTCCATCCACATCAACGGAAGGAACAATAGAGTAGGGGTCTTCAGAATTTAAAGCAAGATTGATATCCTCTTGTGTATATAGGGAGCCAAAATAAAGATAATCAGGTCTATTTCCATCAATGGTTTGATCCCAAATATAAAGTATTTTTGAGGAGCCATCCTCAAATCGAAAGGCTTCCTTCGTATAATCAATACCGGTATCCACAAAGCCAATGATGACACCTCTGCCGGAAAGCCCTAAAAATGGTTGATTTAAAATTTGCGTAATACCACTGTCTTCATTGCTTTTGCTGTCCAAGGGAGACATAATTTTGGGGAAAAATTCATTATAATCATTTCCCAAATCCTCAAACAGCAGCGGCAAATTATCTTTATTTGTATAGACAATGACCAATTCGTTTGCCATTTCATCCCCAAGCTTTAAATATGGTTTGTCTTTGATAAACAATTTAAACCGATCTGTATTGATTACATTAAAAGCCACAGTTGTAGGTAATTTCACAAATTCCGACAATGGTAAGTCATTTTCGTTTATATTTGTAGCCAAAAATAATCTCCTCCTAATCTATACTCCACTAAATAATTCATCGTATTGTATAAGCAAAGGGTACCGTATCCAAAGGTAGCATTAGGATAAATAATATCAGGTCTTCTTGTTGCGCCTAATCGTAAGAAGGCTTTCAGACGTTCTCCATAAAGAAAAGGATCGTTATTTTGAATGATTCCCCATTGCATCATCAAAGCAGCAGCACCTGTTACAAAAGGGGCGGCAACGCTGGTACCGGTAAAGGTATCATAACCGCCACCGCTTTTTGTGGATAATATATTCACCGCAGGGGCAGCAACATCGGGAAGGATGATTTGCCCATCAACACTTCCTCTTCCAGAAAACACCGCTATATTACCAACACGATCATTATAACCGGCAACTCTGATTACCTTTGCCGCTGTAGCTGGGATGGTGATCGTATTATAAATAGATGGTTCGGCAAAAAAGGTTTGGTCTGTAACCTCTTCCAGCGTTGGAAGCCAGATATCGTAATTTCCATCAACAATTGTATCAGCAATAAGTCTTAATTTAACGATTGCAGGAGCCAATGCGCCCTGCGTGGCATTAACGATAAATAAAATTTCTTGGGATGCGGAATAATGTGATGGCTGACCATATAATATATTCAAATCAAAAGTAGGTCTTCTAACTGTTTTTGTTTGGTTTTCAATGTCTATTACGCCAGAGGTATTTCCGTCAGGAAAAATTAATTCAACTGCAAAATCGTCTACAAAGTTTTTCCAAAGAGATAAATAGTATGTTTCCACCCCGGCGCTTCTAAAATATTCAATATCTTGTATTTCGTTGGATTCAATTTTGCCGTGATAATGATGTCCGGCGGAGCCTTCATTTCCTGTGGGTATGACAATTGACGATTTCCAATTAGTCGAAATCTCCGCAATAAATGTTTCAAATAGGGAATCACCGGTGTGCGAACCATTATTCATACCAAAACTCATATTGACACAAACGGGCTTATTAAAGCGTCTTGCCTTATCAATTACATATTTCAAAGCTCTCATAAGCTCCGTTGTTCTGGTAAAGGATTCATACCCTTTATAACCAACCTTTACAGCAATGATATCCGCCTCCGTTGCAACCCCACGATTTAAACCATCACTTGCTCTTCCATTTCCTGCAGCAATGCCGGCAACCGCCGTGCCATGACCACTCGTGTCAACGCTTGGAACAATTTGGTATGGAGTTGCACTTAGAATCGCATTGTTAATTTGTTGATTATTATATTCGGCACCACTGAAAAAGCCAACAGGCGGAGTGCCTCGTTGTGTTTGATCCCAAATAAAGAGAATCCTACTAGTGCCATCCTCATTTTGAAAATCCGGATGCAAATAATCTATTCCAGAATCTATGATAGCAACAATGACGTCTTTCCCACCTAGATTAAATCCGCTGCCTCTTTGAACGGAGGTAACGCAAGTGCTTACCAGGTTACTGGGCCCATTAAAATATATATTTTTGGGCAATTCAATATGCTCAACTTCTGAATATGCGTTTAATTCTCCTATCCTTGTTTTATCAATTGTAACAATAGCGTAGTTGAGATAGATGATTTCCGCTTCCGCACCCAATTCCTCTGCAACTTTTACGATATCCCCATTGAATTTAACGATTACCTCGATTTCATTTTCATTTTCGAGCAAATCTAAAACTTCGGTGAACTCAGTGCCATTTGATATTTCCGCAGCAAATAATTCGTTCAATAGGGAAAAAGTAGCTTTGTTTGTTTTTTTAGGCATATTGTTATCCCCCTCGGTTTAACAAAAAGTGCGAATACTTGAAAGTTCTATCACCTTATGTATCCATGTTTGGTTCTGCTTTGCGAAGCCGATTAGCTGATTTCTATTACACTCTTTTATAAAAAACCAATAGGCTTCATCACTTTTTAACGTTAGATATACGATTGTATTTTCCTGATTTTTCAGCATAAAAATTTGTTTTTCTGTTAAAATATGGTTATATTTGGGGGCGTATTTAAGAACGGCCTTTTGGGCTTCATTCAGTTGACAAGAATTATAATGCATCATCGTCATCCTCTCAGTTGTATTCATACATTATATTATGAAAATTTAATTTAAATACCTCTATCTAGCGTTGGACAGGGCTATTCAGCGTATGAAAAACAAGAGTACTTTTTGCAAGCCACATAAGGAATATGAAAATTGATAGAGAAAATAGTGTAATTTGTAAAAATAAGTTTAAGCACTTTTAAAATAACAAAATATTAGTTTTTTTATGCAACCTATGATAAACTAAATACCAGATTGGATATAACAAGAAATTTTGAAGGAGGTTATACTTATGGATTTAAAGCTTAATTCTATGATTCATGGCTTTCAGCTTAAGGAAAAAGAAGCCATTAAGGATATTCACGGAGAAGCTTATTTATTTGAACACTCGAAAAGCGGCGCAAGACTTTATTATATAAAATCCAACGATAATAATAAGGTTTTTTCAATATCTTTTAAAACACCGCCGGTGGATGATTGTGGAACACCCCATATTTTAGAGCATTCTGTGTTATGCGGTTCAAAGAAATACACCTCAAAAGATCCCTTTAACGAATTGGCAAAGGGCTCATTAAATACTTTTTTAAATGCGTTAACCTATGCAGATAAAACCATGTATCCTATTGCAAGCTGCAATGAGGAGGATTTTCATAACTTAATGGATGTTTATTTAGACGCCGTTTTTTATCCTAACATATACACAAAAAAAGAAATCTTTATGCAAGAGGGATGGCGCTACCTGATTAATGAAGAAACGGGTGCCCTTGATATTACCGGAGTGGTTTATAATGAAATGAAGGGCGCGCTTTCCGACCCAGAAAGCTTATTGCAAGGAGCCATTTCCAGAAACCTGTTTGGAAAGACCACATATGGCTTTGAATCCGGCGGAGAGCCTACAGCAATCCCTGATTTGACTTATGAAAAGTTTCTTGCCTTCCATGAAAAATACTATCATCCTTCCAATGCATATATTTATTTGTATGGTGATATGGATTTAGAACGCTGTTTGGCACATATTGGTGATGAATATTTGAATCATTTTGAGCGTTCTTTTGATTTGCCTGAAATCTTAGAAATAAAAGAAAAACCTCTGCAAAAAGTATACCAAGAAACATTCCCAACGGACAGCAATGAGGAAACCGGATACCTGGCTTATTCTGTAAACGTGGGATTATGTACTGATGAAGAGCTTACCATGTCAATGCAGGTGCTTTCTTATATATTATTGGAAACAAATGCATCCGTCTTGAAAACCGCTTTAATGGACAGTAAAATTTGTGATGAAGCAGAGGGCTGGTTTGATTCCTCCGCATATGAGATGGTTTTCAGTGTTGTTGCAAAAAATGCCAATTTGTCAAGAGCGGAGGATTTTGAAAAAATAATCGATCAAACCTTGCAAAATATATTAAACGACGGTCTGGACGAGGAGCTTCTATCAAGCAGTTTAAGAAGGCTTTCCTTCTTGTTAAAAGAGGAAGATTATGGTTCAACCCCAAAAGGCCTTATCTATGGAATGAAATTAATGAAAAGCTGGCTTCACGGGAAAAGTCCTTTTCAGTGTCTGCGCCATTTTGATGCATTGGAAAAAATCAAAAATCCAAATTATGATTGGAAATCCATCATAAAGGACAATATTTTATTAAACCAAAAAAAGAATATATTGGTATTTTCTCCTGATAAAAACAAGGAAAAAGTGATGCAAGAAGCTTTTCAGAGAAAGATGAACGAAAAAATGGCATCTTTTGGCGAAAAGGATTTAGAACGCATCCATGAGGAAACGAAAAAACTTGAGCTTTTTCAGCATACGCAAGACACACCAGAAGTTCTGGCGCAGATCCCCATACTCAAGCTATCACAAATAGACACGAACCCGCCGATACCTGTTTACGAGAAAAGCAGGGTAGGAGAGGGCAATCAAATATTTGTCCCCTTGCAAACCAACGGCATCATATACCTGAAGCTACACTTTGACACCGATTGCTTAAGTGAGGAGCTTCTGCCGTATGCAGGGCTTCTAACGGATGTATTAGGAAAATTGGATACGAAAAACTATTCCTATCTGGAATTGCCATTGATTACAAACAGGGTTTTTGGAGGATTTTCTTTCCATAATGATGTTTATAGTAAAAACACAGAAGAATACCGTGCATTCCTTACAATGAAAAGCAAATTCTTAAAAGAGGATATGGATGAAGCCGCAGAGTTGGCCAAGGAAATTCTATTCCATACCAACTTTGAAGCCTTGGATAATTTGAAAAAGATTGTTCGCACAGCAAAAATTAAAGGTGAAAATTATCTTGCAAACTATTCACATTCCGAAGCAATTTACTACAGTGTTGGGCGCTTGTCTTTGGGGGGCAGAATAAGAGAAATCTCAAGTGGAATTGAGTATTTCCATTTTCTAACAAAAATTGATCAGTTGCTTTTTCAAGAACCAGAAAGAGTAATAGAAAAGCTGAAAAAAACAGCTGGCATACTGTTTACCAAAAGAAATTTTAACATTTCCTTTGGCTGTGAAAAAAGTGATATGGAAAATACGATTGCCTTTCGAAATAAGCTTATGGAATGCCTAGATTTAGGCACGGAAAACAGTCGGAAAAATTATGATTTCGACAGAAGCGCCACTTCAACAGCGTTTTCAGCCAATAGCGGTGTTCTATACAATATTTTAGCCGCTGATTATAAAAAATATGGATTTTCCTATACCGGAAAGATGCAGGTATTAAAAACAATTTTAAATTTAGAGTATTTATGGAATGAAGTTCGTGTAAAAGGCGGAGCCTATGGCAGTGGATGCAGTTTCCAAACAAATGGCATCTGTTATTTTTACTCATATCGGGACCCCAATTTGATAGAAACCTATGAAGTCTATAAAAAATTATGGGAAAAAATAGAAGTTTTTGATGCATCAGATAGAGAAATGACCAAATATATTTTGGGTACGATTAATCGATTTGATCAGCCTAAAACAAATATTGAGCGGCTTAATGATGCAATCAATAAAGAATATCAGGGTCTTGAACAGGATTTTGAATTAATTGAACGAAATCAAATTATTCAAACCACGAAAAAAGATATTTTGCAATTTAAGGATTTGCTACAAGCTGTCACCGAATTAAAGAACTATTGCACAATTGGTAATGAAGGGAAAATAGATACCAACAGAGATTTTTTTGATTCAATTCAAAAATTAATTCCATAAACAAGCATAAAAATAGGCAAAGCCCGTAGAAAATTTCTATGGGCTTTGCTATAGCAAAAATTGTCAAGTATTTGATAAGAGAGAGTCTTTTGAAACAAAAGGGAGCTATCGATATTTATTCGCAAAACA
>JAQUSU010000040.1 GCA_028710085.1 Anaerotignum sp.
GCAGGGCTATATAATTTGATGCTCATTAACGTACAAAGTCCCGTGGGGCCGGCGCCCAAAACCACCACTGTATCCGCTGGTTTTATTTCGCCAATGCTTGCTGCCCAGTAACCCGTGGCCAAAATGTCGCCGTTAAATAATGCATCTTCATCGGAAACATCCTCGGGAATTTTAGTAAGCCCTTGGTCAGCCATGGGAATACGGGCAAACTCCGCTTGTCCTCCGTCTATGCGACACCCTAGCTCCCAGCCACCATGAATACAGTTGTTTACATAGCCTTGTTTGCAGAAAAAGCATTCTCCACAAAACGTTTCCACATTCACAGAAACTCGATCGCCCACCTGAAAATGCTTGACGCCCGTACCGATTTCAACCACTTCTCCCACAAATTCGTGACCTAAAATCGTATTCACCTTTGCTCTGGGCACTGCCCCGTGCTTAATATGTATGTCACTGGAGCATATGGTTGATCTGGTTACGCGCACAATGGCATCTGTATCCTTCTGAATGACGGGAATGGGACGATCCTCCAAAGAAACCACGCCATTTCCTTTATATACAACTGCTTTCATCATTTTTTCCATTTTAAGCCTCGATTCTTATGATTAAAAATCTGCTGCGACCTCTTTTGCCCGTTCCATTGCTTCTTGCAAAATCACCTCAACAGGGCGAATTCCCATATCCAACCCTTCGGCAGAAACACAATCATATCTTTGAATACCAAAAAATTCACACATTGCTTCTATATACTTTGAGCCCATTTCCATAGGTGTTCCGTCGTAAAACCCACCGCGCGTAGTAACATAAACCAAGTGATCCGCCTTGCACATGCCAAAACAACCCTGTTCGTTGCAGCCAAAGGTAATCCCTTCAACACACAAATTTTCAATATAAACCTTTAACAACGCAGGAAAGCTTAAATCCCAAAAGGGAGCAGCCACAACAATTTTATCCGCTTGGACAAATTCATTAGCATAACGAAAACGAGGGTGAGAAAAATCTTTTTTCGCCAATAGTCCATCCCTTTGGTGGAAAAATCCTTCGGATAGATAGGCCATTCCTTCATCCATCAAGGAAAGCTCCGTAATCTCATAGCTTCCTGTTTTATTTAATTCATCTAGTAAGAAATCAACTAGTTTTTTGGTTCGAGATGCTTCTTTGCGAATGCAGCAGTTTACAAATAATATTTTCTCCACTGAAACACTTCCTTTTTAGTCAATTTTTTCAACAATTAACGAGCCGAATTTCTTTTCTTTTAATATCTCCTCTACTTCTTCCTTCAAGGGCACTGAATCGGATGCACCTTTTTTGCCGATGGCTAAAGCACTTGCTGTTGTTGCCAATAATAAAGATTGAGAGATTGATTTTCCATTTAACACGCCATAGAGAAAATATCCGCTAAAGGTATCCCCTGCCGCCGTCGTATCCACGACCTCAACCTGATAGCACCCAATTTTATAGGTTTCGCCATGGGAAAAACAAATTGCCCCTTTGCTGCCAAGGGTTAAAAGAATTTTCATGGATGAATACTTTTTCTTTAACACCGGCAAAATTTCTTCGTCCTTTTCGCAGCCTGCAATCTGCTTTCCTTCAACCTCATTGACAATCAACCAATCCAAAAGCTCCAAAGGAAACCCTAAAACCTTTTCATCCATAGGGGCAGCATTCAATGCAATTTTTAACCCTCTTTTATGGGCTTCTTCCATAATATAGCCCACCAAATTGGTTTCATTTTGCAGTAAAACAAGACCTTCATTGCCAAATTTATCTAACGTTCCGTGAATATATTTCTTTGTAAGAAGCTGATTCGTACCACCATAAAGCAAAATACAGTTTTGCCCATTTCCGTCCACTTGAATGATTGCATGACCACAGCTTTCTTCCATTCTTCCAATCAGCGAAGTGTCCACTCCATTTTCAGTAAGCTTATCCTCCAAAACTTCTCCGCCTTTGCCTAAATATGCTGCATGATAAACCATATTTCCGGCCTTTGCCGCCGCTATGGATTGGTTCAAGCCTTTGCCGCCACAATTGATATATAACCCCTTCGAGGACATGGTTTCTCCCGGTTGAACAAAATGATCCACATCATAAACGTAGTCCAAATTTAAAGACCCAAAATTCAAAATTTTCATTCTGTTTCATCCTCGCTTCTTCCTATAATAGCTTGCCTAAATTCTTTCTGCCGCAGCTTTTCCTTCCAATAAATACCAACCAGTATCAGAAAAATACCCAGAATTTGAATGGGACGAAAGGTTCCAAAAAAAACAAAATCCAACGCAATGGATGTGCCAAGCTGACCGAAAAGCATTAAAACAGTTGAAGTCATAGCACCTGTATTTCTTGTGCCGATAATTAAAAAAATCATTGCAATTAATCCGAAAATACTGCCTAGGTAAAATATAAGCGGAACCGTTTTCATATAATCAAATCGAAATTCTCCGCCATTTCCAGCAACATAAACAAGACAAAAAGAAATGAGTGCTGCTTCGATATAATTAATGAGTGCCCCTCTTGGTGCGCCCAAACAATCTCCCGCTTTTACGTTAACCATTTTGTTAATCACAGATAAAAATCCACTCGCAATTGCCACCATATAATAAATCATTTTTTCCCCCTTAAGCGTAAACAACAATCAAAACTCCTGCAAATACCAATAAATAGCTAGGGAGCTGCTTCAAATGAAATGGCTTTTTCATAGCATTAAACCAGCCAAAATGGTCAACCATTGCCGAACAAACCATTTGCCCAATGACAGACAGGCTCAGCAATTCCGTTGCCCCAATATGCAGGATACACCAGCTGCTGCTAGAAACCAAGGCGACACCCATAAAACCAACGGTATATACATATTTGGGTACCCCACGAAAGGTAATTGGCTTTTTCTCCTTAACCTTTATATATAAGAAAAGAAGAACTGCTGCAATCACATGAACAAAAAAACAAACACCAAAAAGGCTGTAAAAATTACCCAACTGCCCATTCAGTGATACCATGAACCCTTGAAAAATGCCGGCCAAAACTAAAAAAACAAAGTAACTCATTTATACCTCCTTAAAAACACTAGGCTTTTCATTGCCTCTTCTTTCAATGATTTTAGCATATTCTTCAAAGAGATTCAAATATTATGAAGCTGAACATTGCATTTTTTCAAAATATAAGTTAAATTAATAAAAAAGATCACAAATCAAGGAGGAACACTTATGTCAAACCTACAACCTCACATTCAACTAGATGATGCTCTTGGCGTAAAATATGCATTACTTCCCGGCGATCCAGCCAGATTAGACCGAATTTCCCCATTTTTAGATAACGTTCAGGAATTAAAATATAACCGCGAATATAGAAGCTTAATGGGAACCTATAAAGGGGTAAAAATATTGGCGATTTCAACAGGTATGGGCGGTGCTTCCACTGGAATTTGCGTGGAAGAACTGCATAATATTGGCGTAGAAGCAATGATTCGTATTGGAAGCTGCGGCAGCTTACAGCCTAAGGTGAAAATGGGCGATATTATTTTGGTTAGCGGAGCCGTTCGAGATGACGGCGCATCAAAAACCTATGTGGATTCTATCTTCCCCGCTGTGCCTGATGCAAATCTTTTGTTTGCCTGCGTAGAAAGTGCAAAGGGAAAAAACATCCCCTATCATACAGGAATTGCAAGAAGCCATGACAGCTTTTACACTGACGAAGAGGATGCCATTGACGCATTTTGGTCGAAAAAAGGTGTGCTGGGTTGTGACATGGAGACGGCCGCTTTGTTTACAATTGGATATTTAAGAGGAGTGGAAACAGCCTCAATTTTAAATAATGTGGTTGAATATGAGGGAAATACCTTCGATAGTATTGTAAATTATGTTGACGGTGAATCTCTTTCCATGCAAGGAGAAAAAAACGAAATTTATGTTGCTTTGGAAGCTTTTGTGAAGCTGGAAAAGGGCCTTTGCTAGTTTTATATTGAATACAGAAACAAATTCTCCTTTTTCGTCGTCAACATATTAAGATGAAAAAGGAGTTTTAAAATTTTTATAGTGGTCAAGCTTTTATTATTTAAAGGGAGATTATATGAATTTATTACATAGTATAAAAACAAAATATTTTTTAATTATTTGTATTAGTTTATTATCATTATTGGAATTATACTGGGGATTTCAAGTGGGCAAGGCGTATAGAGGAAGTTATTTTGTGGCTATTTTTATTCCATTCATAATACAACCCTATTGGTATTATATTGCATTATTTAGAAACCAGAAAGATTATCTAAAGATAAGAATTATTAGTATTGTTCTAATATCATTTATTTTACCTTTAATAATTTATTATACTATACCAAATTATACGTACAATGATGGAAAACGCTTTATAGAACAGTATATGAACTTGGATAGAAAAGCTGACTTTATTAGTTATTCATATGGTGAATCTACCATACCTGTACTTAATTGTGAAAAATCATTGTTAGGTTCCAATCGGGAGTATTATTATGGTGTAAAATTAGATAAAGAAAATAAATATGTTACAGTAAATGCTGTATCAGGTAAAGTAACGCAATTATCAGAAGGATATTGGGATGAATAAGTAGTACCTATTCCCCTCTATTTAATATGTAAGGATGAGACTATGTCAATAAAGCAGACAACTGTCTTGTTTTACAGCTTACTAATGAATATCAAAAGCAGAAAATCCCTTCAACCTAAAAATAGAGTCGTCTAGTTCACGCACTGGATGAACTAGACGACTCTGGTTTCATTTTATATTTCATTGAAAGTCCCTCAAAATTCATTCATAAACTCTTGCACAAAATGTAATGCCATTCCCATACACACAGATTTGTTTCCAAAGTTACACAACCGAATATAATCTGCATCTTTATCAAAAAAATTGCACTCCATTACATATTGTTTTAAGTCATATAAATAAGGCTCGATGTATTGCGCCATGAATCCACCCAACACAACATCACAGTCAAGTACAATTCGAGTATTATGGATACCGATTGCTAGATGTTTCAACATATCTTCCCACATACTAATAAAAAGCTTGTTACCTTTTTTAATGCCTTCAAAAAACTCCTCAAGGCTAATTCCGATATCATCGCTAAATCTTCTTGCTGTACAATAAGGTTCTAAGCAGCCTCTTTTGCCACAACTGCATTCTAACCCGTTAGGCTCTACACAAATATGCCCAAATTCTCCACTGCAAACATTGTCGCCCAGATATGATTGTCCATTAATCACAACTGCACCGCCAACACCGTTTTCCAATAAGAAATAAGCCATGTTTTTTTGCTCATGGTTGGAAAAATATTCAGCCAATCCCCCTGCTGTACCATCATTTTCAACAAAAACAGGATATGGAATTTGAGATTGGAAAAAATCATAGGATATGTTTCTTACTTTCAAGGTTGGGGCAAATAAAATCTTTTTGTTTTCTTTATCAAGAAGACCTGGGATGGCAATTCCAACACCGATAATTTTTGTGGCATCAATGCCGCTTGATTGAATAAATGTCTTAAGTTCATTTGCAACAAGGTCACCAATTTCATTTTCAAAGGAATTTACATGGTATTTTATTTTTTTGTACCCTACTTCTCTAAGCCTTAAATCTGTAATGATCATTCTTATATTTATTTCAGCGATAGCAATCCCGATAGAATAATAGGCATCCGAAATAATATCAAGAACGGCGGCTTTTCTGCCACCAGTATATTGTTCGCCTTGGAAACTACACACTAAATTTGCTTCGAATAATTCAGTCAGATTTTGATTGATTGTAGGAAGGCTTAAGCCTAATTCCGTTGCCAATTCTTTTTTTGTTTTTGCCACATCTGAAAAATAAAGGCTTTCGTAAACCCTCTTTCTATTATTTCTGCGTTGTTCGCTAATTTCGTTTTGTAGTGGTACCATATTCATTCCTCCAAAACACCTTTTTTTGCAATAAACAATAAAATGCGTTCGCGTTTTGCGCCTTTATTCTAGTTTAACATAAAACAAATATTTTTTCACCCATTAAATAAATCAATCCGGTAGCAGAAAAAATTTTTTCCAAAGCCCACCGGATTGTTTTTTCAACTTATTTCATTAAATTTTAAACAATAACCTATGCAAAAGGATTTTCTCCTTTGTAAAGCATTCCCTTCGGTTGGTTGAAATCAATTTCATCAACATCTATTCCAAGATAACGGAACAGCTCATATAATACCTTTCCAAAATGGCCAAAAGCAACAGCGCCATGATGTGGATAGTTCTTTTCAATCAACACATGACGATAAAATCTACCCATTTCGGGAATTGCAAATACGCCGATTGAGCCAAAGGAACGTGTAGGTACAGGCAACACCTCGCCTTGGGCGATATATGCTCTTAATTTCGTATCCGCTGTGCTTTGCAAGCGGAAGAAAGTGATATCGCCAGGGATAATGTCCCCCTCCAATGTGCCTTGTGTTACTTCCTCCGGCAATGAACGAGCCATAATTTTTTGATATTTCATTTCGCAAAAAGAAAGCTTTTCTGCCGCTGTGTTTCCACAATGGAAGCCCATGAAGGTATCCTTCAGTGTATAATTAAACTTCCCGTAAATATCTGACTCAAACATATCATAAGGTACGGTATTATTAATGTCAAGAAGGGTTACTGTATCATCGCTCACTACCGTGCCGATATATTCACTCAATGCCCCGAAAATATCAACTTCACAGGAAACAGGAATCCCCTGCTTTGCCAATCTGCCATTTACATAACAAGGAACAAAGCCAAATTGTGTTTGGAAGGCAGGCCAACATTTTCCGGCAATCACAGCATATTTTCTCGAGCCTTTATGTTCCTCTGTCCAATCCTTTAAGGTTAATTCATATTGGGCAAGCTGATTTAAGATTCCTGGTTTTTTATTGCCCGTGCCAAGCTCTAGTTCCATTTCCTTTACAACATCAGGAATTCTAGGATCGTTGGCATGTTTATGGAAGGCTTCAAATAAGTCCAGCTCGGAATTTTCTTCAATTTCCACACCCAAATCGTACAAGCGCTTGATGGGAGCGTTGCAGGCCAAGAAATCCTGAGGTCTAGGGCCAAAGCTAATGATTTTTAAGTTTTCTAAGGCAATGACAGCTTTTGCCAGGGGTACAAATTCTGCAATCATAGCTGCACATTCCTTGTCTGTACCAACGGGATAAGAGGGAATGTATGCCCGAACTTCTCTTAATTTTAAGTTATAGCTTGCATTTAGCATACCGCAGTAAGCATCTCCACGGTCATCAAGGAGCTTGTCACCTGCTTCTTCAGCCGCTGCAATAAACATTGTTGGTCCGTTGAAATATTTAGCCAAAAGGGTTTCTGCTGTTTCAGGGCCAAAATTCCCAAGATATACCACTAAAGCATTGCAACCAACAGCATTTACATCCTCCAAGGCCTGCAGCATATGTTTTTCATTTTCAACACAAACCTTGCTTTCATAAATTTCGCCGTATTTTTCTGTATACGCTTTCACGATTGCCGCTCTTCTTCTTTCGGAAAGCGTCATTGGGAAACAATCACGACTTACTGCAATAATACCAACTTTAACTTCTGGTACATTTTTCATATTTAATCCCTCTCTTTACTTACTTTCTTTACTTAAATCAATATTTTCTCCAACAAGCCCCACATAAGCTCCTTGCATCGCTTCATTGCTCTCGGCATGAGCCAAAAGCCATTTGTTTCTTGCCCACAAAAGGCTGTCTTCAAAATTATATGCTACCATTTCAGGTTTTTTGGTATTTGTTCCCTTCGGCAAAACAACAAGCACCTGGAAGCCTTCATTTTCTGCTGTGCAACAGGGTGCATAATGTAACGTGGTTGCATAAACCTCGGCCATCACCCCAGCAGGACAGTGAAAAGCCTTAATTTTTTTCGTATCCAGCTTTCCGTTTTCAATCTCTTCTTCTTTTGCAAGCAAAAGAATGAAATCCTTTGCCCCCAAGTTGACTTCGCTATCTCTATGATACTCCAAGCAATTCAACTTTTGATTGAAACCGTTGCAATAGCCCATTTGAATTGGCATACCACCAAAAACATTGTTGGCAATGATTTTCGCAATCTCCAATTCCTCCAAAAAAGCTACGGAGGGTTCATAAACCACACCTTGGGGCAACGGTGTTTTTTCTTTTAATACTTCAAATAATTTTGTTGTATCATAATTTTCAAGTATTTTTCCATATGGCGCAAATTCTTTGTCGTAAACACTATAAATCTTCATAATTCCTCCTCCTATTACAATGAAGAAAGGCTTTCAAAGGAATCCTTCAAATTATCATATAGTTTTTTGTAGATTTCAAAAAATTTCAGATATTTTTCCGTGTTTTCTTGAATCGGTGCTTGCGGTTCATTATACACAATCGCTTTTTCGCAAGCTTCTTCGATATTTTTGTAAACACCAGCACCAACGCCTGCCAATAATGCAACACCCAGTGCTGGCCCTTCCTGATTAGAAACAGTATTCACAGGAAATTCAAACAAATCGGCCATCATCTGCCGCCAAAGAGGGCTTCTGCCACCGCCGCCACAAGCAAGCATCACCTCAGGCAAAACCTCCATTTCGTTCAAAACCTCTAAACAATGCTTTTGGGAATACATTACACCCTCTAATACGGAACGGATCATTTCTTTTTTTCCATGAATTCCTGATAAGCCAATAAAAGCACCTCTTGCCTTGCTATCCAAAATCGGGCTTCTTTCTCCCATTAAATAGGGAAGAAACAGCAAGCGTTCCGAGCCGATGGGCACACGCTCTGCCATAGCAGTCATAATGTTATAGGGGTCTGTGTCTAAGCCTTTTGCAACCTCCATTTCACTTGTGCAAAAAGTGTCCCTTGCCCATTTCAAAGATAGTCCTGCTGCAAGGGTACAGCTCATGACTGTATATCCGCCCTTTACCGCTGCACAAAATGTGTGCACCCTACCTTCGGGATCAAGCATCATTTTATCCGTATGGGCAAATATTACGCCGGAAGTGCCAATGGTGGTAAATGCCGTGCCATTTTTCACAACACCCACACCAACTGCTGCAGCCGCATTATCTCCCGCACCACCAACCACAGGAATTCCTTCCGCCAAGCCAGTTTTTTTCGCAGCTTCGGCGGTTACATAGCCAACAACATCTGCACTTTCATAAACTTTTGGCAACATAGCCTTATCTAAGCTGAGTTTTTCGATAATTTCATCGCACCAATCTCTCGTACGAATATCCAATAAATTCATGCCTGAAGCATCGCTTACTTCTGTGGCAAGCTCGCCTGTCAAGCAGTATCGAATATAGTCCTTAGGCAACAGTATGTGGGCACATTTTTTATAAATTTCAGGTTCGTTTTCTCTCACCCAAAGAATTTTCCCAAGGGAAAAACCAGTCAAAGCAGGATTTGCAGTAAGTTCAATCAAACGCCTTCTGCCGATTGTTTCTGTGATTAACTGACATTGCTTTTCCGTTCTGCCATCACACCAAATGATACTGTTTCTTAGCACATTACCTGCTTCATCCAACATAACAATGCCGTGCATTTGACCGGAAATCCCAATCCCAACTATTTGAGATGGCAAAACACCAGAATCCTCCAGAACCTTTTTGGCAGTTACACAAGCGGCATTCCACCAATCCGATGGATCTTGCTCGGCATATCCATTTTTTGGCTGATACATAAGGTACTCAACTGTATGGGCTGCTACTGCTTTTCCAAATTCATCAAATAATACAGCTTTTGTTCCTGATGTACCCAAGTCAATTCCCAATAAAAATCTCATGGCATCCTCCTAATTATGAAGATTTTGCACGTCTTTTGTTCAAAACGTCCACCAATACAGCAATAATCAAAACCAAACCTTTTACAACCTTTTGCCAGTTTGCATCAATCCCTAAAATAGACATACCGTTATTCAATACACCCATAAAGATAGCACCAACAACTGCACCACCAACAGTACCTGTTCCGCCATAAGCAGAAGCACCGCCGATGAAGCATGAGCCAATGGCATCTAATTCATAATTTGTTCCGGCACTTGGAGCTGCGGAATTAAAACGAGCAACGCACACCAATGCGGCAACTGCTGACAAGAAAGCCATATTAGTATAAGCCATAAATAATGAACGGTTTGTATTTATACCGGAAAGCTTTGCTGCTTTCTCGTTACCACCAATGGCATAAAGCGTTCTGCCAGGTACTGTTTTTGCAGTAAAATAAGAATAAATTGCAACAATAACAAGCACTATGATCAAAACAAAAGGAATACCTTTATTCATTCCTAAAAGATATGATAACACCAAAACAGCAAGACAGATTACACCTACTTTTCCATAAGTCGATATTGCTGCATTTACGTCATAGCCTTTACGAATTTTTTTACTACGATTCATTATTTCCATTACTAAATAAATGAGACAAATAATTCCGCCCGCAATTAAGGTTGTCGCAAGAATAACGCTTTTATTATCAGGATTTAAGGGTAAGTATCTTGTAAACATAAACAAATAATTATCTGGGAAAGGTGAAATTGTCAGACCATCTAATATTAACAGAGCAACACCTCTCCAAAGCATCATACCGGCAAGGGTAACAATAAAGGGCGGTATTCTAATATAGGCAATCATATATCCATGAATTGCACCAATAGCAATACCTGTTAATAAACAAATGAAAATTGATAGATATACATTCATTCCCATTACAACGATTAATTTACCGGCAATCGCACCAACTAAGGCAACAACAGAGCCAACGGAAAGGTCGATATTACCACCAGTCAAAATACAAAGGAGCATACCTGTTGCTAAAATCAATACATAACTATTTTGATTGATTAAATTTGTAATGTTCGTAGGTGCAAATAATGAACCTTTATTTGCAGACATAATTAACACCTGAAACAAAATCATTACGAATATTAAAGCAAGAAACATCGTATTTTTCTTGATAAAGTCCTTCACCCTAGTCATGATGCACTCTCCTTTTCATCTTTGCTGCTTTGTAAAATTTTAGACATAATTGCTTCCTGGCTGGCATCTGCAATGTCCATTTCACCCACTAATCTGCCTTCGTTCATAATATAAACTCTATCACACATACCCAAAATTTCGGATAACTCAGAACTAATCATTATGATGGATTTTCCTTCGGCTACAAGCTGATTCATAATGCGATAAATTTCATATTTGGCACCTACGTCAATCCCTCTTGTTGGTTCATCCATAATTAACACTTCAGGGTCTGCAAAAATCCATTTGCTTAAAAGCACCTTTTGTTGATTTCCTCCCGAAAGATTGGCAACGTTCGTTTCGACAGAGGGGCATTTTGTATTTAATTTTTCTTTGAATTCTTTTGCAACCTGCAGTTCTTTATCTGTATCAATGACACCTCTATGGCTAATCTTATCCATTTTTGTCAATGTAGTATTAATTTTAATACTATTTTCCAAGATAAGACCGTTTCCTTTTCTATCTTCCGTTACATATGCAATTTTATTATTAATTGCTTCCTTTACATTTTTAGCATGAATTTCTTTCCCGTTCATAAAAAGCTGGCCCTTCGTCTTTCCGCCGTAGCTCTTTCCGAAAATGCTCATAGCAAACTCTGTTCTGCCTGCACCCATTAAGCCGCTAATCCCTACAATTTCACCTTTATGAACGTTCAAGCTAATATCGCTGCAAACAATTCTATCCGGATCAACAGGGTGATATACTGTCCAATTTTTAACCTCTAACGAAATATCGCCTATCTGTTTTTCTCTTTTGGGGAAACGATCCTCAAGTTCACGCCCAACCATTCCTTTAATAATTCTAGGTTCACTAAAATCATCAATCCCTTTTACTAAGGTTTCAATTGTGGAACCATCTCGAATTATCGTAATTTTATCTGAAACAAAAGAAATCTCGTTTAATTTATGGGAAATAATAATACTTGTAATTCCTTTTTCTTCTCTTAATTTAAGTAATAATTCCAAAAGCTTTTGACTATCATTTTCGTTTAATGATGCCGTAGGCTCATCTAATATTAAAAGCTTTACATCTTTAGAAAGTGCTTTTGCAATTTCTACAAGCTGTTGTTTTCCCACGCCAATGTCTTTAATTAAGGTCGTTGTTTTTTCTTTCAACCCTACCATTTGCAAATATTTTTTTGCTTTTTCATGGGTAGTAGTCCAATCAATATTAAACATAGAGCCTTGTTCGTTACCTAAGAAAATATTTTCTGCAATAGAAAGATAAGGTACAAGTGCCAATTCCTGATGAATAATTACAATCCCTTTATGTTCGCTATCTTTTATGGTTTTAAATTTACATTCCTCGCCATTATAAGAAATATTCCCTTGATAGGTGCCATAAGGATAAATTCCGCTTAGTACATTCATTAAAGTTGATTTCCCAGCACCATTTTCTCCAACCAGTGCGTGAATTTCGCCTTTTTCTACTTGTAAATTTACATCATCAAGGGCTTTTACACCCGGAAATTCCTTGATAATATTTTGCATCTCTAAAATAAATTCAGCCATCGTAATCCCTCCAGCTGTGAAGTTTTTTTCTAACCAAACAAATTCAACTACTGCTTTATAAATTAACCCCATTTAAGAATTACATTCTTCTTATAAAAAATGCAGGTAGATCCACATACGTGAACCTACCTGCAAAACAATCCGATTATTTCAAATCAGCTTCTGCGTAGTATCCACTATCGATAAGAAGCTCTTTGTAATTGTCAATATTTGCAAATACAGGATCGCAGAGGTAAGAAGGAATGATACCAGTGCCATTGTCATATGTTTCAGTGTCGTTGATTTCAGGTTCGCTGCCTTTTACGATAGCATCAACCATAGCAACAACTTTGCTTGCCAATGTTCTTGTATCCTTGAATACGGACATACTCTGAAGGCCAGCAATCATATTTTTCACTGCCGGTTTATCACAATCCTGACCTGTAATAACAGGGAAGTTTTCTGCTGTATAGCCAGCGCCAACAAGAGCATTTGTTACACCAATTGCTGTAGAGTCATTGGAGCAAAGAACTGCATCCAGTTTCTCGCCACTTGGGCCATAGCCAACAGAGGTAATGATGTTTTCAAAACGCTTCTGAGATTCTTCTGTGCTCCAGTTAGGAGTTGCAACCTGTGCTTTTTCTGTTTGTCCAGATTTTACAACCAATTTACCGGATTCAATGTAAGGATTTAATACATCCATAGCACCGCCAAAGAAGAAGTTTACGTTGTTGTCATCAGGTGCGCCTGTTACTAATTCGATGTTGAAAGGCCCTGCCTGGTTGTCTAAATCTAAAGCATCTTTGATATATGTACCTTGCAATGTACCTACTTTGTAATTATCAAATGTTGCATAGTAGCTTACTGCGTCAGAGTTCATAATCAAACGGTCATAAGCGATAACGGGGATTCCTGCTTCTTTTGCACCTTTTAATACTTCTGTTAAGGAAGAACCATCAATTGCTGCAACAACAAGAACTTTGCATCCGCCAGAAATCATATTTTCAAGCTGAGATACTTGAGTAGGGATATCGTTGTCGCCTGCATACTGCAAGTCAACTGTATATCCTGCTTCTTCCAGAGAAGCCTTCATGTTGGTACCGTCTTGATTCCATCTTTGTAAGCTTTGTGTTGGCATACTAACACCGATTTTAACTGCTTCAGCGCTGTCTGCGCTTTCTGCTGGTTCCTCAGTTTTGGCGCCTCCACAAGCTGCAAGAGAAAAGATTAATGTTGCTGATAATAACATTGCTAGAATTTTTTTCATACCTTACCCTCCTAATGAAATGTAATGAAATAAAATGTTATTAAAAAACTTTTGTTAAAGAACTTTAAAAAGTTTATATTAATAATATACCCGCTTAACAAAAAAGTCAATTATTTAGTTCGAATTATTAAATATTTGTTAATTATTCACAAATTTGCAAGTGGAAAGTTGTTCTATAAGTCTGAATAATCTGGCATTCCGCCAAACTTTATGGCACTTCCCCCTTTCCTTTTGACTTCCGGCTTTTAAATAATTCTCTGTTTTTTTCCAATTGACAGAAGCTCCCATTGGCCTCTAACGGAAGATTTATCTTGAAAAACATTTCTCCAAATTTAAATCTTTTGGTAACTTTATAGGGTATGTCTTATTATATGCAATAATTTCTAGTAACATGCAGACAAGGGCGGAACCAATCGGAATCGGCTCTGCCCTAAGAAATGAATCTCATCTGTTGTATTACTTTTTTGTTCCTGTCCTTAATCAAAACCTAAATGCACTTTTCGACGATGCCATCATTTCATTCTTTGCATCCACACGCTTATTTAATATTTCAATCATCACAAACATAAGTACAAGTATGGAGCCAATGAAGAAGGGCATCAGCGAATATCCAAAGTGTGATGCAAAAATTCCAAAAAGAAGGGGCATAAATGTACTTCCCACATAGGCACAAGCCATTTGCACACCCATGATGGACTGTGAATATTCTTCTCCAAAATTGACAGGGGTTTCATGTAGCAGACTTGGATAAATAGGTGCACAGCCTACACCTATCATTAACAACCCAATGAATAAAGCAGTCTGACCCGTTGGCAGCATAATCAAAACAATTCCCGCAGCAATGAAAAACTCTCCCAATCGAATCATTTGTCTGTTGTTCAGCTTCAGTGTAACAAAGCCCGAAACGAATCTGCCAAAGGTAATACCCCCATAGAAAAGAGCCGCCCATTTTGCCGCTGTTTCGGCTGAAATTCCATGCACAATAGTTACAAAACTGCTTCCCCAAAGGCCTGTGGTTGCTTCTATGGAACAGTAGCCAAAGAATGCAATTAATGCATGTTTTGCGCCTGGCAGCTTTAAAAGTTCTTTTTTACTTAGTACCTTTTGCACTTCATCGCTAGCGTTCCCATTGTCGTGTTGCGTATGATTTAGTGAAGTCGCTTTTTTCCAAATGGGCAAGGTAAGAAGCAATATAAGTACCAATGCAAACTGAATCAATGCAACGCTACGATAGCCTGACTGAAAAATGGCGCCTCGTTCCAAGAAATAGGACATGATCATTGGACTGGTCATAGCCCCAACACCCCAAAAAGAATGAAGCCAGCTCATATGCTTTGCTTTGTATTTGAGTGCAACAAAATTATTCAGTGCGGCATCCACAGAACCCGCTCCAAGTCCTAATGGGATTGCAAACAGACAAAGCGAATAAAACCCATTGCTTATGGAAAAGCCTAATAGTGCCACCGCTGTCATCAAAACACTGATTACAGTAACATAGCCTGTTCCAAATTTTCGAATCGTTTTATCGCTAAATAAGCTTGATACAATCGTTCCCCCTGCGATAATCATGGAAACAATGCCGGCATAGGAGATGGGCAACCCCATGCTTGGATACATGGAGGGCCACGCTGCGCCGAGTAATGAATCTGGAAGTCCTAAACTGATAAATGCCAAATAAATTATGATTAATAAAACCGTTAATACCACGCTGCGATCCCCTCTTTTCTTTTTAACTCACTCAGTGCGATTTGTATCATGCCCCATTCGAAGTCTTTTACTAGGTTTTTCTCAAATTCAATGTGTGGTAAAAATTTTCCTTTGAGTTGTTCTGTAAGGCGAGATACTAATTCTTTCAAAAGCTCCTCCGTCAAAAAATCCCCATAGAATACAATCCGCTGAGGTGCCAGTACGCAACTGAATATAACAGCAATTTGGCTAAGCATACGGGCAACATCTTCCCCATTTTTATAATCCACTTCATTCCAAGCAGGATGCATAGGAATCCAGCCAACTTCTCCGGCAAAATTCATAAAGCCTTTATATATCTCCCCATTTATCACAACACCTGCGCCCGGCGCATAAACCCGAGGATAATAAATTCCCACTACTGACTGCACCGTTTCCACGTTTTGACGTGCATAATAACCGCAAACGGTAGCATTGATATCATTTTCGTAAAGCACCGGTACATGATACTTTTCATTGTAATAGGCTAAGAATTTTTCTCCTACAATGCCAGGATAATCATGGGCATAAATAACACCATTTTTTTCTGCACCCGGAAGACCAAATAGGATTGCACAAATGGTTTTATGTTTTTTAAAGGCATCCACTATCCATAGATCAAAGCTTTCCGTAGTAACATTTGTATCATAGGATTTCATACGGTCAATACATTCTCCAAATGAATTAATTATTAACATATGAAACAGATCCTGATTATTCTCTTGGTGTCCATAAATGATGATTGCTTTTCTAAAGTTTCCATTATAAATATATTGCTTCGATGGCCTCCCGCCATTGGATGGAATTTCATCCCCCTCTATCACCTCACCCGAAGAAACCATTTCGCCAATCAGCGCATTTACAGTGACGACACTTAATTGTGTTAATTCGGACAATTCCGGCTTTGTTGCCTTTCTACGTTCCTTTAAAGCCTGTCTTAAGTTGTTTTTATTGATTTCCTTCATCTGTTTACGGTTTGCTTTTAACAAGGATTGCACCTCCTGCTTTTGGGTTTGTATAACTAGTATATTATTAAATAGCAACTTTATTAATATACTTTATTAAGTAATTAAATAAAGTATATTAAATTTTTCAAGTGATGTCAATATCTTCAAACGGATTTTCAACAAAATATATTTAATGCCTAAAATTTGTTTTTCTTTAGCATATAGAGTCTGCCCTTCCTTCCCCCCAAAAAAAAATCAGTTAAACTTGCTAAAATGCAAAAAAGAGTATCCGCAAGGCTTCTTTAAAACACCCATCAGACACTCTATTTTTGTCATCTAGCTGTGATTTCAAATCCCGCTTCCACTACCTGTTATCCACCTTTTCGGGATAAAGATCATGGTTGACCAAGCGATTGAAGGCAATTTCTTCCCATTTTGTATTGGCCTCCCCGTAATTGCAATAAGGATCAATGGAAATCCCTCCGCGGGGTGTGAATTTCCCCCACACCTCAATATATTTGGGGTTCATTAATGCAATCAAATCCTTCATAATAATATTTACGCAATCCTCATGAAAATCTCCATGATTTCGGAAGCTAAACAGATAAAGCTTCAGGGATTTGCTTTCTACCATTTTTATGTTCGGCACATAGGCAATGGTAATTGTGGCAAAATCCGGCTGTCCCGTAATAGGACAAAGACTGGTAAATTCTGGGCAATTAAACTTTACAAAATAGTCGTTTCCTTGATGCTTATTCTCAAAGGTTTCCAATATGGAGGGGTTATAATCCATTTCATATTTTGTGCCTTGGTTTCCCAAAAGAGAAATTCCCGTTGTTTCTTCCGTAGTTCTTCCTGTCATAAAATCTATCCTTTCTAATTTCTTATATTTTTCCAAAGTTACACATCCTTCGCAGGATCAATCACTCCATTTTTCTCAAAAGCAGCGGCTCTGTCGATACAAGTGCCACATTTGCCGCAAGGCTTCTCTCCGCCTTCGTAACAACTCCAAGTCAACGCATAGGGTGCGTTTAACTCCAAACCCTTTTTTACAACCTCCGCCTTGCTCCACGAAACAAAGGGGGCCTCTATTTTCAGCTGTTCGCCGCTGCCCAAATAAATTGCCTGATTCATTGCCTCGTTAAATGCATTGCTGCAATCGGGATATGCGTTTCCTGCTGCATCATCACTATGGGCACCATAATAGATGATGCTACACCCTTTTGACAAAGCAATACTTGCAGCGGAGGATAAAAAGAGGCCATTTCGAAAGGGAACATAGGTTGTGACTGGTTTCCCTTCGCCCTTTTCAATTTGTTTTGCATAGGATTCCTTGGGGACTTCCTGTGCAGAATGGGTTAAAAGGGAACAATCACTGTATTCAAATATTTTTGCCAAATCTAAATTTACAAATTCCACTTCATAATATGCAGCTATTTTTTTCGCAGCCTCAAGCTCTTTTGTATGCTTTTGTCCATACGAAATGGATAGCGTAACCACATTTTCCCGCCCATATTGATGCACAGACATTGCAAGGCAGGTTGCACTGTCAACACCACCACTGAGTAATACTAATACTTTCATCGTTTTTCTCCTATCTATATAAATTATTTTATACGCATTTGTAAGGTTGCATCTGTTTGAAAACGTCCGCGCAACGTGGAAGTATGGGTTTTTGCTGAGGTTTTTTTAATTCCTCTACTACTCATGCAGCTATGACAAGCTTCAATCAACACAGCAACATCCTGTGAATTTGTTACTTCCTGTATGATTTCAGCAATATCCGAACCGATTCGTTCCTGAAGCTGCAATCGTTTTGACACCATATCAGCAATTCTTGCGATTTTGCTAAGACCAATCACCTTACCATTGGGCACATAAGCCACCGTAATCTTCATATCATACATCAACGCCAAATGGTGTTCACAATAACTAAACACATCAATATCTCTCACAACGACTAAATCCTGTTTGCTTTCCTCCATGTCCAAATCCTCTTCAAAGGTTTTATCAAACATTTTTGCAATTTCGTGATTACTATAGTTCATTCCTTCAAAAACCTCTTGGTACATACGGGCAACCCTTAAGGGCGTCTCCCTTAAGCCTTCCCGCTCTGGATTATCCCCCAGCGCCACAAGAATCCCTTTGATATGGGCTTGAATTGCTTCTATATCAATTGCCATTTTGCTTCACCTCGTTTTTTCTAAATTGATTAAACCCCTCGTTGATTAGAATCCCAAATAATTTTATGCATTTGAATTTGCAGCGTAACGCCATTCATGGTGTTTTTTAACATGAACGCAACCACTTCTTCCAGACTGATTTTCCCAAATACTGTGCTGATGTACACATGACATTTTGAAACTAACTGATACCTTGTAAGGATGTCCCTTACACATTCTAAATCCCCATTATCTCCCACTACAAATTTCACCACATCTTTTTTTGTAAGCAACCTGAAATTTGAAAGCAACATTTTTGCTTCCATGCCGCTTCCCGGCAGCTTATAATCCATGGTAAACCTAGGAGGATTCTTTATTTTCGCAAAATCTGACAAATCTATGCTTCCGTTCGTTTCTATTTCCACATGCAATCCCTGATCTTTTGCAAGGACTTGAAGCAGCTGTATTATTTCGGGGTTCAATAATGGCTCGCCGCCGGTTAATGTTACATTTTTTATTCCTGTTTCTTGAATAAAACCATATATTTCCTCCTCTGTCATAATGGTAAAGGGTGCATTTTCCTGATTTGCCCACGCAGTATCACAGTAGAAACAGCTTAAATTGCAGCCCTGAAACCGGATAAAAACAGCTAATTGTCCCGCCAAAATACCTTCTCCGTTAATGCTGACGAATTTTTCTACTACTTTATATTGTGCCACTAGAATCCTCCTCATAGGTCGCAGCGTTATTTGGTGTTTCATAAACCGTCACCGATTTCATCTGATACCCTCTCTCTGCCAATCTATCAAAAAAATATTTTGCAAACCGCTCCGCCGTCGGGCGAAACTCCAATTCTATGATGCGAAAGCCTTCTTCCATGAGTGCCGCAAAGGTCGTCGGCTTCAATGAATTTTTCTCAATAATGAACGCATGGTCAAAAAAATCCACCTCTTCTTTAATGTCTTTTTTTAACTCACCAAAGTCAACCACCATTCCGTCCTGTTGCCCTTCTGCTTGCAATGCGGCGCTCTTTATTTCAACAACAACACGCCATCTATGTCCATGGATATTTCTGCACTTACCCTCATAATTCGCCAAAAAATGCGCTGAATCAAAGCTATGTTCTGATTTTAAATAATACATGCCGAAAACACTTCCTTTCAAGAATAAATATTTTTTTATGCAACAAAAAATAGGCATAAAACTATGCCTATTTTGATATTCGTTTGCAGGATAAAAAGAGTGACTCAACACCCTTCATTATTTCCCAAAATATTAAAAAAAGCCCTAGTTTTGTTTATAGACAGGATGGTACGAATGAACTGTCTGAAATGCTTTAACAGTATAGCATTTTCACGAATGCTATGTCAAGTATGTGTTTCTATCATCTATAGGCACAGTTGTTGCCTTAATCTTCGCTATATTGGTCTGCATTACAAAAGCTTCCACATAAACTTGCCTGCTGAAGAATATGCCCATCCACCGCCCTCCACCACTGCTTTTTCTTTGATTCCGCGGGTAGCTCACACATACAGTCCAACACATAAGCAGTAAAAACATAACGGTGCCTATTTTTAATCATTCTTGGCGGTTTTGGCCCTCTGTATCCATGTTTCCCATAAGCAAGCCCTTGCACCGCTGAAAATGGCACATCAATTTTCTTGCCAAAGGGGATTCCTTCGGGAATGGAATTGCAAATGGGAATGTTCCAAATAATCCAATGATTATAGCACTTGATAAACGGAATATCTAAATCATCCATGGTAATTGCAATGGATTTTGCCCTTGGATGTATGTTTTCCATCATCAGCGGTGGCGAAACATCTTCTCCCCTTCCTGTATATTGAAGGGGGATTCGTTCGCCTTCCATAAACGCTCTACTTCTCAAAATCAGCTTATTCTCCATATTCTCCCCCTAAATTTTCGCCTGTTATAAGTACATATTTCATAAAAAAGCTCCTTTCTTTTCCTTTATCTTAGAAAAAAAAGAAGCCTTTGTCATTCACCTATGTCAATTTTTTGATTTAGGGAAGTGCTGATTAATTCCGTGTGAACAGCTAATCGGTAAATTTTCCACTTGGACGGCGTCAAAAAGCCTCGCAATAGCATTGCTATTCCTACGTTTTTTCCCTTGCCAATTGAAAAATTTCCTCGACCATCTGCGCACCCTCCATTAAATCAGCGCTTACTTAGCTTTTTTATTCGGCTTAAGGAGCTTTCCCGTATGCCAATATAGGAAGCAATATACTTCTGATTGATTCGTTGTTCCACGTTGGGAAACTGCTCTAAAAAAGTTTTATAGCGTTCCTCAGCGCTGATTATTACAAAATCCCTTGCCCGATCCTCTAATTCTGCCATTGCCTGCAGGGCATATTGATTCAACACTTTCAAAATCAAAATATCTTCCTCCATGGCTTTTTGTAAAGCCTTATAGGGAATTTGAATACATTCGCACGCCTCCAAACACTCAATATGAAACGAGGATGGGCGATTCGTTCTAAAGCACTCTGTAGAAAAGAATTCATTTTCGCAAGAAAAGCATTTGGTGATGTCATTTCCTTTTTCATCAATATAATAGCCTCTGACAATTCCCTTTATCATAAAATACAAATTTACGGCCTTCTCCCCTTGCATAAGCACAGTTGTCCCCTTGGGAAAGCTTACAAAGCTGCAATATTCATCCAAAAGCTGTTTTGTCGTTTGCTCTATACGAAAATCGAAACGCATCTCCAAAAGTGTACTAACTCTTTGAGCCACAATCATCATCTCCCTTTATGATATTATTATATCATAATCATCACCAACGAAAAAATCACTATGGCTGGCCATCTTTACGACACTAGTCCTCTAAAATGTACTTCATATCGCCAAAATGATAAATTTCGATAAAGCATTCCTTCATTTCTTTCTTGGTATATAAATACCCTGAAAATTTAGATTGATTGTAACCATAGGTTTCATCGATAATTTCAAAATCAATCGCAGGAAAACGATTGATAAATTCTTCTAAGCTAAGCTTTTCACCCGTAAATTTACCGAAATCTTTCCAACAATCCATAAGATATACAACGCAAAAGTCCAAGTCAAAACCCGTTATACTGATTGCTACATTTCCTTTTACAGATAGTAAGTCGCCATTCGTCGGTTCAAAAAAACCATAGTGAAAGCTGATAACGATTTTTTCTGCTTCTATTTTTATCTTATTTACTCTGGCATCATGCAAGCTGTATGGCAAACCTACAATATTTTTACGATTTACTTCCACTAAATCAGTCCCATCTTGATTAGAAAATTTCTTCATTGTGTTTATATAACTTTAAGCGCCTGTTCCAACAAAAGCTCCATAAAACTTATTCACTCGTTATTTTTTTTGCTACCACTGCAATTCTTCCATTTTCTGTCCACTCATCACAGGTAGAAAGTGTAATCAAGGAATCCCCAAATTCCGCTGTTTCATCGATTTCATATAGGGATAGCTTTTCAATATTGCTTATGTACTCATCAAATTTTTCCTTTGATTGAATATTTGTATATTGATAATATTTAAAAACGTCCTGATCCTTCCTGAATACTTGTGATGTAAAAACAGAAATGATCTCATACTCACCTTCCTCATAAAGGGTATCAAGTTTTATGATGGGATGTTCTTGATAATAGCTCTCATTTTTGTATTTTTTTAATGAACCAAACATGCTTCCATCCCTAAAATTATGCCCATAGAGAATCCAATTTGTGCTAGGATTTTTAAGATCACTGGAGACATCAAAATAAATAGCCCCATATTGATTGTAATTACCGTCCGGACTATGGTTAAGATAAAAATCATTATCTTCTGTGGGCTTCATGACCGGATAATCAATCTCCGTACCTTCTATTTTAATCCATCCTGTAAACTCTTGATTTTCCTCATAAAGCTCTGAAAACTTTGGCAGAATTTCAAATTCTTTCTCCTCCGTTCCATTTGATACTTCACTACTAAACTCCTGCACTTTTTCATTCATCTGCGCATTAATTCTATCCGAAATCAAATATTCCACCTGGGTGTCAACAAGATAAGCGGTACTGGATAAAAATAAAAGAAGAAAGATGACGGTTAAAATTTTCAGTTTCATTTTAAACACCACCTTTCTTCTTCGTTTTCATTCTTATTTAGAACTTAATTATTTTTCTTGTATTATGCTTTAAATTTCTTTCTTTTCATAATCCCTATCAAAATCAGCGCGCAT
>JAQUSU010000113.1 GCA_028710085.1 Anaerotignum sp.
TATTCAAGCTAGATTGGGTAATGCTAAGTGTGATTATTCTTGCAATCCTCGCGGCACTTATGTATGAAGGTATTGCTTTTCTTGAAAAAAAATGCCTGAAATGGCAGCAATAAATAATCTCCTTTGCGCGAATGACCTTTTTCGTCAAACATGCAAGGGAGATTTCTATTTTTTAAAAAAGGAAAAACTCATTAATCTCATCCACGAAAAATTTATGTTTTTTGTCTCTAAACTAACCATAATCAGGCAAATTCCTTATAAATCACGCGAATCGCCGCTTCCATCTCATTTTCCGCAACACCTACCCATGTACTCAGTTCGCCACTGCCTTGGTTGATCATTACAACGCCTATGTTCTGGCGGCGTAATGCTTCATATATGCGATTCACCGTCAACCGATTATGAGCAATTCCATATCCAACAAGAACAATACCTGCAATTTCAGGCTGAATGGTCAAAGAATGGGAGATGTTCAGTTTTTTAATTTCCTCTGCAAAAAAATCTTGCACTCTATGATACTTTTTCGTTTCCACCAACAAACAAACGCAATTTATTCCAGAGGGCAAATATTGAAATGTCAAGCCGCATTTTTTCGCAGCCTGCAACACCCCCTGTACAAAAGCCCATGAACGGTCAGTTTGCGCTTTTTCCACAAGCAAAAGGCTTAAGCCTTTTTTCCCTGAAACACCCGCAAAAATCGCAAAATCTCCCCGTTTTACAGCGGTACAGGTAATCATCGTTCCCGGGTGCTCGGGCAAATTGGTGTTGCGGATATTTGTGGGAATGCCGGCGCGACTCACTGGAAACACGCAGTCCTCATGCAAAACCGTGGCTCCGGCACTGCAAAGCTCATGCATTTCATGATAAGTAATATGGCTAATTTGGCATGGATTGGTAACGATACGGGGATCTGCCATGAGAAACCCCGAAACATCCGTCCAATTTTCATACAGCTCTGCCTTTGCGGCACGCGCCACAATAGCGCCGGTAATGTCACTGCCACCACGAGAAAAAGCACGAATGCTTCCATCAGGATTGCTTCCGTAAAAACCAGGTATCACAGCGTTTTCCAGCTTTTCCAATCTTTTTCCCAAAACATCATTTGTTTTTTCGGAATCAAAAATCCCCTGCTCGTCAAAAAAAATGACCTCCGACGCATCCAAAAATTCAAACTCCAAATAATTTGCCAAAAGCAATCCATTCAAAAATTCTCCCCGACTGGCACAATAATCTGCCGAGGCACCCATTGCAATTTTGTGATAAATTTCGTCAAAATACAGTTCAAGTTCAATGGATAACTTTAACCCATTTGCAATATCATCATAACGCTTACGAATTTCCTCAAAGGTTTTTTGAAAGGCTTTTCCTTCTGCCTGCTCCGTATGACAGCGATAAAGAAGATCCGTCACCTTCTCATCTTCATCGAACCGCCGCCCCGGTGCGCTGGGAACAATGAAAGTTCGACGACTATCTGCGAAAATGATATTTCTTACTTTTTGAAACTGTGCTGCATCTGCAAGCGAGCTGCCGCCGAATTTTGCTACAATCATTGTACTCCCCCTAACGGTAAAACAAACGAAAATTTCTTCCCCTGTGCTAATTTAAGCCATAGGTGCGTGGTGATATATCACTTCCTTAAAATCACTTCCTTAATAATACGATATGAAATGACCTCAAGAAAGCCTTTCCTTAAAATCTTCATAGCCAAATTTGCGAATTATTTTCATCTCTCCGTTTTCCTGAAGCAAAGCGATACTTGGCAGACACATTCCATTAAAGGTATTATTTTTCACCATGGAATAGATTGCCATATCCTCAAAAATCAGCTTATCCCCAACACAAAGGGGCTGTTCAAAGGAATAATCCCCAATGACATCCCCTGCCAAACAGGTGGCTCCTGCCAAGCGATAGGTATGTGGCTTTTCCTTGGGCTCACCGCTCTCATAAAGGGGCGGACGATAGGGCATTTCAATGACATCGGGCATATGACAGGCAGCGGAGGCATCCAAAAGGGCAATTTTCATGCCGTTATCCACAATATCCAGCACAGAAGCCACCAGATAGCCTGCGTTCAGTGCCACAGCTTCCCCTGGCTCCAAATATACCTGAACATCATATTTTTCTTGAAATCGTTGAATACAATTCACCAATGCTTCCTTATTATAATCCTCACGGGTAATATGATGCCCGCCGCCGAAATTTACCCATTTCATTTGCGGCAAAAATTCGCCAAACCTGTCCTCCACCGCCGCCAGTGTTTCGATAAGGGCATCGCTGTTTTGTTCACAAAGGGTATGAAAATGCAAGCCCTCAATGCCCTCCAGCAGCTCCTCCTTAAAATTCGCTCTGGTCACACCCAGACGGGAGCCCTCGGCGCAGGGATCATAAATACCATGCTCCTGTGTAGAATACTGAGGATTGATGCGAATACCGCAGCTTTTCCCCGCCGCAAGAGCTTTTTCTTTATATTTCTGCCACTGAGCAAAGGAATTAAAGGAAATATGGTCGCAAATTTTTACAATCTCATCAAATTCCTTTTCCATATAAGCCGCACAAAAAACATGGGTTTCCTTGCCCATTTCCTCAAACCCAAGCTTTGCTTCAAATAAGCCGCTGGCCGTTGTTCCGTCAAGATAACGTCCAATCAAGGGATACACAGCAAACATAGAAAATGCCTTTTGTGCCAGCAAAATTTTACAGCCGGCACGTTCCGCAATTTCGCTTAAAATCTCAAGATTCTCAAGTAAGCGTTTTTCGTCAACCACATAGCAGGGTGTTTCCACCGAATATAACGCCCTATCCATTAGTCCACCAATGTAGGGTTGAAATCTTCTACCCAAGGCAAACCCCATTTATTTAATGCCTCCATGAAGGGATCAGGATCAAACTCCTCCATATTCCAAACACCGGGCTGATTCCACTGTCCATTCATCACAAGCATTGCACCAATCATGGCAGGCACACCTGTGGTATAAGAAATTGCCTGACTGCCCACCTCTTTATAGCACTCCTGATGGTCGCAAACATTATATACATAGTAGGTTTTTTCCTTGCCATCCTTGATTCCTTGGAAGATACAGCCAATATTTGTTTTCCCTACGGTGCGAGGGCCAAGGCTTGCAGGATCAGGCAAAACAGCCTTCAAAAACTGCAAAGGCACAATTTTCTTTCCTTCAAATTCAATGGGCTCAATGGAGGTCATACCTACATTTTCTAAGCACTTCAAGTGGGTAATGTAGCTTTGACCGAAGGTCATGAAGAAACGAATCCGCTGAATGCCCTTGATGTTTAAGCCCAAGCTTTCCAGCTCCTCATGGTGCAGCAAATACATATCCTTTTTGCCAACCTCCGCAAAATCATACTCACGCTTGATTTCCATAGGCTCTGTTTCCACCCATTCGCCATTTTCCCAATAGCTGCCGTTGGCGGTTACTTCTCTAATATTGATTTCAGGGTTAAAGTTGGTTGCGAAAGGATAGCCATGGTCACCGCCGTTGCAATCAAGAATATCGATATAATTGATTTCATCAAAATGATGCTTTTGTGCATAAGCGGAGAAAACACCCGTAACGCCAGGGTCAAAGCCACTGCCCAACAGCGCGCAAATGCCCGCTTCCTTGAATTTTTCACGATAAGCCCACTGCCATTTATATTCAAACTTTGCGGTATCCACTGGCTCATAGTTTGCCGTATCCACATAATTTGTTTTTGTAATCAGGCAGGCATCCATAATGGTCAAATCCTGATAAGGCAACGCAAGGTTTAAAACCACATCAGGCTGAAATTCGTTGATTAATGTAACCAATTCGTCCACATTATCTGCGTCCACCTGTGCTGTTTGAATTTTTGTTTTTGTCGTTCCCTCAAGCTTTGCCTTTAATGCATCGCATTTGGATTTGGTGCGGCTGGCAATCATAATTTCCTCAAAAACCTCACTATTTTGGCAGCATTTGGTGATTGCAACGCCGGCAACGCCGCCGCAGCCGATAATCATACATTTTCCCATTTTTTCTGTCTCCTTTACTTTGTAATTTGCAATAATATTTCCCGAGTAATTTTACAAGCAACGGCAGTGGAACTGCCACTTTGGTCATAATGTGGGGAAAGCTCGTTAATGTCGCAGCCCACAATATTTAACTGGTTTAGCTGCAAAACGGCTTCCAAAAGCTCTTTAAAGGATACGCCCCCAGCTTCCGGAGTCCCTGTTCCACAAAAGATGGAGGGGTCTAATATATCTAAATCCAATGTAAAATACACTGGCTTGTCTTTTAGTTGGGCAATGGTTTCAGAAAAACCCTGTAGGTCAAATTTATGCAGCTTCGTATGTTTTTCTGCGAACTCAAATTCATATTTTTCACCGCTGCGAATGCCAAATTGATGGATTTTCCCATCTCCCACCAAATTCCAAACCTGCTTGATTACCGTGGAATGAGAAAGGCTTTCTCCCAAGTAATCCGTTCTGAGGTCGGTATGAGCATCCAAGTGAAGGATATGCACATCCGGGTAACGCTCCACCACGGCACGCACTGCCCCCAAGGTAACGAGATGCTCGCCCCCAAGCATGACAAACTGTTTCCCATCGGCAAGAATTTGCGCCGCATAGTTTTGGATCATTTCCAATACCCTTTCGGTGTTTCCAAAGGGAAGCTCTAAGTCTCCTCCGTCAAAAATTTGATAGTCCGTAATATCACGGTCACAATAAGGAGAATAGGTTTC
>JAQUSU010000114.1 GCA_028710085.1 Anaerotignum sp.
CCTGCGCTTGATTTGCACAAATTTCATGTCTCCAGTACCGGCGCAATGTCCAATGAATGCCAAGCACATATAGCTCTTCGTCAATGCACAGCTCATCACAAAATGGATATGGATTTTTAAGTGCAGCAAATTTATTTAATTCTTTTGCCCTCTGGTTCGGGCCGTGTGGGGGAGGTGGGGGAGCTTTAACCTTTTTCTTTCTCAATCAATCCCACCGCCTCAGCATCAGACCGCGCTACACCGGCAGAAAACCCCATTGACTGCATCCGTTCAAGAAATACTTTCTGCTCTGGACGTAATCTGCCGACTTCGTTCTTCGTTTCAATGAATGCCGTTTGCGCACCTGGTCCGAAAAACACCAAGTCGGAGAATCCTGCTGGCAGTCCGTCAACGCGTCGCAAATTTATTAATACACGCTGTCCGAATTCTTTAGAGAAAACAACTTTGCCCTGATAAAATGTTCCTGCATTCGTGCGGAATACAATACCGCGCTTTGATAGTGCACAACGAATTGAATTTTGTATGTTTGATTCACGCACTGTGAATAAACCCCCTTGCTTTTGCAACGTAATAGCCATAGCCCGGTTTCCTGCCGTTCTGCTTGCACCATGCCATGATCTCAGACAGGTTATGGCATTCTTCTATGGATTTGTTTTTAACGGCTTCTGCGGCTTTCTGCCGCCTGTTCTTCTTAACTTCCTCCAAATGAATTTTTTTAATGTTCTTGATTTCCTCCCGCGTTTTTGTAATTTCAGTCCCGCAGTTCGGGCACACTGACGGACCGGACGGAAATGTAAAATAACATTCCGGACACTGCCTGACTGATAATGTGCCATCGGAATTGTACTGCTGCATAGGCTTTAGCTTACTATCCAGGGACCACTCATGCGGGTCGTCTGGCAGACCGTGGCGCGTATAGTTTCCAACGTGGTCCAGAATAATAGCTGTTTTACCAGGCTGTGGCCGCAACGCTCGTCCAGCTTGTTGAATTGCCAATGCAGTTGACATTGTCGGCCGTAACAGTATGCAGCACCAACAGTCCGGCACATCAAATCCGACGCTGATTAAATCGACATTGCATAGTACCTGAATTTTCTTGTCGCGGAAGTCTTGCACAATCTGCGAACGTTCTGCTTTCGGCGTATTGCCATCAAAATGTACTGCATTGATTCCGGATTTCTGAAATTCTTCTGCCATAGCCTGTGAGTGCTTTATGCTGGAACAGTAGCAGATTGTTTGTAGTCCATCTGCATACTTTCGATATGATTCGATAACGTCGCCATACACAGCCCGCTGCATCAATAATTCGGACGATTGTTCAGCATCAAAATCGGAGCCTTTACGTTTTAACTGTGACAGGTCCGCAACGGATGGGGCAAAGTACCTGTATTTCGATAAATAGCCCTGCTGTATGAGTTCGTGTGTTGAAATTCCAACTATCATAGTGTCGTATATCTTGCCGAGCGGGCGACCGTCCAGACGGCAGGGAGTAGCGGTTAAACCGACTATGTAAGCATCCGGAAACCGGTCAATTAATTTCTGCCATGTGGCTGCCATGCTGAAATGTGCTTCATCAAAAATGATAAAGTCAGGTTTCGGATAATGTTCCGGATGGTTTGCATACGTTGCAACCATGCCAATGTGAATTGTTTTTAACGGTATGTCAAACTTTTCAAATGTTTTAATTGTCTGGTCTAACAATTCACGTCGGTGCACCAGAAACCACACTGTTTTTCCTTTACGTTGCGAACGGTCAGCCATGTATGCAAACAGAACCGTTTTACCTGCGCCGCACGGAAGTACCACCAGTGGACGTTTGAAACCGTTCTTGAATGCTTGACGTGTGTCTGTTAACGTGTCTTTCTGATATTCACGCAAATGCATATTCACTAAAAATATAATCTCCTTTCAATGTAACCACCATGTAACCACTATGTAACCATCATGCGGTTACGCAATTTTTCGCATGCCTACGCGGTTTTTCAGGTGGTGTAACCATGTAACCACATTTTGCAACGTTCCTTACGCGCGTAACGTTTTTTATCATGTTCACTTTTTTTATTTTATATATAGGTGTATGTTTTTGTGGTTACAGTGGTTACACGGTTACATTAGCCCTCAAACCCGCGCTGCTATGCGGTTTTTAACGTAACCACTATGTAACCACAGTGGTTACATTAGTCAAAAGGAAGGTCTTTTTCGGACAAATCTGAACCATAGTCTTCCACATTTGCGTCTGATTTTTCCAATTTTACGGCTATGCATCTGGTTACGATTCCATTTATGCGCTTTGTAATCGTGTTCCTTTTTGACTTTTTGCCTTTTGGCAATTCCAACAATTTTTTTTCTCGCATCCAACTAAGTAGTGCCTGCGGAGAAAATCCGCCTTCTTCAACTGCCAACTGAAATACACTGGAAATTATGTATGCAGTATCGTCCTGCACAAGTCCATAAACGTCGTTAAAGCTTTCATCTGACCGAGCGCGCATTTTGTTTGCGTTGCGCGCCACCCAGTCACATATGTATTGGTAGCCACGTTCTCCAGAAGATACAGCTGCTTTTGATGCTAAAAACTGTGAAATTTCTTCCACGGTGAGTGCTTCACCATCTTTGAAAATCCATTCTGTTGCTAGGCTATCCGCTACCAATATAGCTGCTGCTGCCATAGCCTGCTTTTCCGTCGTATCATTCTGCGATAGCCTTTTGAAAAAGTCGCTGTAAAGGCTCTGTGCGCGTCTAATTTCGTCGCTGCCATCGCTATACAAGTGACTTACAAAGTCTTTCCCTGCAAATCCGTAGGCTTTGCGCAATGCCGCTGCGGTTCCGTGCCCGTCCTCAATTATCTTTTGCGTCGAACTGCAGTCCACTTCAATCACTCGATTTACAGCACCAGCACCCGCATTCCCATTGGTAATAGGCGATTCACCTGTGGTTATGATGCAGTTGGACCAGGTTGGCGTTTTATCTACACCACCGGTCTTATTTCCGCGAGTACGTCCGATGCCCTCGGCCAGTTGATACACATCAAAATTCATTTTTCCACGAGCATCTTTTTTCAACTGCAATTCGTCAATGCAAAGCGGCAAGTTATTAAAAAATGCAGCAAAACGTTCTTGGCCTACGGCGGTTGAGTTAAATGTTTGTATGTAACCGCCATTACGCAAATCAGGATTTCCCCAAACGCTCGCAGCAAGCATCAGTGCAACTGTTTTGCCTGTTTCAGTACCACCCCATAAATGGACAAAGAACGGCAGGCAACCACACGGTTGAATCAGTACGGAAGCAAATGAGGCGGCAAGTTCAATTCGTACAACAACGTTTGTTTTTCTGATGTTCCGCACGGTTTTAAGCCAATCTTCATATTTCCCATGAGAATGAATAGAATCAAATGCGTGCTTAAAATCCCTGTCTCCGTCAAATACAAGGTTGTCCACAAATGGGGAAAAGCCCTCATTTTGAATATATCCCAGCCGTGAAACAGACTTTTTTTCTGGAATTTCGTTATAATTCAATGTACATACCTCCGACATGTATTTTACAAAAGAGCTGGAATTTTCGCTTGTGACTTCAATTCCCTGGTCGGCAAGCTGTATTACTTTTTGACGGCTGGCAAGCACTGATTTTTCTACAATAATATCTTTCCACCGCCGGTCTCCATTACAATATGAAAGCTTCATTTTTACAACGTTTGAATCAATGTTTACGAGACGTTCCACTGGCATTACTGGGTGAGGGCAAGCAATTTCTTCGCCGTAAGTTCCTGGGCGCGATATGCCATAATCGTTTGCAATCCAATCGCCTGAATCTAAGTCCATTTTTTGCCCAGTAAAAGCAGTCAAGTTGTTGGACTTTTGCTTTTTTTGAGACTGCAAATACGATTTCCACAGCGTATTAAAATTTTTAATTTTCAAAGTTGTCCTGGCGTATTCTGCAAGTCTTGACTTGGCTGTTTCACGCTGAAACGGGTCCTTGATTGACAAGATTTCTTCGTACGGTTTTGAGGTGCTAAAATCTTCTTTAGTATAAGTAAAATCCAAACATTACACCTCCATGCTTAAAATTTGGTAGTTTAGGTCTTCTAGCCATCCCAGCGCATAGCCTTTTTCATGTTCTGGCAAACTTGAATATATTTCTTTTAGATAATTTTCTTCGTCAATTAGTGCAAATAACCTCATTTCGGCTTCAAACCTTTTTTGCTCTTGCTTTTCAAGATTTCTTTGCTGCATTAGTCTTTCGTGTCCTGACCACTGCCTTTGCAAGCTTGTTGAATGTTCGTTATATAGCCCAAGTGAAAAGTCATCATTTAGTTTTTTAGCTGCTTCAATTGCTGATAATTTGAAAACATGGGAAACGAAGTCAATAACTGAACCTCCAATTCCGCAAGCAAAGCAATACCATCCTCGGTCATTCGGGTATAATTTTAGTGATGGCTTATGGTCATTGTGCAGTGGACAAACTATCCAGCCTTTTCGGTCAATTTCAAATCCATATTTTTGTGCTACTTCTCGCATTGTAAGAACACGTTTTATTTCATTAAATAAATCAATCATGTTTGAGCCTGTACCACATCCACCCACCCGGCTTAAACTAATCTTTAACTATCTTTTGACTAAGTTA
>JAQUSU010000041.1 GCA_028710085.1 Anaerotignum sp.
AAAAACAATGCGTATCGCTTTCTAAGTGATGCGCATTATTTTCGTTTACACCTTTCCTTTGATACATAAATCTTCTTTCCAAGCATTGTTTCATCCGCCCTAGCAGTTCACTTTTTCAAACAGCTTTTCACGGCTTTTTTAAAAAACTTATTCCTTGGCAACAAAAAAACAACTGCCTTTCGGCAGTCGAATTTGGGAGTGGGAATTAGGTTTATGAACCCTTCCCGAAATAAACCAGCAAAGGAGGGATTCCTCATCGGCTTATTTCTGGAAACATGTAAATAAAAATGTTTCTAGGAGCATTATACGCAAAAAAGATAGGATAGCATATAAATAAACCGTTAAAGTTTTCCATAATATGGTGCGAATTTCTTTGTATCCTATTCCATTCCTTTTAATAGAACATCCTTTGCAGAAAATAAGAAATGGGACTAAATAAGCCCCATATTGCGCAATACATAAATAAAAAAGAATAATGTGAATGCGGAGAATATCATGGAATAAATTAGAAAATCCCCTGCTAATTCATAATCTGCATCAAATTGTATTGCCATCTGATAATTTGTAATTGCCGTAGGCGCTGAAACAAAAATAAAAACCGGAATTAATTCTGTCCCACTTAAATGAAGAAGCTGCACAGCTGCACATAAAAAAATAACCGGTACAATGACCAATTTCGTTATTAATCCAACACACAGTTCTTTTATATTTTTTTTCGCCGAACGGAATTCAAATTGTCCACCCAAAAAAAGAAAGGCTAGAGGAGTTGCAATTTTTGCAACATCATTGCCAGCGGTATGTAAAAAATTTGGCATAGGCAGCTTTAAAATATAAAAAAGCAGCCCTAAAATAACCCCCCAAATAATAGGATTTTTCAATGCATTTACAAAGGCTTTTTTTGCGCTTGGTTTCTCTCCCATGTCTGCAAAAGCAGCATAAACAAATACACCCATAGTATTTAATATGGGTAAGGTGGCCGCCATAATTGACGTAGCTAACGTAAGGCTTGGAGCCCCTCCCAAAGCTTTTGAAAATGGCAAGCCGTATAGCATAAAATTACCGCGATACATACATTGTATCATAACACCTATTTTACGACGATCCTTTACAAACCTGGGAATAACCGCAGTTAATATCCCAACAGAAATTAAGATAACACCAATACAAAAAAGAATTATTTTAACATAAGTAAAGTCAATACTCACTGCATCATACAGATTAAAAAAAACCAGCAGAGGGAATAAGACATTAAAACAAAGGGCATTTCCTCGTGCAACAAAATCCTCCGTTAAAATACCTCTGCGCTTTAACACATTGCCCAAAATTACAATACTAAAGGATGGCGCAACTGCATTAAAAGCGAATATAAGATTTTCCATCCATAACCCTTCTTTCTGCGTTTAAAAGGAGAGGTTTTGACCGCTTTCATTCCAAATTAATACGGTTTCTCCTTCTTGCGCATTTTTTTCCACATCCCGTTGCGCCATTTTATAGTACATAAACCGATCATCCTCAAGAGATGGCAAGTGATAAATAACCGTTTCTTTGACCTTCATAATCTCGCGCAATATTCTTCTTCCCTTAGGATGATTATAAAAAATCGGCGTAACAAAAGCAATATCCGCAGTAAAATCATTTTGCTTTATAAAATCCTCCTCAAAATAATCAACATCAGACAAAAATGCAAGCTTTACCCCATCCAAATCCAGGCGGAAGCACTGATTGGGAACATCGTAATATTTTTTATCCACATGCCTTGTGGTAAAAACCTTTAAGCGTATCCCTTGCTCCAAGATTACTTCCTTGTTCCGATCAAACGTTATTATTTTGTCAGCAAATTCGGCCTCGGCAGCAGCCAATCCAATCGTATCATCAATCGGTGGAAAGCAAATCCCCCGAACCTCGTTTGCCGCCATATATTCCATAAAATACGGCGTATAATAATGGTCATAATGTGAATGAGAAAACAATAAATAATCCACATTTGCCAATTCGCCCTTGCCCTTTTTCATCAGCTTCCATGCCCATTCAGGCAAATCCGTAAAGTTCTCTCCCAAATCCTTATATAACCCGTCTAATAATATCCGAACGCCCCTATGAACCACAAGTACGGCGGCGTTGGATACCAATACGGCATAGCTTTTTTGCTCCATAATTGCTCTCCAAACCAATTGATTAATTTTTTAAAATAAGGCGGCTAAAAAGCCGCCTTAAGGTAAAGACAAAGTCAAAACCTTGAGGGCTTTGCCCTCAAACACCTACAAGGGTTTCGCCCTTGACCCGTTATAAACCCCATGAACATGCGGTTTATACATAAGTTTTTGGTCTTGCTTTTTACAAAAAGCAAGCGGGTTTGGGCGGCGCCCAAGGTTTGTCTACATCCTTTAAAAAAGCACATGTGCGCCTAATTATTTCTGCTTCGGCGCAAAAATGAATACTTCCAAATCCTCGTCGTAGCCTCTGCCCATTTCAATGCCATCCACTTCACCAATAATGACATCCACCGTCATAAGCACTTTATTGCCCTCGATCAAGTGACCACCATGGCCGGTGCCGTACTGGTCAGATAGACTATAATGTACATGCAGCAAGGTTTCGCCCTTGTCATCGTGGCAAATCATACCGGATAGGCCTACCAATTCAATTGCCCCCCGTAAAATGATAGCCTCACCATAGCCATAGCCTGCTTTTTTCTCCTTCAGGGGTACTGGATTAAAGAACTGGGCACCGTCTAAGCTGCCAATCCCACTCAATATAACCCCATCCTTGATGCCGTAGTCCTTACAGATTTTTTCAAGCCCCAAAAGTACATCCTCACCCGGGCTCATTCTTGCAGCAACGATTCTTTTGATATTACCCTGTGCAGTTGAAATCATAATTTCGCTCCTCTCAAACTCTCATCTTTCACAAAAATCATCCTATGATAATGAAAAATCCCTCCAGACAATAAACTTCGGTTATGAAGTCCAAAATACAAAGGGATTTTCCTCAGGAACAAGGCTATTCTCAGCGTTCCCTTCATTTTCATATTTATTTTACTTCTATGCCCATGTCTTGTTCAAACATTTTTACAAGAGCACACTGGTCTTCATTAATCAGCCCAGCTTCTTCCATTCTGTTCATATAATGCAAAACAAGGGCGGACATAGGAATTTCCACATCCATATCCTTGGCAAGCTGTGCAGCGTTTTTCATGTCTTTTTGATGCACTGCAATTCTTGCACTTGCACTAAAATCTCTGCTGATAATTTTAGGCACCTTTACATCCATAACTGTGTTCTGTGCAAAGCCACCTTTGATTGCATGAAACAATACTTCGGGATCCAAGCCTGCTTTTACCGCGAAGGCATATGCTTCGGAAACAGCAATCAAGTTGCAGCCAACAATCATATTGTTCGCCAGCTTTGCAACATCACCACACCCGGTTGAACCCATATAGGTTACCGTGCTTCCAACACACGCAATCAGGTCCTTCACTTCATCAAAAACTTCTTGATCGCCACCGCACATTACAACCAAGGTGCCTGCAACTGCGCCTATTTCCCCACCACTCACGGGAGAGTCAATCAACGACATATCGGCTGCTTTTACCTCTGGGTACAGCTTACGGATTACACCGGGAAAGGTAGAGCTAAAATCGACAATGATTGTACCTTTTTTACCATGTGCAATAATGTCTTTTACCGCACTTTCTACCAATTCATTTTTAGGCAAACATAAGAAAATCACGTCACAATTTTCGTATACTTCCTTAATGTCTGCAACTGTAAAACCACCGGCCTCAGCGAATTTGATTCTTGAAGCTTCAACAACGTCAAAACCTACCACAGAGCAGCCACTTTTCTTCAAAATATTAGTAGCCATGGGAAGGCCCATAATGCCCATACCAATAAAACCAACCTTATTCATTGATGTCCCTCCTAATTATTTATTCGGAATATGAATTGCTCTCTTTTCAGCTGCCAACGCTGCTTCTCTTACCGCTTCAGTCACAGTAGGATGTGCATGAATTGTTGCAATAATATCTTCAACAGTAGCCTCCAAACCAATCGCCAAAGCACATTCGCCAATCAAGTCTGTTGCTCTGGGGCCAAGAATATGAACGCCCAATACTTCTTTATATTCTTCACCAATGATGAACTTAATCATACCAACGCCGCCATTCATAATCAAGGCCTTTCCGTTGGCCATCAGCGGGAACTTGCCTACCTTAAAGCTGATTCCCATTTCTTTTGCTTTTTCTTCTGTTAAGCCGACACCTGCAAATTCAGGGTCAGTATATACACAGGAAGGATTTGTTGCACCATTATAAACAGCAGCCTCACCCAATGCATTTTCTGCGGCAACTTCACCCTGGGCGGATGCAACGTGAGCAAGCATAACCTTACCCAAGCAGTCACCGATTGCATATACGTTTGCCACATTTGTTTCCATTTTATCGTTTACAGAAATACGACCTCTGTCATTGGCAATGCCAACGGCATCCAGATTCAACGCTTCCGTATCCGTTCTTCTGCCTACGGCAACCAAAACTTTTTCTGCTAAGAAGGCTTCAACCTTGCCGCCAACCTCAACATTTACCTTTGTAGCTGCGCCGGCTGCTTCAACGGACTGAACCTTTGCATCTGTCATAATCTTAATGCCTCTTGCTTCCATCATTTTACGAAGCTGGGCAGTTAATTCACCATCCATCATAGGCAGAAGCTTGGTCATCGCTTCCACTACGGTTACTTCCGTACCAAAGCGAGAATAAGCCGTTGCCAATTCGATACCAATAACGCCACCGCCGATAACTAACAGGCTCTTGGGAATTGTTTCGAAGGAAAGGGCGCCCGTGGAATCCACGCAGTTTGCATTTTCCTTTACGCCTGGAATCGGTGGAACCGCAGGAACGGAACCGGCTGCAATAATAATTTTATCAAAAGTTAAATTTTCCTTGGAACCATCCTTCTTTGTTACAGCCAGAGTGTCCTTGGAGGCAAAGGAAGCAACCCCTTCAATCACTTTGATTTTATTTGCTTTCATCAAGCCGCTTACACCACTAACCAATTGATTTGTAACAGCGCTTTTCTTGGCCTGAACCTTGCTCCAATCAATGCCTTTTACTTCTACATTGATACCCAATTGAGCCATCTCTTTTACTTCAGCCAACGCTTCTGCAGAATGCAAAAGAACCTTTGTAGGGATACAGCCAACATTTAAACAAGTACCACCCAATTTATTCTTTTCAATGAGTGTAACTTCTCCGCCCAATTGTGCCGCACGAATTGCAGTAACGTAGCCACCGGGGCCACCGCCAATGACAGCTACAGTTGTTTTGCCAGCTTTTTTCGCTGCGGGTGCTGCCACAGGAGCCGCTGTTGCACCCCCAATAGCTTCGCCAGCCTGTCCAATATATGCCAAAATACCCTTTACGGGTACATCTTCGCCTTCTTTTGCAACAATTTTGATCAGTGTTCCTTCGGCTTCACTCGCTACTTCACTGGTCAGTTTATCTGTTGTGATTTCTACAAGAATATCGCCAACTTTTACGGTATCGCCTTCCCCCTTGACCCACTTGGAAACGGTTCCTTCCTCCATGGTCAAGCCGAGCTGAGGCATTTTTACCTCTACTGCCATTTGAATTCCTCCTAATCTTTCTCGTACATCTTCTGTACACTACTTTTTTCGTTTCTTATTAAAAGGGGTTTTGCAAAAGCTGGCGAAGTCCTCCTTAGACAGAACGATTGTCAAGGAGAACTTCCCAATTGGCGAAGCTTTATAGCGGTTTGGGATAACAAAAAATATTTTACTCCGATTGGGAGTTGGATATCTATAAAGCCGCCTAACTTTTGCTCTGAAATAAGAGGGCAAATCCCTTTTCTAATTATCTTTTGAATATTTTAAAATGTTTTATCTTTTGTATTTTTAAAATCCTTTTTCTTTTGTAACAGGCAAAAACTAGACTATATCAAATATTACAGTAAGATTTTCATGGGGTTTTCCAAAAGCTCTTTGATTGCCAGTTCGAATTTCGCAGCTGTTGCACCATCAATCAATCTGTGGTCGAAGGTGAAGGAAATACGCATAAACTGTCTTTTGGAAATGTTACCTTCATCATCCATTACCAATTCATCCTGCGCCGCACATACGCCCAAGATGCCAGCATCAGGCTGATTCACGATAGGATCAAAGGTTTCCACGCCAAACATGCCCAAATTGGAAATGGAGAAGGTAGAGCCTTTATATTCATCCATATTGAGTTTGTTTGTTTTTGCTCTTTCAGCCAAATCCTTTGCTGTTGCAGAAACTTCTTCTAAGCTCATTTTGTCAATGTCTTTCAAAACTGGAACAATCAAGCCTTCGTCCAAAGCAACTGCCATGCCAATATTCACATGAGCACGTTTGATGATTTTATCACCATCCAAAGAAACAAGGATGTGCTTGTTGTTTTTCAAAGCCTTTGCAACTGCCTTCAAAATGAAGTCATTTACGGAATATTTTACGCCAAGGTCAGCGTTAATTTGCTTACGGAATTTCATTAAGTTTGTAACGTCAATCTTAACGTTTTGTGTTACGCAAGGGATTTCTCTGCGAGACTGCGCCATACGCTCTGCAACAACTTTTCTCATACCGGTCATTTTTATAACTTCATCGCCATCCATCAAATCGATGGCACCGGATGCCGTTACAGGTGCAGGTGTCGGAGCAGGTGCTGCCACAGGTGCGGGTGCAGCTACGGGTGCATTCTGCGCTGCTGCCAAAATGTCTTTTTGCACGATACGTCCCGCAGGGCCTGAACCATTTACGCTTGTATAATCAACACCCATTTTTACCGCTGTTTTTCTTGCCAAAGGAGAAATTTTGATTCTGCCATTTGCAGTTACAACGGGTGCAGCCACTACTGCCGCTGAAGCCACTGCCACAGGTGCTGCTTGTGCTTGGGGAGCTGCTGCTTGTGCTGTAGCGCCTACTGCTTCGCCAGCTTCTCCAATATATGCCAACAAGCCTTTTACAGGAATGTCTTCGCCTTCCCCAGCAACTATCTTCAACAATGTACCGTCGAATTCACTTTCCACTTCACTTGTCAATTTATCTGTTGTAATTTCTAAAATAATTTCGCCAGCTTTTACTGTGTCGCCTTCTTGTTTTACCCATCTGGTTACCGTTCCTTCTTCCATGGTAAGGCCCAGTTGAGGCATCTTTACTTCAAAAGCCATGATTTTCCCTCCTTAGATTACTTATTCAAAACTTTTTTCACTGCTTTTACGATATCTGCAGGGTGAGGGAAGTTTTCATCCTCCAATGTAGGGCTGAATGGAGAAACAATATTCAGACCGCAAACACGTTCTACAGGTGCATCCAATTCATCAAACAATTCTTCTGCAATCTGTGCAGAAATTTCACCTGCATAGCTGCCTCTTTTTACTTCTTCAGAAACAACAATGACATTGTGTGTCTTGGAAACAGACTTCACAATTGCATCCCAATCCAAAGGAACCAAAGTACGAAGGTCAAGAACCTCAACGTTAACGCCTTCTTTTGCCAATTCTTCAGCAGCCTCTAGCGCAAAGTAAACCTCGCGGCTCCATGTGATAATTGTTATATCGGTACCTTCTTTTTTTACATCAGCAACACCCAAGGGAATTGTGTATTCACCTTCAGGTAAATCTTCTTTTTTTGCATATAACAGCTTGTGTTCCATGAAAATAACAGGGTCATCATCACGAACAGCGGATTTCAAAAGACCTTTTGCATCTTCTGCAGTAGAAGGCGCAACGACTTTCAAACCAGGGGTATGACAGAATACATTTTCCAAGCACTGAGAATGCTGACCTGCATTTCTTCTGCCTGCGCCCATTGGCAATCTGAGTACCATAGGTACGGTTGCCTGACCACCGGTCATATATCTCATCTTTGCTGCCTGATTTAAAATTGGATCAGCAGCAACCATAATAAAGTCATCATACATTAATTCTACAACGGGGCGAAGACCTCTCATGGCTGCACCAACGGACATGCCACAAAAGCCAGATTCAGAAATTGGTGTATCGTATACTCTGTGTTCACCGAATTCCTGCTGGAAACCTACGGTGATACCGAATACGTTACCCATTTTACCCATATCTTCACCAAGGATGATTACTCTTTCATCTCTTGCCATTTCTTCATGCAAAGCCTCGCCAATTGCCTTGCTTATGCTTAATTTCTTGCTCATCTTACAACACTCCTTTCATTGTCAGAGCTATAAACGTCTGTTGTAGCTTCGGAAGGATCGGGGTATTCGGAATTAACTGCAAATTCAAAGGCTGCTTCCATATCTGCAGCTACTTGAGCTTCCACTGCCACTAATTCTTCTTCGGTTGCAATCTTTTCGTCTAATAATCTTGCTCTCATGTTAGGAATTGCATCATCATGATGCGCATGCTCCATATATTCCGCAGGACGATACATTGCAGGATCACCGCAATAGTGTCCCTGATGACGGTATGTCACACATTCAACGATAGAAGGCCCATTGCCAGCTCTTGCAAAATCAACAGCTTCTTTTACAGCTTCATAAACAACAACAGGGTCGTTGCCGTCTACAGTTTTTCCGGGAATATCATAGCCTTTTGCACGAACAGCAATGGTATCCGTGTTTGTTACGGAGTGAATATTTGTAGAAACGCCATATTGATTGTTTTCGCAAAGGAAAACCACAGGAAGCTTCCAAGCCGCTGCCATATTAATTGCTTCGTGGAATGTGCCCTGGTTGGAAGCACTATCGCCGAAGAAACATAGTGTTACTTGCTTGTCACCCAAAATTTTGGATGCTAAAGCGGAGCCTGTGGCAATAGGAATACCCGCGCCAACAATACCGTTAGCACCTAAATGATGCAGCCCTTCAACATCGGCAATGTGCATAGAGCCACCCTTGCCGTTGCAGTAGCCTGTTTTCTTACCAAACAGTTCAGCAAGCATTTTATTTAGCTCGCCGCCCTTTGCGATTGTATGGCCATGCCCTCTGTGTGTTGTTGCCATGTAGTCATCCTTGTCAAGCGCATAGCAAGCACCTGATGCTACAGCTTCCTGACCAATACATAGGTGGATGTTGCCTGCAAGCATACCTTTTGTGAAGCATTCAGCTGCTCTTGTTTCGAAAGCTCTGATACGGAACATCGTGCGATACAAGTCCATAAGCATTTCTTTTGAATATTTCTTTTTAGCCAATGAAATCACCCTTTTCTTAAGTTTTCGTTGTAATATTTATTATGTTTTATAACATTGCTTTCAATTCAATTAAAACCTGTTTCAGTATTGCCGACTTGTAACTTATCACGTCAGTTTGATTCTACTTCTATCACCTGTAATACAAGCTAAGAGTAAATGAAAAGCCGTCTTCTTTTTACGGCTAGCTTTTATTATAATTTCTTTGGTTTCATAAGTGCTATTTCTCAATCGTAACTATTATATTCTCATCTTTTGTAAAAATTTTATTTTCAGGTGCTACTATGATAAGCAGCACCTGTAAACCAATTTAACTAGCTAAAAAAACTATTTGATCTGTCCAATCATCCGAGGTAAGAACAGAGATATCTCTGGAATAAATGTTAACAAGAACAGTGCCACAATACCTGCGATGAGGAAAGGAATAATCTTCTTGCAGATTTCTGCAACGGGGATATCCGCCACGTTACAACCAACATAAAGGTTGATACCAACGGGAGGTGTAATCATACCGATTGCCATGTTTATTGTTAAGAACACACCTGCATGAAGCAGACTTACATCGATTGCATTCAAAACAGGAACAATGATAGGCAACAGGATGTAGAATGCAGAGTTTGCATCAAGGAAGCAACCTGCAATCAGGAAGATAATATTGATTAACAGTAAGATTACATATCTATTGTCACTGATCGAGAGTACCATCTGAGACAACTGGCTTGCAATCTGGCTTGTTGTCAAGATCCATGCAAATACAGCAGCAGCACCAATGATAAACATTACAGTTGCAGAGGATACAGCGGATTCCATGAAAATATGATACAAATCTTTCAGTTTAATTTCTCTGTAAATAAAGATACCAACAATCAAACCATAGATTACTGCAATTCCGGCAGCCTCTGTTGGTGTAAACACACCTGCATAAATACCACCCAAAATAATAACAGGTGTCATTAATCCCCAGAAAGCATCCTTAAAAGCAGTCCATCTATCCTTACTGCTCATTTTAGGCTGAGAAACAATTTCCTTATTATTTCTTGTGTCCCAAACAGCTGCCAAGTAGTAAGCAACGCCCACAATAATACCTGGGATAATACCTGCTGTAAATAAAGCTCCAACAGATACATCAGTACAAGAAGCGTAAACTACATATGCAATACTAGGAGGAATAATGATACCGATAGCACCGGAAGCACTAACCAAAGCAGCAGGCAAATTTTTGCCGTAGCCAGCTTTTACCATTGCAGGAATCAAAACAGGACCAATCGCAGCAACAGTTGCAGGGCCTGAGCCGGAAATTGCAGCAAAGAAGCATGCAACGATAACTACTACTGCCATTAAGCCGCCTTTTCTGTGACCAACGCAAGCGTTTGCAAAACTGATCAAGCGTTTGGAAATACCTGCATATTCCATAATACTACCTGCTAAAATAAAGAACGGAATGGCAAGTAAGGTAAACTTCGCTGTACCGGAATACAAAATGCCGGGAATAACGGAAAGAGGAAACTGACCGTAAATCAAACCCATTGATGCCGCCAAACCAAGAGAAACCGCGATGGGTACATTCAGGAACACCAGCAGGAAGAACAAACCAAAAAGAATTAAAATCATCATGCCCGTTTCCCCCCTTCTTTATCTTCACTCCACAAGGCTTTTACCTGCAAAAACCCTGCCTGTACAATTCGAATAATAACAAATACTGCGCCAACCGGCATAGAGAGACCTTGAACCGCCTGAGGCATTTGCAAAACAGGGGTTGTTGCGCCCATGCCAATCTGTCCCTGTACCATTACAATGCCATAGTAAAATACAAGTGCCATAAAAATAAAGCTGCAAACCACACCAAATAGCGCAAACATAGCTTTCACCTTACCGTGGAATAAATCAACAACGAAACTCATCCCTAAATGTGCATATCTTCTAAAACCAGCCGCAACACCCAACATTGATACCCATACAAATACTGTAACTGTCAATTCCTCCGTAAAAGAGAAGGAGCTCGCAAAACAATATCTAAATACAACGTTGAGGAAGTTCATAATTGCCATATACGTCATCATAATAATGATGAGGGATTCTTCAAAATAATCTAGTATTTTGCCAAGCAATTTCATCTTTCTCCACCTTTCTTTCGTTCATTAATTTAAATTCACGCCAAATAACTTTATTGCTTCTAAAAAATAATAAGTATTGAATAATAATATTATACCTTAGTCTTTTAGCGCACTTTTCTCCTTCGTTTTTAATATCTAAAATTTTAGTCGTTTTTGCAGTAAAAAAGAGAAGGCAGGGACAGCGTGTCTACCTGCCCTCTCGACACTACGTTTTATTGGTCCATTTCAAAAACTATTTCATTATTCGAAAGTATAACCAAAAGCAGCAAATGCTTCTGCGCCAAATTTTTCTTTGTACTGATCGTAGATAGGAGCAACAATGCCCTTCATTTCTTCAATAGCTTCAGGAGATAATTCGTTAACTTCTACGCCGATTCCCTTGAATTCTTCAATAATTGAAGCATCCATATCTCTGGAAGCTGCAACCTGAGCTGCACATGCATCTTTACCTGCTGCTTCAAAGATAGCCTTGTCTTCATCGCTCAATTTGTTCCAGATGTTACCACTTACACTCATGATAATAGGATCGTAGCAGTAATTCCAGATTGTCATGTATTTCTGAACTTCCTGGATTTTTGCGGATCTGATGGTGTCATAAGGGTTTTCCTGACCATCAATTGCACCCTGCTGCAAAGCTGTAAATACTTCGCCGAAAGGCATCTGTGTAGGGTCAGCGCCCAAAGCCTTAAATACATCTACCAATAAAGAGATAGCAGGAACTCTGACTTTCAACATTGCCATATCTGCTGCAGATGTAATAGGACGCTTGTTGTTTGTAAGCTGACGGAAACCATTTTCACCGATACCAATTACATGAGCACCCTTTGCTTCAACTGCTTTTTTAACAAACTCAGCACCTGTAGCGCCATCGTTGAAGAGATATTCATCAACGCTGTCATAGCCGTTAGGGAACAGCCAAGGCATACTAATTAAAGACAATTCAGGAACTACGTTGGAGATAATCATGGAAGAGTGAAGATCAACGTCTGTTGTGCCGTTGAACAACATTTCAACACCCTTTGTCTGATCGCCTGCTGCCAACTGCTCATTGCCATAAATTGTTACTGTATATCTGCCTTCGGTTTTTTCTTCAATATTTTTCTTAAACTCGTTTGCAGCAACCATCCATACGCTGGTTTCTGAAGGTGTTACCGCCATTTTCAAATTAATTGCCTCTACCTTGGCACCTTCACTGCCGCCTTCGGTGCTAGCTTCGCTACCGCCGCCGCAACCAGCAACGCCTAAAGCCATGACAGCACACATAATACCTGCTAATAATCTTTTTTCATTTTAATTACCCTCCTCATTGTTTGTTTGGATTTTTCCAACATTTCTTTTTTGGCTGCATGCTTGTCCTATTTTAAACAATACACAGCCGTTTCCTTTGTATCTTTGCGCTGAGAAAACGCAATTCTTTCGCGTACATGCCATTGGCACATACATATATAAAAAGTCCCCTACTTCGGCAAACACGCCTTTTCCGATTCCTTTTTATCAAAATAATTTAGAAATTCAAAAAACTAGCGTCCATTGAAATACGCAACATGATAATACGTATTATCGCAGAATAAGTAATCCTTCGCCAATTTTGGCTTCTTTTCTACCAAATAGGTATATAATTCCACGTGTTCCTCTGCCAGTACAGATAAAGGCTTATCAGTCAAACGTGTAATTTCCTCCATATAGTGAAAGAAAAGTTCTTTATAATTTAACATGGAATTATACAAGAAAACATTTTTAGCCGCTTGTATCACTGCCATATGAAATTCAAAATCGTATTTTGTAAAAGCAACTCTGTCATTCGTATTTCCGGCTTCCTGCATTTTTTCAACCAAATTTTTAAGGATTGCTTCATCTTCCTTGGTAGCCCTTCTTACGAAAAATTCAATGGCTTTAAATTCCACTGCTTGCCGGAACTCAAAAAATTCTTTAAACTCCTCACTTGTAATATCAGATGATTTTAAAACCTCTACAGGCTCCTCATTCATGATACTTTGCGAGGGATTTCTATGTACAAAGGAACCTACCCCTTGCATTGTAAGAATAATGCCACTCCCCTGTAAATTTTGCAAAGCAGCCCTAACACTGGTTCTGCTCACGCCAAACATGCTGCAAAGCTTGCTTTCAGAAGGAAGCTTGTCTCCAACTTTCCATTCACCACCGGTAATCTGGTTCAATATTTGATTATAAACCTCGTCGCTCAATGACAACCTACCCTTATAGTAATCCATGATTCTCTCCCCTAATCTCTTGCATGGCCCCTTTTCGTTTTAAAACAACACGAAAATGTTGGAGCATTCTGACGGAGGCTCTTCTCGTAGATGTTTCAATAGAACTGTTCTAATACTTGTCGTACACCATGTATTACTTGTACTATAAGTTATCATACAACTCCCCAAAATGCAATTCCCGATTTGTACAAACATTCATACAAAAATTTGTTACAATGTCCATACTGCCCGATTTTTTTGTGCATTTGTATTGTTTTAGGCCATGTTTTCTTTTAAATTTTGAAAATAATTGTTAGTATTCCACTAAAAACAATTTAAAATACATTTAAAAAACTTTTTACAATTTTTAATCAAATTCTTTCTTTCTAATTACCTTAACCTCCCATTTTTTCAATTTAATATCAAAAAAATATCCCGACATTATAATATATTATCGGGATATTTGAGAGATTGTCAATAAATTATTTATAATAATGTACGGCAGATTGAAATAACTTCATATCATATTTGCCTTGTACGTTTTGATACAAGTTGTTTCCAATCCGTTCAGAGTGTCCCATTTTCCCAATAATTCGCCCATCGGGTGAAATTAAGCCTTCTATTGCCGAAACGGAGCCATTGGGATTAAATTGGATTTCGCTGGTAGCTTTTCCGTTTTCATCCACATATTGGGTAAGAATTTGGCCGTTCATTGCTAATTCTTTCACCAATTCAGCATCAGCCAACAATCTGCCCTCGCCATGAGAAATCGGAACGGTAAAAATTTCACCAGGTTCCACATTCATTAACCAAGGGGAGTTGTTGGAAGCAACTCTGGTACGAACTAATTTTGACTGGTGACGTCCGATTGTATTATAAGAAAGTGTGGGACAGGTTTCGTCCGTATCCATAATTTTTCCAAAAGGAACCAACCCCAATTTAATTAATGCTTGGAAGCCATTACAGATACCACACATCAGCCCGTCTTTTTCCTCTAATAGTTGTGTTACAACTTCCTTAATTTCAGGATTGCGGAAGAAAGCTGTAATAAACTTGCCGGAACCGTCGGGTTCATCGCCGCCGGAAAAGCCACCTGGAATGAAAATCATCTGAGAATTTTGAACTTCCTTTGCAAATTTTTGAATGGAATCGGAAATACCTGTCGCAGATAAGTTGTTGATTACAAAAATCTTCGCCTTTGCACCTGCCCGTTCCACAGCTTTTGCCGAATCATACTCACAGTTTGTACCCGGGAATACAGGTATTAACACTCTGGGCTGTGCAAAAGTGACTTTTCCGCAGAATTTTTTCTCCGTCTGATAGGTAAATACAGGAATTTCCTCCGCCTTCGCTGAAATATTGCAAGGATAAACCTTCTCAAGCTTCCCTTCGTAAATATCAACGAAAGCTTTCATAGGAATTTCTTCTTTTTCAAACGCAACCACCTGCTTTTCGGTTGTTTCGCCAAGAAGAATACCTGCTTCAATTTCCCCACTCATTTCCAGCACAAAACCGCCATATTGATACCCAAATACTGTATCCAAGGAAATACCTTCTGCAAAGGTAAAGCCAAGCGCATTGCCCATGCTCATTTTCATGATCGCCTCGGCAACACCGCCGTAGGTTGGTGTATATGCGCTTAAAATTTTGCCATTTCTCATGAATTGATTGATTAAGTCAAAGTTAGCTTTCAAGCTTTCTGCCGTTGGCAAGCCGTTTTCATCATATTCAGGCATTATTAAAGCAACCTTATGCCCCGCACCTTTAAACTCCGGAGAAATAATATTGCCGATTTCTTCCGTTGTTACCGCAAAGGATACCAAGGTAGGTGGTACATCAATGTGCTCAAAGCTGCCGCTCATAGAGTCCTTGCCGCCAATCGCTGCAATTTCCAAGCCTTTTTGTGCCATAAAAGCACCCAATAATGCCGCCAAAGGCTTGCCCCAACGCTTACTGTCTTTCATAGGTTTTTCAAAATATTCTTGGAAGGACAAATAAACGTCCACAAACTTTGCCCCTGTTGCCACAAGCTTCGCCACTGATTCCACAACCGCCAAATATGCGCTGTGGTAAGGGCTTGCTTCGGCAATCAAAGGGTTGTAGCCCCATGCCATCAAGGAACAGGTCGTGGTATCTTTTTTCTCCACGGAAACCTTATTGACCATTGCTTGAATTGGCGTTCTCTGGGTTTTTCCGCCAAAAGGCATTAACACCGTTCCTGCGCCAATGGTGGAGTCAAAGCGTTCGGAAAGCCCTCGCTTGGAGCATACATTTAAGTCATCAGCTACTGCCAAAAAGCCTTCTTTAAAATTCGTAGGGATTTTCTTTGTAATGGCTTTGGGTGCCACGGGAGCAATGGAAATGTGTTTTTCCGCACCGTTAGAATCCAAAAATTCCCGGGAAATATTGACAATATTCTTCCCATTCCATTTCATAATCAGGCGAGCCTCTGCCTTTACCTCGGCAACCACGCTTGCCTCCAAATTTTCGCCATACGCCAATTCCTTAAAGCGTTCCACATCCTCGGCCGCAACAACCACAGCCATTCTCTCTTGAGACTCGCTGATTGCCAATTCCGTACCGTCAAGACCTTCATATTTTTTTGGCACTGCATTTAAATCAATGACCAACCCTGCCGCCAATTCACCGATTGCAACGGAAACGCCGCCTGCACCAAAGTCGTTACAACGCTTAATCAGCTTCGCCGCTTCTTGGTTACGGAACAACCGCTGTAATTTTCTTTCCTCAGGGGCATTTCCCTTCTGAACCTCTGCACCGCAGCTTTCTAAGGATTCTACGGTGTGAGATTTCGAGGAGCCTGTTGCACCGCCACAGCCGTCACGTCCTGTCCGTCCGCCTAAAAGGATGATAATATCTCCGTCAATGGGTTGCTCTCTGCGTACATTTTCCGCAGGTGCCGCACCGATGACTGCACCGATTTCCATTCTTTTCGCCACATAGCCAGGATGATAAATTTCATCCACCTGACCTGTCGCAAGGCCAATCTGGTTGCCGTAGGAGCTGTAACCCGCTGCCGCTGTGGTCACAATTTTACGCTGAGGAAGCTTCCCTGGAATGGTTTCGGAAACAGGCACCGTAGGGTCGCCTGCCCCCGTCACACGCATTGCTGCATAAACATAGGAACGCCCAGACAAAGGATCACGAATTGCACCACCCACACAAGTTGCCGCACCACCAAAGGGCTCAATTTCCGTGGGGTGGTTATGGGTTTCATTTTTGAATAGCAACAGCCATTTTTGGGTTTCACCCTCAACGTTCACATCAATTTTCACTGTACAAGCGTTAATTTCCTCGGATTCATCCAGCTTGTCAAGCTTGCCCTGCTGCTTCAAAAATTTTGCTGCTATGGTGCCCATATCCATCAAATTGATGGGTTTTGTACGTCCGATTGCTTCTCTTGTTTTCAAATACTCTTGGTAAGCAGACTGTAACAGGCTGTCTTCAAATTGAATATCATCAATGGTTGTTAAAAAAGTTGTATGACGACAATGATCAGACCAATACGTATCAATCATTTTGATTTCCGTAATGGTAGGATTTCTGTCTTCTTCCTTAAAATACGCCTGACAAACCTTAATATCATCCAAATCCATAGCCAAGCCCATCTGCTTTACAAAAGCATGTAAGCCTGCTTCGTCCAACTGCAAAAAGTCTTCAACGATTGCCACCTCAGTGGGAATTTCATATTGCACCGCCAAGGTTTCAAAGGAGTCCAAGTCTGCCTCTCTGGCTTCCACAGGGTTAATTACATACTTTTTGATTGCAAAAATTTCCTCTTCCGTCAGCTTTCCATACAAGAAATAAACCTTCGCTGTACGAACCAAGGGTCTTTCCTTTTTGGAAATAATCTGAATACATTCTGCCGCAGAGTTTGCTCTCTGGTCAAACTGCCCCGGCAAATATTCAACCGCAAAAATAACCGCATTCTCCGCAGGCAATTCTTCACTTAAATTATCAAGCTGGGGTTCGGAAAAAACAGTGGTTTTGCAATACTCAAATAAATCCTTTTCAATATTTTCCACATCATAGCGATTGAAAAGGCGTAAACCCGACAAGCTTTCAACGCCAAGCAAGCTTACAATATCATGGTACAAAGCATCTGCATCTGCTGTAAGCCCTTGTTTTTTCTCCACATAAATTCTGTAAACCATGCTTACACCTCCGCCGCTAAGGCTTTTTTACCAATATCATTGCGATAGTACTCATTTTCAAATTTCACGGTTTTCACTGTTTCATAAGCTTTCGCAATTGCTTCCTCCAAGGAATCAGCCACTTCTGTCACACCCAAAACACGACCGCCGCCTGTTACCAAAACGCCGTCCTTGATTTTTGCTCCTGCAACATAAATCTGGTTGCTGTTTTCAGGCAAAGAAATGGGGAACCCTGTTTCGTATTTTCCAGGATAACCGTTGGAGGCCATAATCACACAACAAGCCGCCTTTTCGTCAAAGGTTACCTCTGCTTCTGCCAAGGTGCCCTTTGCAATATGCTGCATAATGCTCAAAAGGTCACTTTCCAAAAGTGGTAATACAACCTGTGTTTCAGGATCACCAAAACGGCAGTTATATTCAATCGTCTTAGGGCCATTGGGTGTGAGCATCAAACCAAAATACAGACAGCCTTTAAAGGTTCTGTCCTCTTGATTCATTGCCTCCATGGTAGGCAGGAAAATGGTTTCCATGCATTCAGCCGCAATTTCATCCGTATAATAAGGGTTTGGCGCAATAGTACCCATACCGCCTGTATTTAAGCCCATATCTCCATCTAAGGCTCTTTTATGATCCATGGAGGAAACCATCGGAATCATGGTTTTTCCATCGGTAAAGGCAAGCACGGAAACCTCAGGGCCTGTGAGAAACTCCTCGACAACAATATGGTCACCGCTGGCGCCGAAAATTTTGTCCTCCATCATGGAACGAACGGCAGCCTTCGCCGCTTCTCTTGTTTCCGCAATCACAACACCTTTTCCCAAAGCCAAGCCGTCCGCCTTAATTACCGTAGGAATGGGTGCTGTTTCCAAATATTCCAAAGCCTTTGCCATATCGTCAAACACTTCATATCCTGCCGTAGGGATGTTGTATTTTTTCATTAAATTTTTAGAAAAAACCTTGCTTCCCTCCAAAATGGCCGCTCTTTTATTGGGGCCAAAGCAAGGAATACCAACGTTTTCCAACGCATCCACAACGCCTAATACAAGTGGATCATCAGGAGCCACAACTGCAAACTCGATTTTATTTTCCACTGCAAACCGAACGATTTTTTCCACTTCGTTTGCGGCAATATCCACACAAACAGCATCTTGGGCAATCCCACCGTTACCAGGCAGCACAAAAAGTTCAGTTACATTGGAATTTTCTTTGATTTTTTTCACAATGGCATGCTCTCTGCCGCCACCGCCAATTACCATGACCTTCATTTTTCATACCCTCCCGCTTCTTAATGATGGAACAACCGCATCCCTGTAAACGCCATTCCAATGTTATATTTGTTACAGGTTTCAATCACATTATCGTCACGGATAGAACCGCCAGGTTCTGCAATATAGGAAACGCCGCTTTTTGCCGCTCTTTCAATGTTGTCACCAAAGGGGAAGAATGCATCGCTGCCCAAGGCAACACCTTTGATAGTAGCAAGGTATGCTTTCTTTTCCTCTCTTGTCAAGGGTTCAGGCTTTACAGAAAAAATCTGCTGCCAAGCACCCTCCGCCAATACATCCTCGTAATCCTCAGAAATATAAATATCAATGGCATTATCTCTTGCAGGCCGAGCTACGGAAGGCAAAAATGGAAGATTTAATACCTTATCGCACTGACGTAAGTGCCAAATATCCGCCTTACTCCCTGCAAGACGAGTGCAATGAATACGGGACTGCTGACCGGCACCAACGCCAATTGCCTGTCCATCCTTTGCAAAGCAAACGGAGTTGGACTGGGTATATTTCAAAGTAATCAAAGCAATGATTAAATCCATTTCTGCTTCTTCTGACAATTCTTTATTCTCGGTTACGATATTTCCCAAAAGCGCCTTGTCAATTTTAAAATTGTTTCTGCCCTGTTCAAAGGTAATGCCAAAAACCTGTTTTATTTCTTTTTCCGTGGGCACAAAATCAGCATCAATTTCCACTACATTATAGGAGCCGTTTCTTTTGGCTTTTAAAATTTCCAAAGCCTCAGCTGTGTAACCGGGTGCAATAATACCGTCAGAAACCTCTCTCTTAATCATGGTTGCCGTCACTGCGTCGCAAACGTCGCTTAACGCAATCCAGTCGCCGTAGGAACTCAAACGGTCTGTCCCTCTTGCCTTTGCATATGCCAAAGCAATGGGAGATTCGTCTAAGCCCTCAATGTCATCCACAAAGCAAGCCTTTTTTAAATCTGCGCTCATAGGTGTCCCTACCGCCGCAGAAGTGGGGCTTACATGCTTAAAGGAGGTTGCCGCAGGCATACCCAAGGCTTCCTTTAATTCTTTTACCAACTGCCAGCTGTTAAAGGCATCCAAAAAATTGATATATCCGGGTTTTCCGCTTAAAATTCGGATAGGCAGTTCGCTGCCGTCAGCCATATAAATTCTTGCCGGCTTTTGATTTGGATTACAGCCATATTTTAATTCAAATTCTTTCATTTTAGAATGCCCCCTTTGTATCAAACCTTTAACTCCGCTTGAATTTCTGCATCATGCCATTTTTTAATAATCGGCTGCGCAATCTCTTTGATAAATTCATCTACCTGAGATGCACTTCTGCCGATATACAAAGCTGGATCCAATTCCGCTTTAATTTCTTCTAATGTCAAGGGGAATGCATCATCCGCCGCAATTCTTTCGATTAAGTCATTCTTACCGCCCTCAAGCTTCACCTTCGCCGCTGCAGCGTGAGAGTGGGTGCGCAGTCCTTCATGTAATTCCTGTCTGTTGCCGCCTTTTTTCACAGATTTCATCATGATGTTTTCCGTTGCCATAAAGGGTAGTTTTTCCATCACACGGCGTTCCACAACCTTATCATAAACAACCAAGCCGGCTGTTACATTCATGTAAATATTCAAAATAGAATCCACCGCCAAAAACGCCTCTGCGCTGGAAATTCTCTTGTTTGCGGAATCATCCAAGGTTCTTTCAAACCACTGCGTACCTGCTGTCAACGCAGGATTTAAGGAATCCACAATCACATAACGAGCCAAAGCAGAAATTCTTTCACTTCTCATAGGGTTTCTCTTGTAAGGCATTGCAGAGGAACCAATCTGATTTTTTTCAAAAGGCTCTTCCATTTCCTCAAAGGACTGCAAAATACGCATATCATTGGAAAATTTATAAGCACTCTGTGCAAAACCGGAAAGTACCGATAAGAAATAAGCGTCTACCTTACGGGAATAAGTCTGCCCTGAAACAGGAACACAGCCCTTAAAGCCCATGTCCGCCGCAATCATTGCTTCCATCTTCTTGATTTTTTCTTCGTCGCCTTCAAACAGCTCCATAAAGCTTGCCTGTGTGCCTGTTGTGCCCTTTGAGCCCAATAAAAGCAGTTCTTCCAAGCGATGCTCCAGTTCATGAATATCCTGACACAATTCATAAATCCAAAGGGTTGCTCTTTTGCCGACTGTTGTCAGCTGTGCAGGCTGAAGATGGGTGTATGCCAAGCAGGGAAGGCTTTTGTATTCCTCCGCAAATTCCGAAAGATTTTTGACTACCTGAGCCGCTTTTTTCAAAATAATCTGAGATGCCTCTTTTAAGATAATCACATCCGTGTTGTCCCCAACATAGCAAGAGGTTGCGCCCAAATGGATAATCGGTTCTGCCTTGGGGCACTGTTTGCCATAAGCAAAAACATGGCTCATTACATCATGACGCACAATTTTTTCTCTAGCTTCCGCCACTTCAAAGTTAACATCGTCCTTGAAAGCTTCCAATTCCGCAATTTGCTCGTCTGTAATTTCCAAGCCTAACGTTTTTTCTGCTTTTGCCAAGGCAATCCAAAGCTTGCGCCAAGTACGGAACTTGAAGCCCTCAGAAAAAACAGCCTGCATTTCCTTGCT
>JAQUSU010000042.1 GCA_028710085.1 Anaerotignum sp.
AGTGGGTTAATTTTATTTACTACATACCTTGTCAGCCTATCACCGATTCGTCCCACTGTATTTTAAACGTGCGAAAAGCCACACCCAGGGTAGGTGTGGCTTTTCAATCATTTTTTGGGAAGCGAAAATTTACTGTTCCTCGCTGTTTTTTGATAATGTGGCGTTCAGCTTCTCCAATATGACCGGCCTGACTTCGGAAATTGGATATTTATATAAATCGCCATCGTCTTGATTCATCGCAATATTTCCATTCTTAGTAAACCAAAAATGCCCTCTATCGCTTATTTTGTGCATGGTAAAAGGAATCTTCAGCTCGCTTAATTTGTAAGAAAATGCGAGTGTTTGATTTTCTGGTAACACAACGGTATCTTCTTCCCCGTTAATGAGCATATACTCAGTACCAAAAATCGGATTTCTTGCAACCTTTTCAATTTGAACAAGGGGATTGCCATCTCGGTACACATCATAACCCGAAGAGGAATCTGTCCCAAACAATTTATTGACAACAAAGTCGCTTCTTGTCTTATTGGTATATTGTTCCCATTCTACAATATCAAAAACACCATATAAAGAGATGAGCAACTTTATTTTATAGCTCGATATGCCGCTTTTTAGAGCTACCATCGTACTCAAATACGCACCTGCCGAATCTCCAATAAAAGCGACATTCATTGGGTCTAGCTCCCACGCATGAGCCTTTGACACCAGAAAATTTACAGATTTTTACACGTCGTCTATAGCCCCTGAATATGACGGATAATCGGGCCCTGAAAGTCTGTAATTAATAGCCATTGCGCAAAATCCATTTTGCGCCAAATAAGTCCCCCAATTTTCGTACATTTCTTTCGCACCGGCATGAAAAGCACCTCCATGAACGAGTATGACAATGGGTATGCTGGTTTTATTTGTCGGCAAGTATATGTCCGCCGTCAGGTATTCACGCTCTGTTTCTCCGTACACTATATTCTTTAATATTTTAATCTCATTCATATTTTTACCTTCTCAGCATACAAGCTATTCTTGATGAAACAGATAACAAGCAGCAGCGATCGCATTCACTTTATTTTTCAACATATCCGTTCTAGAAGTCATGATTACAGGTGTTTTCGTACCGACTATCACAGATGCACATTCAATATTTGCATAACATATTAGTGATTTACTAAAAGTATTGGACACTTGCAATTCAGAAGCGACGAGTATATGCGCTTTTCCAGCGACAGGCGAATCGATTTTTTTGCGTTTTACTGCTTCTAAAGAAATGGCATTATCCAGTGACAATGGTCCATCTACAATACAATTCTGTATTTGTCCACGGCGATTCATCTGAGTCAGTATTGCGCTTTCAAGTGTATCCGGCATGGATTCACTCACCGTTTCAACAGAACCCAACAAAGCTACAAGTGGCATTTCGTACCCAAGATTTTGCGCAAGCTCAACTGCGTTTTCAATAATCAGTTTTTTACCCTCCAAATTAGGTTTAATATTGATTGCACAATCCGTCAAAAACTGTAGTTCCCCGTTGTAGCCATCAAAAACTGTCACCTGTGTCATTTTTTTGTTTGTGCGAAGACCTATTTCCTTATCAAAAACTGCTTTTAAAAAAACTTCAGTATGCATTAAACCTTTCATTGGAATGTGCGCCTTTTTCTCTTTCACAAGCATCAAAGCTTTATAAGCTGCTTCATGATGATCGCATTCGTTCATAATCATTATGGACTCAGAATTGGGTTTATGTTTATCCAAAGCCGAACGAATTATTGTTTCGTCGCCAATAAAAATAAATTTTGCAAGCTCCAGTTCAATCGCCTCTTTTGCTACAATGACTTCATCTTCATCGGTACAAGCAACAGCAACGATTAATTTTTCTTTGTTTTTAACCTCATGTAAAATCTGACTAATCTTAGTAATCATATTTTCACCATCCATTTACAATGAATATTCAAGTAGCTTCTCTTCATTATTTAAAACCCGAAATGCACCTTCGGCAAGCGCTTTGTGATTCAACGCTTGGAAGAAACTATGTCTTTTGATAAACGGTAAGCCAGTGTACCTAGCAACTGGAATCATCTCATCCACACATGGGGGATCTACCGTCAACGCTAAGATTGTATCATTCGTAATATCCTTCGCAATTTTACATCCTAATCCACAAGGATGCGTTCCATATTTATTACTTTTAGCATCCATCACCATCTCGTCGCTGATTCTATAAACACCTGATTCTAAAGGTTTTACAGATGGGCCTCTTGAAACGACTGCATCAAGCTTTTCTATCTCTATCTGATTCTCCCTGCAATAATCCAATACAACCTGTTTTCTGAAATCATACTGATCCCAAATATCCTTAAACTGCTTAAGTTCTTCGACTGAATGCCTGATTGTATTGCTCATTTCAAGCGTTTCATTAATAAACAAAGCAATTTTTGTAGAGGATCCTCCAATGTTAATAACCAATATTTCCATAAACCCCAAACCTCCCTTCGCGCCTAAAATATTTTGAAATGTAACTAGAATCGTGGTTATTTATGTATCAAAATCAAATAACCACGATTACACGCTACAAACAAAAATCAAAATTTCGTTTTATGGCCTATTACGAATCCAGCTTTGTTCCAAAATGTTTTTTAAGTTTTTCTATGCCCTCATGCAGCACTTCCATAGATGTGGCAAATGAAAACCTGACAAATCCCTTTCCCACATCACCAAAAGAACTTCCCGGAATACAAGTAACCTTCACTTGTTCGATCAAATATTTTGTAAACGCCCAGTCGTCCGGATTATGCTCTGAAATATCAACAAATACATAAAATGCACCGTCGGGAGAGCTGCAATTAAATCCGGCAATCTTATTCAACTCACTGACAAAATACTGTCTTCTTCTGTTGTACTCATCGACCATTTTTGTGGTTTCGCTCTGGTCTTCAAATAAAGCCACGGCGTAAGCCTTCTGACCAACATAATCCGCACAAATCGACGAAAGCGACTGAAACTTAACGATTTCCGCAATTAGTTTTTTATCTCCCGCAGCATAACCAATCCGAAATCCTGTCATGGCATAGTTTTTTGAACTGCTGCCAATCGTAAGCACATTGTACTTATCCTTTGCTTTTAAAGCAGCCGGCACATGCTTTTGGTCGTAAATGATTTTATCATAGGCTTCATCAGATATAACGAACAGCCCATGCTTTTCGCAAATGTCCATAATTTCTTCAAGTTGCATCTCATCAATGACATTTCCGCATGGATTTCCTGGAGAGTTGATGATAATTGCTTTCGTTTTTTCGCTTATGAGGGATTCAATTACTTTGACATCAACACTAAAGGTTTTATCAGGAATTAATGGATATTTAACTGGGATGCCATCAGCATCTTTAATAATTTCATCATAAGTTGCGAAGCCGGGATCTGGCCTGAGCACCTCATCTCCAGGATTAATCAGCGCTCTCAGTGCAAGATAAAGAGCACCACTTGCACCTACAGTAATGGCAATTTCAGAATTGGGGTCATATTCTAGCCCAAAGTCTGCAGACAATCTTTTACTGACAGCCTCTCTGGTTACTTGAAGACCATTTGTTGGTGTATATCCAATTAACCCTTCATCAATTGCAGATTTACTTGCTTCCCTTATATGTATTGGTGTGGCAAAGTCCGGTTGTCCAACTTCAAAGCGTGTTAAGCCTGGTGTTTTTGAAGCCAAGTCAAAGATTTCCCTGATTGGACTAAATTTAACTTTACTTGTTCTGTCCGATAAATTATTTTTCATCTAATCCTCCTGTTCACAAATCAACATATTTATTTCAGATTCAGTACACCAATATTCGTCAAGAAAATCATTAAAATGACGATTGGAGCAACATATTTTACGATAAAATACCAAGCGTTTAATATTTTCAAACCAACCAATCCATCGTTACCTGCTTCTTTGATGGCTTCTTTTTTATTCTAGAACCAACCTACGAGTATTGCAGTCGCAAGTCCGCCCAGTGGAAGAGAAATATTCGACCCAAAATAATCAAACAAGTCAAAAATACCTTTTCCAAACACTTGTACATCGCCCCAAATGCCAAATCCAAAAGCGCTACTGTTGAATCCATTAATGCCACCACAATGGAGGTTTTGGGTAAATTTTCCTTCTTGCCAAGGTAACTTGCATAAGTCACCATGCCCGACATACCTACACTCATACTGAAAAATACTTGTCCTAATGCTGCAATGCATGTTCCTGCCGTGATTTTTGAAAAATCCGGTTTAAGATACCATTTTATACCTTCTGCTGCACCGGATAGGGTAACTGACCTAAGCACCAATACAATCAGCAATATAAACAGCATTGGCATCATAATTTTAGTGCATGCTTCAATCCCTTTTGATACACCTTTAATAACGATTGCAATTGTTAATACCATGAATATTGCATGATATAAAAGCGGCTTAAAAGGATCTGAAATGAATGCGCAAAAGAAGGCACCTGTTTGGTCTGGAGTGATACCATTTAATCCAATAAACGATTGTATAGAATAAAATACAGTCCAGCCACTTACTACGGAATAATAGGACAAGAATATAAACGCTGAGAAAAACCCAAGAAATCCGATGTATTTTGCATTTTTCTTTATTTTTGCATAGCTATCAATTGCATTAGCACTACCATGTCTTCCTATTACAAACTCTGCAAGCAGTAAAGTTGCCCCTACTGTGACTGCACATAGAAGATATACAAATACGAATGCCCCGCCTCCGTTAGTGCCCGTCACATAAGGAAATCTCCAAATATTACCTAACCCAACCGCCGAGCCTGCGGCAGCCATGATAAATCCAAAACCGGACTTAAATTGATCCCGTTGTTTTTCCGCTGACTTTAAACCATTTTCTTCCATTGCCGAAATCCCCCTCTCAATATGATGTTATCCTAATCATTCTTATAATTGTTTGATAAGTTGCATAAACTCCTCATACGTCAAATCTCTTTTTAATTCCAAAGACAAACCTTTGACCAATCCAAGTAAATTTTGCTCTTGCTCAATTGTAAGGTCGACATTATTTCTAGAAAGCCAGTCTTTCACATTATCTTTTCCGCTCTTCTTTCCCAAATATAACACGGGTTCTTTCTGCCCTGTGAGTGACCAGTGATAAGGAAGCATAGCGAGTGGTTGTTCATCTTTGCAATTTGTCCACAAGCTAGAAGGCATTCCTGTTTCCCATCCAAAGATTCGATCCCCTACAACTGGCTTCGTTGGAAATACAGGATAATTTGTATGCCTTGACACTAGTTCGGACAAACCTTTCAGCTGTTTCAAATCAATGCCCGCATCCACATCATACAGCACTTTGAGCGCTAACACCAAAGGTTCTAAACCGACACTACCAGCTCTTTCCCCTATCCCGTTTACTGTAACGTGGGCAACTTCAGCACCAGCGGCTAAGCCTGCAATGGTAGAAGCCACACCTAAACCAAAGTCATCATGGAAATGAACCTCAATTGGTACAGAAAATTCATTTTTTAACTTTCTTACTGCATATGCAGCACCTTCAGGCGAGTAACAACCGAATGTATCCACCAACGCCAAAGCATCCATATGACCAGCTTCAGAAATCTGATGCACGGAATCGATTAAAAAATCAAGACTTGCTCTTGATGAATCCGCAGGAAAGAATGTTACATATAGCCCTTCTTCTTTGGCCGCTTGTGTTGCCTCGTTCGCTGCCTTGATTGCCCGATCAGCCGTCCATCTTTTGCCAAATTTTAGTAAGTGCTCACTCCCCGGTATTTCTGCAAGCACATGTGTCACACCACATTCTCTTGCCAATTTCATATCCTCAGGCATATTTCTAACAAACGCAAAAATATCCGCACCTAGATTGAGGCTGGCAATTTCTCTAATTGCATCTGCATCTTCTTTGGATGCTGCCGGTGTCCCAGCCTCGATTCTTTGCACACCAGCTTCTGCCAGTTTTTTTGCAATTTCCACCTTTTCTTTTCTTGTCAATATGATTCCAGGCTGTTGTTCACCGTCTCTAAGTGTTGTATCCAAAATTTTGATGTTTTTTGAAAAATTGTACTTTGACATAACTTCCTGTTCATAATTTGATTGACTAACCCACCATTTACCATCTTCTCTAAATCCCATACTTTGCCTCCATACTTTAGTCATAAATCTTAAACCAAACATTTTGTTAAACATTGTATAAAGCTTTTACAATGTTCCTTGTGGTGATGTTAGCAGACAAACATTATCATTGTCAAATAGTTTTATAAGGTTTATAATATATTTATATTAAAAAAAATATTCCATAGGAGATTGTCATGAATAAACCTAATAATAAAAACGAAGAAATTTATTTTACAATAAAACAGGTTGCAAAACAAATTTATATCGTTCCAGCAACTTTGAGAAATTGGGAGAAGGCGGGATTAATAAAACCAAAGCGATTAAGCAATAATTATCGTGTATATACACTAAGCGACCTCGATTTACTTAAAAAGATAAGAACACTCTCCATGGATGAGAGTATGACCATGTCGGCTATTAAGAACTTACTCTACGGAGATTCCAATACTAGCCCTTATATTTATAAAAATGACGCTAAGGAATCAATTAAATACAGCCAGAAATTGCTAAACTCTAAGTGGAAAGCATCAAGAGAAGTATTAAATATGTCCATAGAGGATGTTTGCAAGGAAACTGGAATTGACCCTTTTTATATTGAAAGTATTGAGAATGGCACTGCGACAATAGATATAGATAAACTATCAAAACTTGCGATGCTATATGGGGAAAGTATACTTTACTTTTTTGAAATCGATGATATTGAAACCGCTGATTCCTATATTGTAAGAAAGGGGAAAGGCGAAGTTGCAGAAATTGGCCTAGAGGGTGTGCGTATGGAATCACTGGTTCGCAAAAAAAACCACGTTCTCTTTCCTATGCATTTTACAGTACAACCCGGAGGGGGTTCTAGTGAAACGCATCGTCACAAAGGGGAAGAATACCTTTATATCATTCGTGGCGAGCTACAGGTCATTATCAACTATGATCTCACCTTCACACTTAAAAAAGGGGATTCTATGTATTTTAAATCAAACGAATATCATTATTGGAAAAATGTCAGTACTCAAGCTACCAAGCTAATCTGGGTTCATTCACCTGTTGAAACGAATTAGGAGAAGGCATAAATCACTGTGTGTGCGTGATTCTTGGATTTATCTGCATTCCGAAAATACCTGCACTGAGGTTGCATATCGCAATAAATGCCGCCATGATGAGAATATATGCGTTCATAACTGGGAAATCCGGGATAATAACGGCATTCAAGGCGTAAGTTCTAATCCCCCCACAAGAAAAAATGGTTTCAACTACAGCTGCACCTTTTCATAAAAGCAATCCTCATATTTTAGTGCAAAGAGAAATACCGCCAGATGATTCCGACGGTATTTCTCTTTGAAATTATTCATTTAGGAATTATATCTTCAAAGACCTTTCAGTCGTTGAATACTTATTCTTCACCTTGCATTGCATCATAACCTGTTTCACCAGTTCTGATTTTGATAACATCCTCAACATTGTAGATAAAGATTTTGCCATCGCCGATATTGCCGGTATAAAGCGCCTTTTTCGCTGCTTCAACAACCTTTTCAACAGGAACCTTCGTTACAACAATTTCAACCTGAATCTTAGGTAAGAGGTTGATTTCAACCGGTACACCACGATAATACTGATTGCTGCCCTTTTGCAAGCCGCATCCAACAACGTGAATTACTGTCATACCAGTTACTTCAATTTCATTCATTGCTCTCTTTAATTCCTCAAACTTGCTCTGACGAGTAATAATTGTAATCTTTGTGATTTTTGATTTGGAAGGTATACTTTCGGAATAACTGTACTGAACAGGAATTGCTGTGTCAACAGGAACCGAAACCTTTTCTTCCACCAGCTCATTAGAAGGTGCACTCCCAACAAATCCGCCATAGGAGTTTGTTACAGGCATAAAATCTGCATAGCTGCTTGCAAGGCCGTGCTCACTTACATCAAGACCTTCAATTTCTTCTGCAGGAGATACACGAAGACCATTTGTTTTCTTAATTACTGTAAAAACAATGTATATCGTTACAGCCGTCCATGCAGCAATTGCTATAATACCAATGATCTGGGTTATAAGCTGATGAACACCGCCACCATAGAATAAACCTTTCGTAACAACATCGCCCTCATAAATATTAAACAACCCAACGGATAAAGTACCCCAAATACCATTTGCCCCATGTACTGCAACAGCACCAACAGGATCATCAATATGTAATTTCATATCTAAAAATTCAACAACCAAAACAACTAAAAACCCTGCAACGATACCAATGATAATTGCACCTAAAGCATCAACGTTTGCACATGGTGCTGTGATTGCAACCAAACCTGCCAGAGAACCGTTTAATGTCATGGAAACATCAGGCTTCCCATTTTTAAGCCAAGTGAAAATCATGGTAGTCACAGTTGCAAAGCCTGCTGCAATTGTAGTTGTGCTAAAAATCTGTGCCAGCTGCCCAACCTGTGTAGCGGCTGCACCGTTAAAACCATACCAACCAAACCATAAAATGAATACACCTAATGCACCTAATGTTAAAGAGTGTCCGGGAATTGCGCGTACAACCGTTTTTCCATCTTTTCCCTTAACATACTTACCAATACGAGGGCCTAACAATTTTGCACCAATCAGTGCTGAAATACCACCAACCATATGAATTGCAGCAGAACCTGCAAAATCAACAAAGCCCATCTGGAATAACCAGCCGTTGCCGTTCCATACCCAGCCTGCTTCGATAGGATAGATCAGACAGCTGATGACTGCACTGTAAATCAAGTAAGCATTGAACTTTGTTCTTTCTGCCATTGCTCCTGACACAATTGTGGCTGCTGTCGCACAGAAAACCAAGTTAAAAATAAAGGAGGACCAAGGGAAATTCGCAAAATCAGTAAAAAGATTAAGATTAGGAATACCCATAAATCCAAACAATGTGTCCTCGGCCATCATAAGATTAAATCCGATTAGTAAAAATACCACTGTACCAATACAAAAATCCATAAGATTTTTCATGATAATGTTTCCGGCATTTTTTGCTCTGGTGAACCCCGTCTCAACCATTGCAAACCCAGCCTGCATAAAAAATACCAATACCGCGCCCATTAAAAACCAAATGCCAAATAAATCAGACGACGCTTGTTCAAACAATTCCAAAGCATTCATACACACAACCTCCTTAAATGTTTTAACTAAAAAAGGCACTGAGAGATTACTCTTCAGCACCTTTGCTTTACTTTACGCAGTTTAACATCAAAAAAAAATATTGTCAATAGAAAATTCAAATTTTTTTGGTTGAATTTTATAAAAATCAATCATCATTTTTGTGCATGATGAACTAATTTTTATTTTTAATAAAACATTTTTCTTTATTTCATTTTATTACATTTAAACAATTCCTATTTATTTTTTTTTAAATTTTAAGTATTTTTTTGAATAATGAATTTGCACCGTGGACTTTTGTGTTTCAATTCATCAAAAAAAATTGAAAAAATGTATACACTGTACATTTATTGCACAATTTCAAATCGTTTTGAAAATTATTCGTATTTCACTTTCACTGAAATATTATCCACCCTTTTTTAATTTAACAACCTGCAAATATTTTTGATTACTAAGGGAATGCTGATTTAGTGGAGGGTACGCTTCCAAAAAAATCTCTCTTTCGGATGATTCAACCTTTTAAAATGGCCCTCTGTTCGGAGAATTTTGGAAACCATAGCTTTTCAAATCAAGCTCTTTACGCCCTTTATGTTCTCAAAACACAAAACCCGTATTGCAAGGCAAGTCCTTACAAATACGGGTTCTTTTCTAAAATTTATGCAAAAAGCACTGGACCTTTTTCAAAGGTTATTTTTTATGAAACCTTTCGACTCCTCAAAGGATAAGCTTTCCATTACTCCACAGCAGTGCCTTCTTCATTTAAAGTTATATTTCTATTGTATCTATGTTCATTTAAAACAACCTGAGAAATATTCATAGCGTGGTCTGAAATACGCTCCAAATTTGCAAGCACTTCCAGAAAATGAATCCCTGCATTCACATTGCATTCCGCATTAGAAAGTCTGCTAATATGCCCTGCACGCAATTTTTTCTCCAAATCATCCACCTGATCCTCATATACCGCAGTTTTTGCCGCTGATGCGATGTCATCGTTTTCCAAAGCTTTTAAAGCATTATCATAGCTCAAAAGTGCTGCGCGAATCATTTCATCCAATTCCTCCACAGCAGTATGGGAAAAAGCTATCTCCTCTTTTTTCATTTCTTCAGCCAATTCGGCAATGTTTTCCGCATGATCGCCAACGCGCTCCATATCACTAATGGTATTCAGGAGGGAAGTTACAACCTGATTTTCTCTATCACTGATTTGCAGCATACAAAGCTTAATCAAATATTCTGAAATACCGTCACAAACTCTATCCACAACACATTCTCTCTGCTTTACCTCTTCAATTTTTTCAGCCGAACCATCATGAAGCGCCTCCAAAGCACAGATAAGATTTTCTCTTGCAATGCGCCCCAAACGAATGGTTTCCAGCTTCGCCCCTTCCACCGCAAGGCTTGGCGTCTGCAAAATACGCTTGTCCAGATGAAGAAGCTGGGCTTCGTCCCCATTTGTGCTTTCTGCAACACCATTGAGTTTCATGGCCACACGAATAATCAGATTTGAAAATGGGAATAATAATAAAGTTGTACCAATATTGAAAGCAGTATGGATTGCACTGATTTGTGTCAGTGAAATAATTCCATCACCAGCCTCAGGATTGATGGATGTGAAATATACAATCGCTATCGTACTGAAAATAACTGTACCAATAATATTAAACATCAAGTGCATATAACCAACACACTTTGCATTTTTTCCGGCACCAATGCCGCTGATTAATGCTGTTACACAAGTGCCGATATTCTGCCCCATGATGATAAAAACCGCTGCATTCATAGGCACTAAGCCTGTAGCTGCAAGAGAAAGCAAAATTCCCTGCGATGCAGAGGAACTCTGAATAACTGCGGTTACACCTGCACCTGCCAAAATACCCAGCATTGGTTTTTGCCCTAAGGTTGTAAATGCATCCTTAATCATCTGGGACTCTCTCAATGGGGAAACGCTGTCAGACATTGTATGCATACCAATAAACAAAATACCAAACCCAATAATAATAGAAGCAATTTCCCTATGCTTCATTTTTTTACCGGAAATTTGCAAAACCACACCTACCATAACCGCCAAAGGAGCCATGGTTGTCGGGCTAAACATCTTTGCCCATTCAGAGCTGGAAACCAGCCATCCTGTTACCGTGGTACCGATATTCGCACCCATAATAACGCTCATGGCTTGTGTTAAATTCATTAAGCCTGCATTAACAAAACCAACTACCATAACAGTTGTTGCAGATGAGCTTTGAACAATGGCCGTTACCAACGCACCCAAAGCAACACCCATTAGCTTGTTTTGCGTTAAAGCTTCCAGAATTGCCTTCATTTTCGTGCCAGCTGCATTTTGTAAACCTTGCGCCATATAGTTCATGCCAAAAATAAACATGGCAAGCCCACCAATAAACGGTATGATTATATTTGCGTAATCCATTTCTTCCTCCAATTTAATACATATACTTTTACAGTTCAAAAATAGCCCCCGTAATCATAACATAACCCGCAAGCTACCGCAATGAACTTTTATCTGCTTTTAACATTTTACGCTTCTATATAAAATTTAAATAAAAAGCCCATTCACTTTTACCAATCGATTCAATCCTGATAAGGAAGAATAATGCCACCCCCGGCCACATATTCCCCATCGTATAAAACAAGGGATTGCCCAGGCGTGATTGCCCTTTGTGGTTCATCAAAAATACATTCCAATTTATCCTCACCAAGCATTTTAATGGTACACCAAGCTATTTTGTTCCCATAACGTATTTTTGCCTGCAACCGCATTCCATCTTCAAATTTCTCAAACGCCATCGTTGCCAGCTCGCCTGCATACAGCTTTTTTTGAAATAATTCCTCATTGTCACATAAAACAACCTGATTTTGCTTTGGGTTCACATTATAAACGTACATGGGTTTACCAAATGCAACGCCCAGCCCTTTCCTTTGCCCAATGGTATAATGAATCACACCTTTATGTTTTCCAAGCACATTACCCTCTAAATCGACAAAATCGCCTTTTTCTCCGTTTTTTCCACTTTGATTGACAATGAAAGACGCATATTCTCCGTCGGGAATAAAACAAATATCCTGACTGTCGCCCTTTTCGGCAATAAACCCATCAATCTGTTCGGCAATTTTTCTGACTTCATCCTTTGTATAATCGCCAATGGGCAACACCATTGCTTCCAACTGCTCTTGCGTTAACCGATACAACGCATATGTCTGATCCTTGTGGGCTGTTTTGGAATTGCGAATTGCATAGCGTCCCGTCTGAGGGTGCTTTTCAACTTTTGCATAGTGCCCAGTGGCAATACGGCTTGCCCCAAGCTCATGCGCCTTTTGCAAAAGTGCCTCCCCTTTAATTTGACGATTGCACACTACGCATGGGTTTGGCGTAATCCCTAAAAAATAGCGTTCGATAAAATTATCGACAACCTTTTCTTTGAATTCTGCTGTAAAATCCAAAACATAATGGGGAATCCCCAGTTTTTCGGAAACCCTCTTCGCATCCGCAATTGCCTTATTGCCATTTTCGCCCGGCCATAAATTCATGGTAACTCCAATCACTTCATAGCCCTGCTGTTTAAGTAAATATGCACACACTGTACTGTCTACACCGCCTGAAAGCCCCACAACCACCTTTTCACGATTCACTTTTCCAATCGCCCCCCTTTAAATAATTTCTTATATACTGCTTTAATGCACGTTTCCTTTCGCATTTTAAAAACCTTTTCACATATGCAAAGGTGGCTTCTTCCCCACATTCTGCAAGCATACGCAAAAAATGCTCCAATAGGCGCAAGGAATCCTCATGCATAATTTTATGCACAAGCCTGCTTTTTTTATGATATTCCCAAGGACTAGCATCGGTATAATCACCTTTTTGATATGTTTTACAAGCTGCAATTCGATCCATAAACATCTCAACCACAAATCGCACTGGCATTTTCATTCCAGTTAACAACTGTTCACGGCTTCTGCTATAATCAATCCAATATTCAAAGTGGTGCTTATTTCTTCCCTTATGGTGTAACCATGAGCTGGAATAACCCTTATCATCACGTTCCGCATTGTTTGGACTGCGATCCCCCTGAAAATATTTTGCCCCTACCAAAAACTCCGTAGGGGAAAATTTAGAAAGATCATGGGTTAATCCTTGCCAATAAAGCCCCACCTGAAAACAATGCTGTCGTACAAGTCGTCTATGGTGAGTAATGGTTTTCAAGTGTTCCATTGCTTTCATTTCAATTCCTCCACATACACTTTACTTACATTTTATAATACAGTTCTTTCCTTATATAAAACTTAAAAAAACTACGCAAAATCATTTCATAATTTTATGAAAGTTTTACAATAGCTTATATTCCTCTATAGATTTCCCCGAACGAAAGAGAAATGTTTACATAAAACCGATAAAAAGCGGCTCAGGCCACTGCCCGGCCGCTCAATGCTCTTATGCCAAAGCTAATATTATTTTACTAATTTGGAAATGACTTTAAAATGAGGTGATTTTGCGCCACCTGTCAATTCAAACAATGCCGCCTCGCAGGTTGTTAAAATTGCGCCCTCCGCCTTCATTCGCTCCAAACCAATTTCTTTATCGTAAGGATTTCTGGAGCCAACACAATCAGCAACAACAAGTACCCGATAACCGGCATCCAAAAGATCAATTACCGTTTGCAGCACACAAATATGTGCTTCCACGCCGCAAACTAAAATTGTCTTTTTTCCCTGCGCTTTCACCCAAGCTGAAATTTCCTCACAGGCAAAGCAGCTGAATGTGTTTTTTTCCATATAATAAAACGAGTCAATCACCGTTGCAAGCTCCTGAACAGTTTCGCCCAAACCTTTTGTATATTGCTGTGACACTGCAAAGGATACGCCAACCTCTGCCAAGCCCTGAGCCAGCACGGCTGATTTTCTTACAATTTCTTCCTTCCCACTAATTACAGGAACTAATTTTTCTTGAAAATCAATAAACAATGCCGCTGTATCTTCTGTACAAATTCGCATTTCTTCTTCCTCCTAAAATCATGACAATTTCAAAAATGCTTTTCATTTTACTCCAAACAGTCGGTGACCAAACACCTTTGTATTTCATAAAAATCAAAACATTTGACCAATTGAGAACGGCATGTTTCTTCTATGCCCATGCCTTCTTCCAATTTTTTTACATAATTCACTTACATTTTACATGATTTTTGGCGGATTGTCTATTATCTTACACATATTTTTGCATATGCTTTAATGCACTTTTTTCCAAACGGCTCACCTGCGCTTGGCTGATTCCGATTTCCGTACTCACCTCGGTTTGGGTTTTACCCTCAAAAAATCTTAATGAGACTATTTTTTTCTCCCGATCTGAAAGATGGCGCATTGCCTCACTTAATGAAAGATTCTCAAGCCATAGCTTGTCTCCATTTTTCTCATCACTCACCTGATCCATCACAAAAAGAGTATCCCCCCCATCGTGATAAACAGGTTCATACAAGGACACAGGGTCTTGAATTGCATCCATCGCCGTTACAACGCTTTCGCGAGACATTCCCATTACCTTTGCAATTTCTTCGATGGAGGGCTCTTTCTCCCGTTCCGCCATTAATCGCTCCTTGGCTTGCAACGCTTTATATGCTGTATCTCTTAAGGAACGACTCACCCGAATGGAATTATTATCCCGAAGATAACGCCTGATTTCCCCAATAATCATAGGGCAGCAATATGTTGATGGCATCACTTGCATATTAATATCAAAATTATCTATGGCTTTGATTAAACCAACCACGCCAATCTGAAATAAGTCATCCATATTCTCATTTCTATTTTCGAATCTTTTAATAATACTCAAAACCAACCTCAGATTACCTTCAATTAATTTTTCCCTTGCGGATTCGTCCCCTTCTCGATATTTAATAAAAAGCTCTCTTGCCTCGGCGCCGCTTAAAACCGGTAAATTTGAAGTATTAATACCACTGATTTCTACCTTTCCATAATAGCCCATTATGCCCACTCCTATCAAGCAATTTGGTAGCAGAAATGGCAAAACCATTTCAGTTGAAGATATTAAAAATCTCCCCCTGAATGCGGTATTTTATACCTTGCAAATATCGTCATTTTCTTTTCAAATCTTCATGTGTTTCACCTTTAAGCAGAATATACCCCTTTGCCATGCAGCTGTTTTCAGAAAATAAACCTTTTCTTGAAGCTATGCTTTTGGGGCTTCATCTTACACCAAAAATATCCGCTTTTTCCAGGGAAATAAAAAAAAAGAGTCACTCCTTTGAGTCACTCTTTTTTATACTTCCCTTTTGTCAAACAAATATAATATAATCTTTCTTGGGTTTGTTATCAAAAGCTCATTTCATTTGGCATTTCCACGGCTTCAACAAGGGCACAAACATAAAATTGCTTTTGCTTCGTTTGAATACTTCGCCCTGTAATTTTAACCAAACGCCAGCTACCATTCTTGCAAATTTGCCGACATGTTTTGCTTTCAGCTAATTTTTCACCTGTTTTGAGTTGTTGAAAGCTTTCTTCCACATCCCCTCTGTCCTCAGGATGAATTGATAAAAAATAATTATCGTCAAAACATGCTTTAAAATCATTTTTCGTATATCCAAACAGCTCCGCCATACCCTCGTCGCTATAATAAATATGCATCTTCTCTGCCATATCAAGCACCAAAACTTCATCCGCCACACTATTAACGATAGCCGTAAGCCACTCCACCGCTTTTTCCTTCTTCATGGACATCTGTTTTACTTCTGTAATATTTTCAATAGTAACATAAAAAAAATGATTATGAGTTTTTGTCGCAAGAAGCCTTGCCCGCAGCTTAAACCATTGATATTCATTGGATCGCTTTTCAGGCTTCGCCATAACCTCACAGCTAGCTTGGTTACCGGTTTTGATTGCCTCATCAAACATAGAAATGGCCAATCGCTTATTTGCCCCATTGTAATAATCAAAAATACCTTTTCCTTTCTCCATTATTTCAGTTCTTGTTAACCCAGTTTCTTCCAAAAGAAGATCGTTTATTTGAAATGCAACCAAAGCTTTATTCTCGCTGTCATATTCCACAATAGCAGCTCCACCCACAAAACAATTTAACAGTAGCGTTGATTGGGTAGAAAAGCTCAGTAAATCTATGGAATTCTCAAAACTTTCCATGAAACTTTCCGTTAAACCTGGGTCTATTTGTGCATTCTCTAATAACTCTTCATATTTCTCGATTTTTATTGGCCTGGAAAAGAAATAGCCCTGCATCAGCAAACAACCGATGCTTTTCAAAAAGTCAGCCTGTTCCCTTGTCTCCACGCCCTCGGCAAGGACTGGGAGCTTTAAAGCAGTTGCCATGCGCACCACAGCATTTAAAACATTTCCGCTTCTTTCATTTTTGTAATCATTCCCCAGGAATTTCATGTCCAGCTTCAAAATATCCACAGGAACATTTTGCAACATATTTAAAGAAGAATATCCGCTTCCAAAATCGTCCATATGTACTTCCAAACCATGATTTCTAAGTAAATTCACCGTATTTACCAATTGCTCTGCATTTTGTGTATATGCACTTTCTGTAATTTCCAAATGCAATAATTCATGATTTAAATTGTATTTTCGAAGCAATGCAAGAATATTTTCCACCAGATGCGGATTATAAATATCCCTGCGGGAAACGTTTACAGAAATAGGAACCAAAGGCCGCCCCTCATCCTTCCACTTTTTCAGCAAAATACAAACCTGTTCCCACATATATTCATCTAATCTGGAAACAAACCCATTTCTTTCAAACAAGGGTATGAACTTACTAGGCAAAATTGCTCCTTTTCTTGGATGCTCCCACCGAACCAAAGCCTCTGCCCCTATCAGCTTACCATTTTCATAATTATATTGCGGCTGAAGATATGGAACAAATTGGCCATCCTTCAAAGCAAACTCCATTTCATTTAAAATTTCCTGCTGCTCAAGCATAGCTTCCCGCATTGAATCATCAAACCATGCATATCGCTTTCCGTAGCTGTCTTTGATAGAACGCAAAGCAAGCAGTGCTCGATCGCACATCAAAGCCACATCCAGCGTAGGATCGGTAATCAAATATAATCCCAGACGGGGTGTATATTCAAAATCCAGCGTTTTCAGCTGTGCCATATAATCGTCAATAACCCTTGTGATTTCCTCCGCTTCAAAACCATCCGCCTCACGACAGCATACAAAGTGGTCAGCATCGTATCTGGCATAGGTCTTAATTCCTGCATCTTTTTGTTGATATTTTTGAAAGAAAATCCCTATTTTTTTTAAATATTTATCTCCTGCCTCAGTACCAAACCAATCATTATATACCTTAAAGTTATCAATATCCCAGCGAACCAAAACAAACTTTTTCCTTGGATATTTCCGTAGCATTTTCGCTGTATAACGATGAAATGCATTTTTATTAAAAAGTCCCGACTTTTCGTCGGTATCCATGAGGCGTAATTCCAATTCATAGGCACGATTTTGTTCGGCAAGCCTTTCTGATTCCTTGCGTGCCATAATATTTTTGATGCGGTGGAGAATGATTTGAGGATTAAAGGGCTTGGTCATAATATCCGTTGCACCGTAAGACAACGCCCTGATTTGAATATCCTCCTCATTATTTGCAGTAATCATAACTGTTGGAATTGTACGAAAATATTCGTCCTTTTGCATCGCCTCAAGGACGCCAAAGCCATCCATCTGCGGCATCATAATATCCAGTATTAAAACCGCCACATTCGGAAGCTGACGTAGCTTTTCCAATACCTCCAGGCCATTTACCGCTTCGGCAACATAATATTCCCCGCCAAATATCTTTTTTAACAACAAACGATTTGGCTCAGCATCGTCCGCAATTAGAATCGTTTTCCTATTCATCTCTTCATCCATTGATTCATCATGCCTCCTTTGCGGCAACAATGCCTAGCATAGCAGAATAATATGCCTCCTCTATTTCACGAAAAAGAAGAATTACCACCTCTCGATCGGGATCTTCACACTTTCTGAGATAATCGCATAATGCGCCCGTAGAACGAAAGAGCATTGTCATGTCTGTATTGCCTGCGACGCCCTTAAGCATATGTACACATTCATATAAACAGGTATATTTTTCATTCTTAAAAGCCTCGCTTGCTAAGGTAAACGTAGTGTCATTCAAAAAATTTACCAAAATGCTTTCATATAGCTTCCTATCACCAAGAAAGCGAGCAATGCCCTTCTCAAAATCAATTCCCGCACTTTTTAAAACATCGCTATCCATCGAAATCCCCCTCCTTCTAACTTTATTACCCCGAAAATATGCAGTGATAAGCCTTTGCAAGACCACAGCCTATTTACAGCTTCAAACCAAGCGCCCCTTTTTTGCATTTTTCGATCCACTTCAAATAAACGCTTTGCTAAATAATGATTAAAGCAATTATTCTATCTAACAACAAAAATGCAAACCTTGTTGGAATTATAGTCTCTAACGTATTTTCGATTATTTTTTAGTATGAACAAATTAAATTTTATTACAAAATTTGATTATAAGTATTATTATAACAAGTTTTCCAATTATTATCTACAAATATATTATATCATCTTTGCAAGCCCTAATCATTTCTTTTCTCTAAATTTTGTCTTTACTTAAGGTAATACCGCATAGTTCTGTATGTCCAGCTGCGCAGTCAGATTTTTCGTCAGACGAAACAAAAAGCGCAGTAAATACTGGAGGTATTTGCGAGCATTTTTGTGCAGACTGACGGAAAAGATGCAAGCAGATGGGCGTACAAGGCGTCAGCCGCGAATTGTGCGGTGTTGCCATAATTTTCAATCTCAAATTTATTTGAGAAGCGCTGATTTCATGGAGGGTGCGCAGATGGTGAGGTATTTTTTTGACAGGCAAGGAAAAAAATGCAGCAATAGCAGCGCTACCCAGAGGCACTTTGACGCCATCCAAGTGGAATATTTACCAAGCAGTTAGATGTGCACATCGAATGAATCAGCGTTTCCTTAGTATTGCATAAACCACCAACGCCTCTTTTCAACACAAATTTCCCAATCCATTTGTTCGTCCTGTTTATTCACCAATTTGTCCAGCCTTCATATTCTATAGTAAGAAATAGAGAGTTCAAATATTGTTTATCAAAAGAAGGGAGAAAAATTGATGAACGGACAGAACCAATGTTATTGCAGAAGATGCTGCTGTTGCTGTAGATGCTGTAGATGTTAATGAGGTTAATATAAAAAAAGGAGGGTATATATATGATGAACGGACAAAATCAAGAGCGTGGAAGAAGGCATAATTGCTGTTGTTGCTGTTGTTGCTGCTGTTGTTGTTGCTGCTGTTATGGCCGCAGATACTGGTGGTGGCAAAAATGGTGGTGGTGGCAACAAGGCACATTAGCTGATAATATTGAGCCGGAAGAACTAGCTGAATTTATAGAAGAAATGAAAGTATTCGAAAAAAACAAATAACACTGATTCAAAAACGTTTAAATCGCAACTGTTTCATAAAAAATTATAGTCTGCACCTAATAAGAATTGCCATCCTATGATGGCAGCTCTTATTTTGGAGAAAAGGATACAAATTACAATCAAAAAATGTTTATGCTCAACTTATCTTTCTTTCAGTTGGAAAAGCACCTTTTGTCCGCTGATTGATATAATAAGAATATGAATCTATAAGGAGGTCGTTTCCATGCGCCCTATCGTTTCTTTAGAAAATGTCAGCCTTCGGTATCATAGCGTTAACGGTGAAACATTGGCTGTTTCTGATTTGTGTCTACGCGTTCAATCAGGTGAATTTCTTAGTATCGTTGGCCCAAGTGGATGCGGAAAATCCTCCATTTTGTCTATGCTGGCAGGCCTAATCTCCCCTTCCCAAGGTAATATATTTGTAAACGGAGAAATTGGGTACATGCTGCAAAAGGATTATCTGTTAGAATGGCGTACAATTCGCAATAATGCCCTTTTAGGCTTGGAAATACAAAATAAACTGACACCGCAAAATGTCGCTTATGTAGAAGCTTTGCTTGATCAATATGGACTTGGTGATTTTAAAGACCATTATCCTTACCAGCTTTCAGGCGGAATGCGGCAAAGAGTTGCATTAATACGCACCTTGGCCATACGCCCTGACATACTCTTGTTGGATGAACCATTTTCTGCTTTGGATTACCAAACACGCCTTTCAGTTTCGGACGAAATCGGAACCATCATACGCAAAGAAGGCAAAACCGCAATCTTAGTCAGCCATGATATTTCTGAGGCGATCAGCTTGGCAGACAGAGTTGTAGTTCTTTCTGCTCGCCCTGCCCAGGTAAAAAGAATTTATGATATTCACCTTACAATTGATGAATATAGTCCAATAAAGGCGCGTGAAGCACCAGAGTTTCGGGAATACTTCAATGCAATCTGGAAGGAGCTGGATGTTCATGTGGTATAAAAAAGAATTAAAATTCGTCTCGAAAGAACAGGCGGCATTTTTAAACCATTTGAGAAAAAGAAAACACATGGTACACGCAATTCAGTGGGTGCTTCTTGTTGGATTTTTTCTTATTTGGGAAATTGCCGCTCGGTTTGGTTGGATTGACCCCTTTATTTTTAGCCAGCCCACCAGAATGTTGCATGCCGGAATTCAAATGGGAAAAGACGGCTCCTTATGGACGCATATTGGAACAACACTTTGGGAAACGGCGGCAGGTTTTGTATTAGGAACGCTAATTGGAACAATAACTGCAATTTTATTGTGGTGGAACCGTTTTATTTCGAAAGTAGCCGAACCTTATTTGGTTGTTTTGAATTCACTACCAAAAACGGCACTCGCCCCCATAATTATTGTTTGGTTGGGGAATAACCAAACCTCCATCATTGCGGTTGCATTGTTAACCTCTGTAATTGTTACCGTAATGAGTGTTCTAAATGGTTTTTTACAGGTTGATACCGAAAAAATAAAGCTGATTCAAATTTTCGGTGGGACAAAGGCACAGGTTTTGAAAAAAGTGGTTTTTCCTGCCAATATTCCTTGTATCATAAACGCACTGAAAATCAACGTAGGGTTATCCTTCGTTGGTGTTATCGTAGGGGAATTTTTGGTAGCTCAATCCGGCTTGGGATTTTTAATTGTTTATGGAAGTCAAGTATT
>JAQUSU010000043.1 GCA_028710085.1 Anaerotignum sp.
GGAGCATCCAATAAGGGAGCACCCAGAACCGGAGCATCCAATAATGGAGCACCCAGAACCGGAGCATCCAATAACGGAGCACCCAATAACGGAGCATCCAATAACGGAGCACCCAGAAGCGGTGCATCCAATAATGGAGCACCCAGAACCGGAGCATCCAATAATGGAGCACCCAGAAGCGGAGCATCCAATAATGGAGCACCCAGAACCGGAGCATCCAATAATGGAGCACCCAGAACCGGAGCATCCAATAACGGAGCACCCAATAACGGAGCACCCAGAACCGGAGCATCCAATAACGGAGCACCCAGAAGCGGCGCACCCAATAACGGCGCACCAAAGAACGCTGAAAAGAAAAATGTTTCCCAAAAACCTGTAAATGGCGGCAAAAAAGATGATAAAAATAAAAAAGGAAACAAAAAGGACCTGAAAATTAAGGAAAACCCCATGGAACGCAGACGCCGTGAAAGAGAAGAAGAAGCGGCACTTATGGCGGAATTGGCAGCATTGGAGGTTTTGGAAGCAACAGAAAAAGGTGCTGATGCTGATTCTGTGACAAAAATCATTCCTGAGACAATCACAGTGAAGGATTTGGCAGAGGTCATTGGCAAAAAAGGCTCTGACCTTGTGATGAATTTAATGAAAAAGGGCAAAATGTTGACTATCAACGCAGTCCTTGATTTTGATACTGCGGCTTCCGTTGCACAAGAGTATAATGTTATTCTGGAAAAAGAAGAAGAAAAAGACATTATGGAAACCGTATTTGCAGAAGAAGTGGAAGATGACAGCGTTTTGGAGGAACGTCCTCCGGTAGTAGTAGTAATGGGGCATGTTGACCATGGCAAAACCTCCTTACTGGATGCAATCCGCCACAGTAACGTAACCAAAGGTGAGGCCGGCGGTATTACACAGCATATTGGTGCATATACAGTTCAAATTGCGGGCAAGCCTATCACATTTTTGGATACACCGGGCCATGAGGCATTTACAGCAATGCGTATGCGTGGCGCACAGATTACGGATATTGCAATTTTGGTGGTTGCCGCAGACGACGGCGTTATGCCCCAGACAATTGAGGCCATTAACCATGCAAAAGCGGCAGGCGTTGAAATTATTGTTGCCATCAACAAAATGGATAAGCCCTCTGCAAACCCTGACCGTGTAAAGCAGGAGCTGACAGAATACCAGCTGCTGGCGGAGGATTGGGGCGGCGAAACCATTTGTGTTCCTGTTTCTGCTGTTTCTCAAGACGGAATTGACACTTTGCTGGAAATGATTACCTTGGTTGCAGAAATGAAGGAATTGCGGGCAAATCCCAACAAAAATGCAAGAGGCGTTATTATTGAGGCGCAGTTGGATAAGGGCAGAGGCCCTGTTGCCACGGTTTTAGTGCAAAGCGGTACACTGCAAGTGGGCGACCCCATTGTGGCAGGCTGTGCTTTTGGTAAAATTAGAGCAATGACAGACGATAAGGGCAGACGTGTGAAAAAAGCCGGCCCCTCTACGCCTGTAGAAATTTTGGGGCTTTCTGAGGTTCCTACTGCCGGCGACGGTTTTTATGTGGCGGAAAATGATAAGCAGGCAAGACAGGTTGCAGAAAGCATTATTGCAAGAAACAGGGAAAATTTGATTAAGGATACACCGCAAAAGGTTTCCTTGGATGATTTATTTTCTCAGATTCAAAGCGGTAATATGAAAGAATTGAATATCGTAGTAAAGGCCGATGTGCAAGGCTCTGTTCAGGCCGTTCGCCAGAGCTTGGAACGTTTGACGAATGAAGAAGTTCGCGTACGCATTATTCACGGCGGCGTTGGCTCCATTACGGAAAGCGATGTTATGCTGGCATCTGCATCAAATGCAATCATTATTGGCTTTAATGTTCGTCCTGAACCTGCAGCAAAGGCTTTTGCCGATGAAGAAAAGGTTGACCTTCGTTTGTATCGTGTTATTTATAATGCCATTGAGGACATTACAGCCGCAATGAAGGGGATGCTTGACCCTGTATTTGAAGAAAAAGTATTGGGCCATGCCGAGGTTCGTCAGCTGTTTAAAGCATCCGGTGTAGGAACGATTGCAGGCAGCTATGTAAAGGACGGGAAGTTTGTTCGTAACTGTCAGGTTCGTATTATCCGTGACCGTGCTGTGGTTTATGAAGGCCCATTGGAAAGCTTAAAGCGTTTCAAGGACGATGTAAAGGAAGTTACAGCAGGCTACGAATGTGGTTTGGTGTTTAAAAAGTTTAATGATCTAAAGGAAGGTGACTGGGTTGAGGCCTTCACTATGGTAGAGGTGCCCAGATAATTAGGTGACAATATGAAAAATAATCCAAGAATTTCTCGCATTAATGATGAAATTTTGAAAGAACTCTCTCTAATTATACGAGGGGAATTAAAAGATCCACGCATTGGCTCTATGACAAGCGTGGTAAGGGCTGAAACGACACCTGATTTGAAATATTGCAAGGTGTACGTCTCTGTTTTGGGCAATGACGAAGAAAAGGACAGCGTTATGAAGGGGCTGAAAAATGCCAACGGTTTTATTCGCCGTCTGATTGCGCAGAGAGTAAATCTGCGCATTACGCCTGAATTCACATTTAAATTGGATGAATCTGCGGAGTATGCCATCCACATGGAACAGCTGCTTAGCAAAATTACCAGGGATTTAAAGGAGAAGGAAGCCAATGAAGGAGAAAAATGATTCCTTAGAAAAAATCAGAGAAATCATTTTGGCTCATGAAAATATTGTGATTTGCGGACACACGAACCCCGATGGAGATGCCATTGGAGCAAACCTTGCTTTGGCGGCTTCCTTGCATAAAATGGGGAAGAAGGTTCAAGTGCTTTTGGAGCCTTTTGGCAAGAAGTATGCTGTGATTCCCAATAGCCATTTGATTACAGAAAAAGAAAGTGTGAATAAGGCAGAGCTTTTCATTGCCTTAGATTGTGGAGATATGGGAAGACTTCAGGGAATCGCAGAGGTTTTTCAAAATGCAAGCTGCACGATAAACATTGACCACCATACCAGCAATTCTTATTTTGGGGAATATAACTATGTGGAGGAGCATGCATCCTCCGCCAGTGAAATTGTGTTTAAGCTAATAAAAGGACACTTTCCCATGGATCGTGATATTGCTTCCGCGTTGTATGCGGGGATTATTTATGATACTGGCGGGTTTCGGCATTCTTCCACGGCACCCTTTACAATGGAGGCGGCAGGGGAATTGATGGGTTATGATATTCCCTTTACCAAAATTTATAATGAATTATTTGATAGCCGAAATTTTTCTGAATTGAAAATTATGGGAAGAGCTTTTGACAAGGCCGAAAGTCATTTTGATGGGAAATTAATTTGCAGCTCGATTACCATGCAGGATATTGCCCAGTGTAATGGTACAAATAAGGAGCTTGATGCAATTATTAATTATCTCAAGGGTGTAAATGACACCAAAATTGCTTGCTTTTTCTATGAAAAAAATGAGATGGATGTAAAAGCCAGTTTCCGTGGGAATGATGGCTATGATGTTTGTGCCCTGGCGCAGAAATTTGGCGGCGGCGGTCATATAAAAGCAGCGGGATGCACGATTGCTGCACCCATTGCAAAGGCAAAGGAAATGGTTTTTGCTGAAATAGAAAAAATGCTGTAAGGGGGAGACCTTTTGGATGGGATCCTAAATATATATAAAGAAAAAGGCTTTACCTCCCACGATGTTGTTGCGGTGGTACGCAAAACGTTACACATGAAAAAGGTTGGGCATACAGGTACCCTAGACCCTGATGCCCAGGGAGTATTGCCCATCTGTGTTGGCAAAGGGACGAAGCTTGCGGATATTATTATGGATGGACATAAAAGCTATCGTGCCATACTGCATTTGGGCATTTCCACAACAACGGAGGATGCCTCGGGTGAGGTAGTGGAGGAAAAGCCTGTTGCTTTTGAGGAAGAAAAAATAAGGGAAGCCATAAAAGCCTTTATTGGTGAAATAGAGCAAATACCGCCAATGTACTCTGCTGTGAAAATAAACGGCAAAAAGCTATATGAATTGGCAAGGGAAGGAAAGGAAATTGAGCGAAAGGCTCGTAAAATTACGGTGTATGACATAAGAATCCGTCGTTTTATTCCTCCTTGTCAGGTTGAAGTGGATGTGGATTGCTCTAAGGGCACTTATATTCGGACGTTATGTGCTGATATTGGAAAAGTCTTAGGGTGCGGTGGACACATGGCAAGCCTGTTGCGCACTGCTAGTGGAGCGTTTTCCTTGGAAAATGCAATAAAGCTTGGCGAATTAAAGGCATTTGCTGAGGCGGGAAGATTAGAAGAGGTTCTTTTGGGCTTGGAAGATGCTTTAAAGGGCTTCACAAAGGTTTTTGTCTCGGAAAATTTTACAAAATTGTTATACAATGGGGGAAAAATACGAAACGAATTTTTCCAGGCCCAAAGCAAGCTTGAGTTGGGTCAAACGGTTACGGTGTTTGACCATGAAGAGAATTTGATAGGGTTATATAAGGTGGTTCAAGAAGAAAACAGCTTTTTTATCAAACCATTTAAGATGTTGATTTAAGGAGTAGACAAATGAAGCATATCACGGATACACACATAGAACAGAATCAGCCCACAGCGGTAACGCTGGGCAATTTTGACGGCCTGCATCTGGGGCATCGTGCGTTGATCAAATTGACAAAGCAATTCGCACAGGATGAGGAGCTGAAAAGTGTTGTTTTTACCTTTTCTCCCCATCCTATGCTGGTGTTCGGGAAAAAAGATAACTTTGCGCTGATTATGGCTCCCTCTGAAAAAAAGTATACCATGGAGCGTATGGGGATTGATCTTTATATTGAGTATCCCTTTGACCAAGAATTTGCAGCAATGAGTGCCGAAGATTTTGCCATTAAGCTGATTTTTGAGAAATTGCAGTGCCGTGTTTTGATTGTAGGGGAAAATTATCACTTTGGCGCAAACCGTTCTGGCGATTATGCAATGCTGCAAAGATTGGGAGAAGCGCGAGGCGTAAAGGTGATTGCGGTACCTTCTGTGTTATTTGAGGAGGAACGGGTAAGCTCTTCCAGAATCAGAAAGTGCTTGATTCAAAAAGATTTAGAGGAAGCAAACTCCATGCTGACAGAACCGTATTTTATTTTGGGTACGGTGTCCGAAGGGAAAAAATTGGGTAGAACCATTGGGTTCCCTACGGTGAATATTATTGCACACCCTTTAAAGCTATTTCCGCCAAACGGGGTATATGCAACTAAAACGTTATATAAAGGAAAATTTTATTATGGTGTGACCAATATTGGGATTAACCCTACGGTGAATGGTACCCAAAAGATTGTGGAAACCTATTTGCTGGATTTTAACGAGAATGTTTACGGAGAAACACTGCAAACATTTTTCTATAAATTTTTGCGCAGTGAACGTAAATTCCCAAGCGTTGAGGAATTACGTCAGCAAATTCAAACAAATGCCAAACAGGCAAAAGAATATTTTGCATCACAGGAGTATCTGGAAAATTGGAAAAGCACCCAAGAGTAAAATTTGGGGAGAAAATATATGAGTCAAAATAAGAAAATATGGGCAACCGTGATGTTGATTGTAACGGCTGCCATTTGGGGCAGTGCCTTTGTGTTTCAAAAGTTTGCCGTTGATGAAGTATCTACTTCGTTTATTGTTGCCTCCCGTTTTACCATTGCGGGGATATTGACCATCATTGCAACAGTAAAAAAATGGCGTCGGATTGACAAGGGTTATTTATTAGGCGGATTTGTATCGGGGACAACCATGGCATTAGGCACGGGGCTACAGACGGTTGCCATGACCTTCGGGACAACCCCCGGGAAAAGCGCATTTTTGACCGCCGCATATTGTGTCCTCGTTCCTTTTTTAGCATGGGTTTTTATGAAGGAAAGTCCAAAGAAAAATCATGTTATTTCGGCTGTCATTTGCTTAGTTGGCATTGGACTGATTTCCTTGGACAGTAATTTGGGAATCGTCAAGGGTGATGGCATTACACTTCTTTGCAGTGTTGCGTTTGCTGCAAACATCATATCCATTGCGTATTTTTGCAGAGGAAGGGATCCCATGCTTTTGACCATGCTTCAAATTTGTGTGGCGGCGGTTTGGGGATGGCTTTCTGTTTTTGCAACGGGAACTTTGCCCCAGAGCATTAGCTTGGCAGCGGCTGGAAATGTGCTATATTTGGCAATATTTTCAACAGCATTATGTTTAAGTTTTCAAAGTATTGGGTTAAAATATATAAATGCAACCGTAGGCACAATTTTATTAAGCCTTGAGTCGGCTTTTGGCGTGATTTTTTCGGTATTATTATACAAAGAGCAAATCACACAAAAAATCGCAGTAGGCTTTGCGGTGGTTTTCGTGGCAGTGATTCTTTCCCAGCTTGATTTTATGAAAGATAATGAGGGAAAAGCCGCGAAAAGCGCGGAGATTTAGCGTATTCTTCTTGCAAAGATTGTTGTAGTATGCTAAAATAAAAATGCTGTAAAACCGGGACTCAGTCTTTGGAAACTCCGACCATCACTTAGTCTTTGGGGATGCATAAAAACTATTAAGGAATTATTTTAAGGAGGAAGACAAAATGGCAACAATTAACAAACAGGAAATTATCGCAAAATATGGTAGAACCCCTAACGATACAGGTTCTCCCGAAGTACAGGTTGCTCTGCTGACAGCAAGAATTTTAATGCTTACAGATCATTTGAAGGAGCACAAGAAGGATCACCATTCCAGAAGAGGTCTTTTGAAAATGGTAGGACAAAGAAGAGGTCTTTTGAATTATTTAAAGGATTTGGATATTGAAAGATACCGTACGATCCTTAACGAACTGGGTCTGAGAAAGTAAGAATTGCGATATAGGGAAGAGAGGGGGAAATTCCTCTCTTTTCTTCTATTATTTTAAAAAGAAAAAAAGTGTGTGGCACTATAGATTTCCAGCTTTGCTTATAGCTAGTATGGGGTGCAGGCGAAGCTGAAGATCTATGGTGCGAAGAAGAAAAAACAAAAGGAGAATTCATTATGTTTAGAACTTATTCCATGGATTTAGCAGGAAGAACGCTAACAGCGGAAATTGGCAGAGTTGCGGAACAGGCCAATGGTGCGGTAGTTTTACGTTACGGTGAAACCACTGTTTTGGTTACCGCTACAGCATCCGAAAAGCCCAGAGCGGGAATTGACTTTTTCCCTCTGAGCATTGATTATGAAGAAAGACTTTATTCTGTTGGTAAAATTCCAGGGGGCTTCATCAAAAGAGAAGGCAGACCCTCCGAAAAGGCGGTTTTAACCTCCAGATGTATCGACAGACCTTTGAGACCGTTGTTCCCCAAGGATTACAGAAACGATGTTGCCATTATTGCAACAGTTATGTCCGTAGATCAGGATTGTGCACCTGAGGTAATTGCCATGATCGGTGCATCCTTAGCGTTGAATATTTCTGATATTCCTTTCACCGACCCTCTTTCCTCCGTTAGCATTGGCTATTGCGATGGACAGCTGGTTGTAAACCCTACGGCAGAGCAAAGAGAAACCACCAGATTATCTCTGACCGTTTCCTCCAAAGAGGATAAGGTAATGATGATTGAAGCAGGGGCGGATGAAATTCCCGATGCTTTGATGATGGAAGCAATTCATTTGGCGTTTGATACCAACCTTCAGGTTGTAAAATTTATCAAAGAAATCGTTGAAAAAGAAGGCAAGGAAAAGGCAGTATACGAGGAACATGTCGTTAATCACGAAGCGTATGAATTAGTGACAGGCTATATTACCGATGCCAGAATGGAAGATGCGGTTTTTGCTGAATTAAAGCAAGACAGAGATGCAAAGCTTCGGGTCATTACTGACGAAGTAATGGAAACTTTGGCGGAAAAATTAACTGCCATTTACGGCGAAGAAGCAAACCTTGGCGAACTACTTGGCGAAATCATCTATAAGTTTGAAAAAATGACGGTAAGACGTATGATTTTAAGAGACCATAAGCGCCCTGACGGCCGTGGGCTTGAAGAAATCAGAAAGCTTTCCGCAGAAATTGACGTATTGCCCCGTGTTCACGGTTCCGCATTGTTCTCCAGAGGGCAGACACAGTGCTTGACGGTAACCACATTGGGCATGATCAGCGAAGGACAGCGTTTGGATGGATTGGATGTCAACGAAACAGGAAAACGTTATATCCACCACTATAACTTCCCCGGCTATTCCGTTGGTGAAGCAAAGACCTCCAGAGGCCCCGGCAGACGTGAAATCGGTCACGGTGCGTTGGGCGAAAGAGCTTTATTGCCTGTAATCCCCAGTGAAGAAGAATTCCCTTATGCAATTCGTATGGTTTCCGATATTTTAAGCTCCAACGGCTCTACCTCTCAGGCGAGCATTTGCGGCTCCACGTTGTCCTTGATGGCAGCGGGTGTGCCCATTAAGCGTCCTGTTGCAGGTATTTCCGTAGGCTTAGTAACGGGAGATTCCGAAGACGATTTCGTTGAAATCACAGATATTCAGGGTGTTGAGGACTTCTTTGGCGATATGGACTTTAAAGTAGCCGGTACCAGTGAGGGTATTACCGCCATTCAGATGGATATGAAGATTAAGGGCTTGACCTTTGCCATGATTGAGCAGGCATTTGCCCAAACAGGCAGAGCAAGAGAATATATTTTAAATGAAGTAATGTTGAAGGCGATTGCAGAACCTAGAAAAGAGCTTTCCACTTATGCACCAAAGATTGCTTCCATGCAGATTGACGTAGAGAAAATTGCGGAGGTAATCGGTTCAAGAGGAAAGGTTATTAAAAAGATTATTGAAGAAACAAACTGTGCAATTGACACTGAGGATGACGGTACCATCTTTATTAAGGGCGTAAATGCTGATGATATTCAGCGTGCCATTGATATGATTAATGCCATTGTAATGGTTCCTATTCCCGGGACCGTGTATACCGGTGCAATTACAAGACTGATGACCTTTGGTGCGTTCTTTGAGCTTGCACCGGGCAAGGAGGGCTTGATTCATATTTCAAAAATTTCCAACAAGCGCGTGGAAAAGGTTGAGGATGTTTTGGCCGTTGGTGATGTGGTAACTGCAAAGTTGGTAGAAATTGACAAGCAGGGCAGATTAAACTTCTCCATTAAGGACGCTTTGCCTCAGGAAGAAAAGGCGAAGGAAGAAAAGCATAATCATTAAGCATAATCTCTAAAAGCTAGGAGGCTGTGGGCAGGAAGGTTTTCCTGCACAGCCTCTTTTTTATTCAGGAATAAAAAACATAATTTGGAACATGATAAAGGAAATTAATGTTTTGCATGGGAGAGATTATATGGTTATCATTAAAAAATTACAAAATGGAATATCTGTTGCATTAGAGGAAATTTCTTATGTTAGAAGCATTTCCTTTGGTATTTGGGTGAAAAATGGTTCAAGAAATGAGCGGCCGGAGGAAAACGGCGTATCTCATTTTATTGAGCATATGATGTTTAAAGGAACCGAAAACAGAAGTGCAAGGCAAATTGCCGAGGAAATGGATGCCTTAGGCGGGCAGATTAATGCCTACACCACCAAGGAATATACCTGCTACCATACCCGCGTTTTGGATGAGCATTTTCAAAGAGCCCTGGATGTTTTGAGTGATATGGTTTTACGGTCTTCATTTCAACAAAAAGATGTGGAAAAAGAGCGAAATGTAATTACTGAGGAAATTAATATGTATGAGGATGCGCCGGAGGAATTGGTGCATGATGCTTTGCAGGATACCATTTGGAGAAACACCTCACTGGGGATGCCTATTTTGGGTACGACAAAAACGATTGCATCGTTTACTTCCGAAAGCATCAGAAATTATTATGAGAGAAATTACCATACGGAAAATATCGTACTTTCTGTGGCGGGGAATTTTAAAACCGACGAAATAATGGAGCAGTTAAATCAAGCCCTTGGTGATTGGAAGGGGAAACAGCCCTTTGACCAATATGATTCAAAAGCAGCATATCAGATTGCCCATGTGGCAAGGGAAAAGGACGTGGAGCAGGTGCATGCCTGTGTTGCCTTTCCTGGGTTAGAGCGTGATCATCCTATGAAATATGCCCTTGGTGTATTTAATACAATTTTTGGAGGGGGGATGAGTTCAAAATTATTCCAAAAGGTGCGTGAGGAAAACGGCTTAACCTATTCCATTTACAGCTACACAACGGCTTTTTCCGATTCGGGAATTTTTTCTGTTTGCGGCGGAATGAATCCAAACCAATTGGAGAAGGTTTACGATTTGATCCACCAAGAAATTATGGATGTAAAGAAAAAACAATTGCCTTTAAAATTGATCGACGTTACCAAGGAGCAGCTCATCAGTAATTTTATTATTGGGACGGAAAGCACCTTAAACCGTATGACTTCCGCGGGGGCGGCATTGCTTTTAAGGGGGGAAATTCAAGATACGGAAGAGGTTATCGGCAAGCTCAGCAAGGTTACGGCGGAGGATATTTTGCAGGTGACCAATATGATTTTTGATATGGAGAGAGTCAGCTGGTGTGCCGTAGGAAATGTGAAGGAATTAAATATTGACAAAATAGGAAAAAAAGTTTTTCATAAATAATAGAATCCTAGGGATAATAAGGATGGCGGTATTATTCCGTAATTTAATTTTAGGAGGCATTTTTTATGAAGGTTATGAATTATGTTGCTTTAACACTTGTCATTATCGGTGCTTTAAACTGGGGGCTGATTGGCTTTTTCGGCTATGATGTTGTAACCAGCATCTTTGGCGGAGATATGTTCTGGATTTCCAGAGTCATCTTCGGCTTAGTTGGTTTGGCAGGGCTGTGGTCTTTGTCATTGTACAGCTTCGTTTCCCAGGAAAGCCCAACGGTTCGTATTGCGAGACATTAATCAAATTGCAGCGGGAAACCGCTGCTTTACATAAAAGAGGGGGAGAAAGATGCGTTTTACAAAAATGGAAGGCTGCGGAAATGATTATATTTACATTAACTGCTTTGAAGAAATTGTGGAACAGCCGGAAAAATTAGCAATTGCTATGAGTGAGCGGCATTTTGGCGTTGGCGCAGACGGCTTGGTTTTGATTATGCCCTCAAAAAAGGCGGATTTTCGCATGCGTATGTTTAACCTAGACGGCTCAGAGGGGGAAATGTGCGGAAATGCTGTGCGCTGTATTGGAAAATACGTTTACGAACGGGGCATGACAAAGAAGGCAGAGGTTTCCTTGGAAACCGCCGGTGGAATTCGATATTTGGCATTAAATATTGAAAATGAAATTGTGAAAACCGTAAGGGTGGATATGGGAGAGCCTATTTTGGAGGCGGAAAAAATCCCTGTTCTTCACGAAAGCAGCCCTGCGATTGGCAAAAAAATTCAAATCAACGGGAAAGAATTGGCGTTTACCTGTGTATCCATGGGGAATCCCCATGCAGTAACCTTTGTGGAGGATACCCAAGGATTCCCTGTGGAGGAGTATGGAAAGTTGGTGGAGGTGAGCCCTTTCTTCCCCCAAAAAACAAATGTGGAGTTTGTGCAGATTTTAAGCAGAAACCAGATCAAAATGCGTGTTTGGGAAAGAGGGAGCGGCGAAACCCTTGCCTGTGGAACAGGTGCCTGTGCATCGGCGGTTGCATCTATTTTGAACGGCTTTTGTGACAGAGAGGTTGGGGTATCTTTACTTGGCGGAGCATTGACAATCGCTTGGGATGAAGGAGATAATCATGTATATATGACAGGCCCCGCGGCATTTTCTTTTGACGGTGTTTGGTTGAGAGAGGTTTAAGGCTTGTTTTTGGATAAAAGAGGAGGAAGTATATGGCAAGAGAATTGCATGATACGGCGGATTTAGAGGAAAGACTCATTTTGTTTGCCGTAGAGCCGGAGGAACGCAACAGCCGTTCCGCCATGGATACAGAGGCTTGCTTGGACGAACTGGAAGAGCTGGTGCGTACGGCAGGAGCCGTGGCGGTGGCCAGATGCGTGCAAAAACGGGAACGGATTCATCCTGGGCATTACTTTGGCAAGGGGAAAATTGAAGAATTAAAAATGATGCTGGAAACATACGACGCTTCGGGGGTTATTTGCGACGACGAGCTTTCTCCGGCACAGCTAAAGAACTTGGGGAAAATGCTGGAAACCAAGGTAATGGACAGAACCATTGTAATTTTGGATATTTTTGCAGGGAGAGCAATTTCCGGCGAAGGAAAAATTCAGGTGGAATTGGCACAGCTGAAATATCGTTTATCCCGTTTGACAGGAATGGGTATATCTATGTCCAGATTGGGCGGCGGCATTGGCACAAGAGGCCCCGGTGAGAAAAAGCTGGAGACGGACAGACGGTATATTAAAGACCGCATTGCCGAATTAAACAGTGCCGCAAAGGAAATACAGACCCATCGGGAATTATTGCGCACGCAAAGAGGAAAAAAAGGGACACCTGTGGTATCCTTAGTGGGCTATACAAATGCAGGGAAGTCTACTTTAATTAATAAATTAACGGATGCAGGGGTTTTGGCGGAGGATAAGCTGTTTGCAACCCTTGATACAACCACCAGAAAGGTTGCACTCCCTAATGGCTCGGAAATTTTATTGACGGATACCGTTGGGTTCATCCAAAAGCTGCCCCATCATTTGGTACAGGCCTTTCGGGCAACCTTGGAGGAGTTAAAATATGCGGATATTTTACTCCATGTGGTGGATGCCTCCAATCCCAACAGGCAGGAGCAGATGCAGGTGGTATATAAGACGTTGGATGACTTGGGATGTTCAGATACGCCTGTGATTACATTATTCAATAAAATGGATCGGGAGGTTGAATTGCCTTTGCCCATGGATACCCAAGCACGGGAGCTTGCCCAGATTTCCGCTTTTACGGGGGACGGCTTAGAGGGAATGCTGGGGACAGTGGAAAACCTATTAAAAAGCTTCCGAAGCTCCATGGTTGCCTTGGTTCCTTATACGGAAGGCGGGTTAATCGGCTGGGTTCATGGCAGATGTGAAATCATTCGTGAGGAGCATACCCCGGAGGGCGTATTATTGGAGGTTTATGTGGACGAGGAATCCGCCAATCGGTTAGGAAAATATAAGCAGTAAAACAAGCTCTTGGTGTTTATACAAAATGGTATAAATACTAAGAGATTTTTTTGGAGAAATATGGAACTTTTTTTAACGATTTTCGTTTAGAAGATGAATGGCTTTTTCATAATCCTGTTTTTTTACATAAATTCTGTATTCTGTGGGTGGGTTTATCCTTGGGGTTAAGGGGTTCATGCTTCTTTCATAAGATTGCATCATATTACCAAGGGTTGAAATGGAATAGTCAATGTTATGTTCGACAAGCAAATTTCGTATTTTTGCTTGCTTTTCCATAGAATAAGTAATCATGAGCTCTTTGCGGTTAAATATTGTGATCAAAAAAATCCCCCCTTTTTTTTTGTAGAATAACACAGAGGAAGGGGAAATACAACACAAGCGCAAAAAAATGAAGGTTAAAATGTCATTATTAAGAAAGATTTAAGCTTTCTGGATAATTTTTGTAACAACTATATGATAATATAAGTTTAAAATACAATTAAAATAACCTTAGAAAATGCTTTTGAGGGGGAGTGTGAAGCTTGGGACGAAGCGTGATTCGAATAAAAGATGTGAAAAAGATATATCAAATGGGAAAGGAACAAATTCAAGCGGTAAATGGAATTCATTTAAATATTCAGCAAGGGGAAGTTTGCTGTTTACTTGGAAAATCCGGCTCGGGGAAATCTACTTTGTTAAATTTGATTGCAGGGCTGGAAAAACCATCCTCCGGTGAAATTATATTTAACAAAAAACATATTGAGCGAATGAATGAAGACCAATTGGCGGATTTTAGGCAAAAGTATGTTGGCTTTGTATTTCAGTCCTATAATCTTTTGCCCACATTAACTGCCATGGAAAATGTGACGCTGCCACTGATTTTTAAAAATGTTCCTTTGAAGGAGCGAAATGAGCGGGCGATGGAGATGCTAAAGGCCGTTGGACTGGAGGACAGAGCAAACCATAAGCCCCAAGAAATGAGTGGTGGGCAGCAGCAAAGAGTTAGTATTGCAAGAGCGTTTATCAACAGCCCTCAGGTGGTATTTGCGGATGAGCCCACAGGAAATTTGGATACCCGCACAACCTTTGAAATGATGGATTTGATTACAGGTTTGGCAAAAAAGAATAATCAGACACTGGTCATTGTAACACATGATTTAGAGCTGTCTGATTATGCGGATCGTATTGTGATGCTCTCAGATGGACAGGTGGAGCGAATTGAAGAAAAAAAGCATGACGAAGGAGAGAAAGAATGATGGGGAAAAGGTTGTTTCAGAGGTTCGTTACAGTAATAATGATGTTTTCTATGATATTGGGGCAAACAGCAGTGGCATTGGCTGATGATGTTAGTGGTTCTGCACAAATTGTTCTCGGTGGGGAAACGGTGGTTGAGGTAGTGGCAGGGCAGGAAAATCGTTTTACGGTCCAAGTAAAAAACAAGGGCGGCGCAACAGCCCAAAGCGTTTATGTCAGCCCTCAAAATAATGGAACAAATCCTTTCCGCGTATCAGTGGTAGGTGGCGGTGATGTTGGGAGTATTGGCGCCAACGGCTATAAGAATGTTACCTTAATTGTAAATGTTAACGGAGAGGTGAAGGAGTCAAGCTATGCCGTTACATTGGATATGGCATATACAAATTCAAATGATTCGTCATTTTCAAGCAGCGATACTCTTTATTTGAAAATGAAGGGATTTGACAATGAGCCAAGCTTTAAATTAGACAGCATGAAGCTTAGCCCGGAAAGTATGTCTCCAGGCAGCAGTGCAAATTTAAGCGGTAAAATATTAAACAATGGCGATCAGGATATGCAGGATGTGGATGTTAGCCTAAGTAATTTGGAAACGGATAAAATTAGCTTAAGCAGTGGTTTTAGCAGCAAGCATTATTCCAGTATCCCCGCAGGCACCAGTGTGGACTTTGCTTTTTCCCTTGTAGCCAGTGCGGATATGGCAGCAGGTAATTATCCTGTGAACATAAAGCTAAAGTTTAAAGATGAATTTGGCAAAAGCATTGAAAAAGAATTGCCTTATTATGTAAACGTGGGCGGTATAGCAGGACAAAAATCGCAACTAGAGATTCGGAATATGAAGGAGCCGGGCGGGGTTTATGATGTAAATGAGAATTTTACAGTCAGCTTTGATTTATACAACAGCGGAAAGGTTGCTGCGAAAAGTATTGTGGTGACGGCGGTGGGCGTGGATACAGCAGCTGTGGTGCCAAAGTCGGCAAGTGTAAAAACAATATCAGAGTTAGCGCCAGGCGCAACAACAAGCCTTTCCTTTACCTTTGCAGGGACTGCGGCTTCAAAAACACAAAATTATGCCATACAATTTACCACGGAATATACCTCGGGTGGAACGGCGGTTTCTTCCTTTAAGCAGTTTGCAGGGGTAAATGTGAATAATCCTGACGCGGATGAGGAAAATGCCAGCAAGCCAAAGCTGATTGTGAGCAATTACGAGTGTGACCCTTTGATTGTTATGGCTGGGCAAGAGTTTAACCTGAATATGGAGGTTTTAAACACCCACGCTGCCAAAGGCGTTAAGAATGTTAAGATGTATTTAACCTTGGCTGAAGAAACATCTTCTGATAGCGAAAAATCAGGGAATGTTTTTACGCCTGTGGATAGCAGCAATACGTTCTATTTTGATGAAATAGGTGCGAAATCTACCGTTCAAAAGCAATTGCGTTTGTATGTTGTTCCCGATGCACAGCCTAAAACATATACCTTAACGGTAAACTTTGAGTATGAAGATGCTACGGGAAAGGAATTTACAGCAGCAGAGTTGTTGGGGATTAATGTAAAACAGGTAACAGCACTGCAAATGGATGATTTTGCAATGCCTGATGAGGTTGAGATGTATTCCCCTGTAACAGTTTCCTTTGGCTATTACAACACGGGCAAGGTAACGCTGAGTAATGTAATGGTCAAGGTTATAGGTGATGTTGAATGTCAAAACAAAAATACTTATATTGGGAATTTGGAATCGGGAGCAAGTGAATATTTTGAAAGCTCATTTACACCGACTTCAAGCGGAGAAGTGCCTGTAAGCATTGTGGTTTCTTATGAGGATGCAAGCGGGGAAGTAATGGAGGAAACAAGAGATTTTACATTGAATGTTATGGAGCCGATGATGCCAGAGGATATGGAGGGAGAAGAAGCAGAACAACCTCCTATGGATATGAAAAAAGTAATGATTTCCATTGCATTATTGGCGATTTTGGCAATGGGACTATTTGTTTTCATTAAGCGCCAGAAACAGGAGCCCAATAACAGCTTTTCGGAAAGCAAAGATGACTTAAATGATGATGAGGACGATGACAGAGAGGATATGTCTTTATGAGTACAAGAGACTTATTAAACATGGCTCTTCGCAACTTGTTGAAGCGAAAACTCAGGACTTTTTTAACCGTTCTTGGCGTGGTAATCGGCACAGCCTCTATCGTTGTAATGGTGTCTATTGGGATTGGTATGAATGAAAGCTTTGCTCGTCAGTTGGAGGACTGGGGAAGCTTACAGGTGATTAATGTATTCTCGCCCAACGGTGGTGGGGGAAATTATTATGCCATGGAAGAAGAATCCACAAGCACTCAATCCAATAACGGCAAGGAATCAAAATTAGATGCAGCAGCGGTGGAATCCTTCCGACAACTAGGCGGTGTTGAGGCTGTTTCTCCTATGAAAGAGATATATATGATGTTAGGAAGCGGGAAATATGCTGCCGATGCCAGTATCATAGGGTTAGACCCAGGGACGATGGAAGCCATGGGTTATAAAATTGAAAGTGGACGCGCGTTAAGCGAAGAGGATGTAAAAGCAATTGTTGTTGGCGGGGGTGTTGAATTTTATGATCCCAAGCTAAATTGGGAAATGCGGATGAATTCGGAACCGCCAGAGCTGGAATTAATCGGCGAAAAGATTGAAGTTACTTACGACTGGAGCTATGGAACCAGATATGCTGATAAATCAATCAAGTCAAATAAGTTTGAAGTGGTTGGAACAATGCCTGAGGATGGCAGCAACGGCTGGAGTGTAATTATGCCGCTGAAGGAAGTAGAAAAACTTGAAAAGGCCGAAAAGGAATGGGAGAAAAAGATGCGAGGTTCTTCCAATGGGAGCAATCAAAAACAGTCCAACGAATATGAACAGGTTTTGGTTAAGGTGGACGATATTAAAAATGTTCAAGCCGTACAGCAGCAAATTAAAGACATGGGGTACCGTGCTTCAAGCTTATCAGATGAACTGGATGCGATGAAGGAAACCACAAAAATGCTGCGTATGGTTTTGGGTGCAATTGGCGCAATTTCTTTGGTTGTTGCAGCAATTGGCATTACCAATACCATGGTTATGGCCATCTATGAAAGAACCAGAGAAATTGGCATTATGAAGGTAATTGGTGCTTCTTTAAGGGATATTAAGCTTCTTTTCTTAACTGAGGCGGCTTTTATCGGCTTTGCCGGAGGTGTTCTTGGCATTGTAGTAAGCTTTGCTACCTCCAAGCTGGTAAATTTTGCAGCCATGCAGCAGGGCAGTGATATGACCTCCTCTATCCCTTTATGGTTATATTTGGGTTCCATTGGTTTTGCAACGGTAATTGGTGTCCTTTCGGGATATTTGCCGGCAAAACGTGCGATGAAACTGAGTGCATTATCGGCAATTAAAACAGAGTAATCAAAATTAGAAGAAAAAAACACATTATTTTTAGATAAAAATAAAAATAGTGTGTTTTTTGTTACAAAAAATTATATCTATTGCAATTTTGGAAAGACTATTCTGGAAGGAATGTCAAAATAAAAAAGGATTGATTTTCATGCTAATCCAACTGGCTGCCGCACCTGTACTTTCGGGACTTTTTTATATTTATGTCAGGGATAAGTATGAAAAGGAACCATGGAAAATGCTTTTTTTAGGATTGTTATATGGAATTTATACGACTGCAGTTATTTATGCGGTTGGGTTGGGGCTGGAAAAATTATTCCCTCATCAAGAGCAACCGCTATATACGGCATTTATCAGCTCCGCGGGAGTGGAGGAGGTGATTAAGTATGTCTTCCTTGTGCTTTTGATATGGAAAAACGGTAACTTTAACGAACCTCTGGATGGAATTGTATACGGCGTTTTTGTTTCCTTAGGGTTTGCGTGGATTGAAAATATTATATATGTAACACATCCTATTATGGGCGGTTATGGAACAGCTTTCTCAAGAGCGGTGCTTTCCGTGCCGGGGCATGGATTATTTGGGGTGCAGATGGGATATTATTTGGGACTTGCAAAATTTTACGGCGGAAAAAAGAACCTGTGCCTTGCTTTATTCATACCATATTTGGCACATGCCTTATACAACTATTTTCTATTAGAAAAATTTTCTTTTTTCTGGATTCCGTTTTGGATATTGGAGGCTTGGATGTGGTGGTCGGCGTTAAGGCATATTAAAGAACTGGTGCGAATTTCACCCTTCCGAGAATAAAATAGTTACGTTTTTATTGTTGCTCTTGAAATAGAGAGCAAAAAGCGTTATACTAATAAAAATAGAATAACTGGCAGAAAATAGAATAATTACGGAGGTCAAGCAGTGGTAGAAGCGGTGAGCTGTGGAGGCGTTGTGATCTATAAGTGGAAGATTCTTCTCTTATACAAAAACCAAAACGGCAGATATATGGGCTGGGTATTGCCCAAGGGCACTGTGGAAGAAGGCGAAACCTATCGACAAACCGCTTTGCGTGAGGTAAAGGAAGAATCCGGTGCGACGGGTGAGATTATCAAGTATGCGGGGAAAACCCAATATACCTTTAAGGGCAGCGAGGATACTGTAAATAAAACAGTACATTGGTATTTGATGAGTGCCAATTCCTTTTTTTGCAAGCCTCAGAGCGAAGAATATTTCGCTGATGCCGGTTTTTATAAATTCCATGAAGCCTATCATCTGTTGAAGTTTAATGATGAACGCCAGATTTTAAAAAAAGCATATTACGAGTATAGTGAAATGCGTAAGAATAAGGAATTTCTCAAATGGAAATTTTCCGAAAAAAAACTGTAAAGGGGCTATGCGATATGAGAAAATATTTAGAATTGAAACCGGGTTTTGATGAATTAAAGGATAGAATCGTTGTATTACGCAATGATGATGCGGAAAAGAAAACTTTGTTTATCGTTATGGCAGTGATTGCTGCGGTTTTGGCGGTTGTTGCTATGGGCGTTGTTTATTTGCTGAAAACAAAAATGGACGACGAATATGATGAAGACTGGGATTATGACTGGGACGATTTAGAAGATGAATTTTGCAATGAAGATGAATGCTGCTGCACAGACAAAGATGTGGATGCTTCCGTAAAGGTGGAGCAGATCTAAAGAAGATGGGGCGGCAGGTGGCCGGTGTGGTTTTCACTACTGACTGCGCGCCACCTCCCTTTTTTTCTTTTGGTTGGGACAAAAAAATATGAATAGGACGTAAAGAGACCAAAGGAAGGTGGAACATGGAGGATAAACTACAATTAATTCGTAAAATTGCACCTGATTTAGCTGAAGAAATGATTAAAAGATACCGTGTTTTAAAGACAGTTCGTCTTTTGCAGCCCTGCGGAAGAAGAATGGTTGTGCTTGCATTGGGGATGACTGAAAGAACTGTCCGCAGTGAAATTGAACGCTTTAGCGTGCAAAAATTGGTGCAGGTTTCAAAAACAGGTATGATGGTTACCGAAGAAGGCATTGAGGTTCTGGATGGCCTTGACAAAATCTTCTCCGTGATGACGGGATTATCTGATTTGGAGGAAAAGCTGGCGAAGCTTTTAGGGGTAAAAAGAGTGGTGATTGCCCAAGGTGATGCCGATCGAAGCGAACGCAGCCGTAAAGAAATGGGGCAATTGGCAATGCGTTATCTTTTGGAGCGGACAAACGAAGAAAGCTGTATTGCAATTACCGGTGGTACAGCCATGGAGGATTTGGTGCTTGCTGCACCTGAGATGCCCAAACCAACAGCCAAAATGATTGTGCCTGCAAGAGGCAGCATTGGCAGGAGAATGGAATTACAGGCAGATACCTTGGCAGTGAAGCTGGCTGAAAAGCTGCAGGCGGAATATCGTTTATTGCACCTACCAGATAATCTAAGCGAAACTGCTTTGGAGGAAATGAAAAAGCAGCCGGAGATTTTAGAGACAATACAGGAAATGGACAAGGCAAACGTTCTGCTTTTGGGCGTAGGGAATGCCTTGGATATGGCGGAAAAACGCAGGCTGGATGAGGATGTAAAAAAATATTTGGCCGAGCAAAATGCCGTTGCGGAGGCTTGCGGGTATTACTTTAACCGAAGCGGGGAAGTGCTTTACAGAACACGTTCCATTGCCATTGATTTTAACGAAATAGAAAAAATGAATGAAATTATCGTTGTTGCCGGTGGAGAGAAAAAAGCGGAAAGCATTTTAGCTGTAAGCCGAAGTATCCCAGGTGGTGTCTTTGTTACGGATGAAGGCGCAGCTTTAAAAATGTTACAACAATTGAAAGCATAAAAAAGGTAACGATTCAAGGTATTATTTTTCTGCAATCGAGCTTTTTTCATAGCTTCAAATAAAAGAGAGAATATGGGGAAAGGTAGTAATATTGCAGAATTAGATGCCATGCTTATCACGTCAAGCAGAAAGGAGAATTGAAAATGTTGAACAAAAAATCAGTTGATGATTTACAGGTAAAAGGGAAAAAAGTTTTAGTAAGATGCGATTTTAATGTTCCTTTGAAGGATGGGGAAATTACTGACGAAAACAGAATTACCGCTGCCCTTCCCACAATCAAGAAATTAGTGGAGGA
>JAQUSU010000115.1 GCA_028710085.1 Anaerotignum sp.
ATGATTTCTGTAGAGGGAGATGCTTCTATATTACTGCCGGCAGATGTGGTTACGCTGATTAATTTGACCATTGCCCATATGACCGAAACCAGCAGCGGCGCATGGCTTACCTTTGGGCTGGCGTTTACCGTTTGGTTTCCGCTGCGGGCGGTGATGAGTCTGGTTGGGGCGGTCAACCGCATCTATAGGGGCGAAAAAGCACAAAGGCATACCAAGCGGATTATATTCCTTACGGTTCTAATTATTGTGTTTGTGCCGGGGCTGCTGCTGATTTTACTGATTAGCCAAAGTGTATTGGAATTTATCAGTATTTTTATCCCCATGGCGGAAACCTTTATTGCATTTTGGATGAGAATACGCTTTTTGCCCATTTCTCTTGGGGTATTGTGTTTGATTTGCGGCATTTACTTTTTATCCCCAAACCAGCGACCGCAAAAAAGCTATGTTTTTCCCGGCGCGTTTCTATCAACGGGGGCATGGGTGCTGTTTTCGGCTACCTTTGCCCACTATGTGGACCATGCGGGAAAATATTCTGTGATTTATGGTTCGATTAGTGCGATTATCGCCTTTTTGATTTGGCTCAATATAAGCGTTGTTGCTCTGCTTATGGGGGCGGTGTTTAATCAGGCGTTGCGTGAGGAATATGAAAAAGAGAGGTTCTAACGGATTTTCTGTTAGGGCCTTTTTTTATTGTAAAGATGAAACACCTTATTATAGTAGCTTAACGGCACTTTCAAAAAAACACTTCTACAAAAAGAACGAATTTCAACTGAATTTTAGGGTGCAAGCAAAAAGAAGGAAACCGTATTAGTTACCATAATATCGAAAATATAAAAGAAAATCATCAAATAGGATAATTTACGTAAATAATCAAAAATTAGGACAAATGCCCAAATTAATGTAATATATGAAGATAATAACTGTAATAATTTAAACAAATAACCATAATATAGCATAAATTGCAGCGAATATTGTAGCAATGTTGCACTAGCGTTACAGTTGCATTACAGATTGACATAATCTATTGCTAAACTCTCGGAAGCTTCGTATAATGAGCAAGCAAAGTAAATAACGCTTTTCGATGCTTCTAAGCAACATTTTGGGAGAGAATCGGCGAGACAAGGTTTTTATGTGAAATGGGTCATAAGAAAACGGCGTTTCAAAGGTTGTCAAACAGAGTGTTGTGACGAAGCAGTCTTAAAGAGGATTGAACTGCATTCGTTTTATAATTATGCAACGAAAAACGAAAAAAAAAGTACATAGTTTCTAAGGAGGAATGTAACGATGAAGAAAATAGTTTCTTTAGTAATGGCTGCGGCTATGGTTACATCACTTGTTCCCGCAACGGCGTTTGCGGCAAGCGATGTTACTGCTACAGCAAAGTTAATCGGCGCTTTGGAAAAAGGCGAAGGCTTTGACGGTGTAATTACAGGGGCAGGTACACCTGAATTGCACTTAAAGGTCACAGATGCGTCTTACTTAACCGGTGGCGGTGCAGCCGCAACAATGGATGTAACGGTATCCTTGGACAATGCAGAATTTACCGCGGCAAATGCAGCTGCCTTTGAAGCATTGGTTACCGTACCCGCTGGCATCACAGTAGCAGCAACAGAAATCGGTGACGATGAAGTAACCTACGAATTGACAGGCGCATTGGCAGAGGACGACGTTGTAGTTGTTTCTTTGGAATCAAACATGACAAAGGTTAATGTTGGCAAAACAGCAACAGTATCCGTAGATTCCGATATGGTAGCAGCGGATGATTTGGTTTATGCTTCTATCTTAGACAAAGGCATTACAGCTTCCGTTAAGAAAACAGCAAGCGTAGCAGTTGACGAAGTTGCTGAGCTTAACAGCAAGGGCTTAACAATTGAACCCACAGTAGCTGATTCCTATGCAATCGGTACTGCATTTACATTGAAGCTTTCCAAAGGCTTTGAATTTGCAAATGCTACCTTAGCAGGCTATGCTGACTGGGCAATTGATGGCAACGAAGCTACTTTCACAGCAACAACAGCTGATGAATTTACTTTGACAGGCATCAAAATCGAAGCTACAACAGCAGCTGTTGGCGATGTTGCAACAATCAAAGTAACAGCAGCAAACGTTGGCACTTCTTCCGTAGAAGTTGCAACAGTTGTTGATTACAAAGTAAGTCTTTCCGTTGACGAAGACGAAGACGTTCCTGTAATCTACAGCGGTACAGACGTAAACAACACAGGCTTGACAGATGATTCTAATCATATGTCCTTGGAAGTTACCGCAGAAGAATCTTTCCCCGGCGCTTGGTCCATGAGACAGGGCTTCAACTTTACATTGCCTGAAGGCGTTTATGTAACAAATGTAGACGTAACAGAAGCAGAAAACTTCTTGCAAAACGGCGCAGCAGCAGATGAAGCTGACTGGGAAGCAGCTTTCACAGCAGCTTACGATAAAGGCGATTACACAGGCTTTGAATTTGCAAAAAGAGTATTTGACGATGTAAACACAACCTTAGCTACAGATGCAGCAAGTGTTACCTTCCAGTTAGAGTTAGTAGCTGATCCTACTTTCGAAGGCGACGTAGTATTGGGCTTTGAAGGCTCTTTGGTTGACGCACAGGAAGTAACTGTTGCAAAATTTGTAAAACCTTACACAGTTAAGGCAGAGCAGAACGACGTAATCATTGATTACAGAAACACAGCAGTTGAAACACCTATCGTTGTTACAGAAGCTGAAGCTGGCTTATGGGCAGCAGATGCAGAATTCACTTTCACAGTAGAAAAGGGCGACATGATTGAGTTTGAAGATGATGCAACCTTTGAAGCAAGCGAAGCTTCCGAAATGACATTAAAAGATGAAAAGACAGCAAATGGTCAGCTTGCATTCACTGTAAAGGCTGAATCTGATGAAGCAGCAGCAGTAGAAATCAAAGACATTGAATTATTCATGAACAGAAGCATCCCTGCAGGTGCTTACGATTTGACAGTTGATACAACCATGGACACAGCTTATGATGCACAGGTAATCTATGCAGCAAGCGGTGACGATCAGATTGTTGAAGATGTTTGCGATTACAGCAACACAGTAAAAGAAGCATTCATCAACGTAGTAACAAGCGGTAGAGATCAGGACAACCTCTTCACAACGAAAGTAGTAGTGCCTATTGGCGAAGCTTACTTAATGGCTGGCGAAACAAAGGTTGAATTGGACGTACCTTCTTACATCAGCGCAGCTGGCTACACAATGCTTCCAGTAAGAGCAGTATCCAAAGCACTTGGTGTAAACACGAACAACGTAATGTGGAGTGCAGAAACAAAAACAATCACAATTATGTACGGACAGAGAATTATTACGATGACTGTTGGACAGAAAACAATCTATGTAAACGGTTCCGCTATCCCTGCATCCTTTGCACCTGAAATCACAGGCGACAGAGCGTTCCTTCCTATGAGAGATTTAGCTGTAGCTTTAGGCGTAACAGACATCACATGGGATGCAGCAACAAGAACAGCTACCTTAAACGGCAGCAACTAATTAAAAGAGCAAGAGAAAGTGCAAGTGCAAGACCTTGAGGGCTTTGCCCTCAAACTCCTACAAGGGTTGAACCCTTGACCCTTAGAGGGGCAGACAAATGTCTGCCCCTTTTTTATTGGGAAGAACTAAGGGTTAGCGGGGCGAAGCCAAATAAAGTTTTTGGTCTTGCTTTTTTCAAAAAGCAAGTAGGTTTGGGTTGGAACAGCGAAGAAAACGCTGCCATCACGGAGTGATGGTTTTGCGGAGCAAAATTCCTGACCCGAAGTCCCAAGGTCTAAAAGCATTATTTCTGGAATATTTCGCCTACATTACAGTTATGTTACATTTTGCCAATTTCTATTGTCATTTTTTAAATCTGTGCGTATAATAAGCATGCATAGTAAATGGTAATGCTTTCCTATTGACAGAACAAAACAGGACGGGCGGCAAGGCAAGGGGACGGCGTTTTACTCTCCTAAATGGGTGTGAGGGGCGAACAACGAAACTAAGCTTTGGCAAACGAAGTGGGCTGGGACGTGGATGGCAAGGCGGAGCAATTGAAAAGCATTCGTTGTATAATTATAAAACGAACACAAACAAATACTTAATATTAAAAGGAGGAATGAAAACGATGAAGAAATTGATTTCTCTCGTTATGGCTGCTGCTATGGTAGCTTCCCTTGTTCCCGCAACTGCATTTGCGGCAAGCGGTAGTGAAGTTTCAGCAACAGCTAAAATTGTAAAAGCTTTAAAGAAAACAGAAAGCTTTGGTGCTGCTCCAACCTTAGGTGCAATCACAGGTGCTACTACACCCGAATTACAGTTAAAG
>JAQUSU010000116.1 GCA_028710085.1 Anaerotignum sp.
CGGGCACCCATGGCAAGAATATTCGCATTATTATGCTCTCTTGTTGCTTTTGCAGAAAAAACATCTCCGCAAAGAGCGGCACGAATTCCCTTTACCTTGTTGGCTGCAATGGAAATACCAATTCCCGTTCCGCAAATTAAAATTCCCTGCTCGCATTCGCCGTTGGCAACCGCATGGGCAACCAGCTTAGCAAACTCAGGATAATCCACAGATGCCTCGGAAAACGTTCCGAAGTTTTGAAAAGGAATATTTTGCTCCTCCAAATATTTAATTACTTCTGCCATCAACCCAAAACCGCCGTGATCACAACCTAAAGCTAACATAATAGACTCTCCTTATTCTTGTTTTTCTTTGCCTATTCGGCATCAATCAGGCAATAGCCTGCCGCCTTATTCAAACGGTTCATAATTGCCAAGCCTTCGCCTTCCTCTGGAAATACCTCGGAATAAACCGTATCCACCCCAAGAAAATCGAACTTTCGTAAGTGCTTAAATAGGTTTGCACCAATTTCCTCAGGCTTGTCCCTGTTTCCCAAGGATAAAACCACATCGGCGTAATACCGTTCCTTTGTTTCCTCCGTTGCCATCACGCCAGTTTTTTTGCCCTCCGCTTTATCAGCTTCACACAATTCATTTACCTTGCGTATGACACCTTCCCTGTCCCCTCGAACTAATGTCACCTTTGCCACAGGGGAATAATGGGTATATTTCATCCCCGGGGCTTTCGGGCGCAGGTCATCAGAAGGCTTTGATAAAATGGCAGGATCAATCAAAATCCCATCCACCACAGCCTCCATCATTTCCTTCGTAATTGCACCCGGGCGTAAAATGACAGGAACCTCACCCGATACATCCACAATAGTGGATTCCAAGCCCCATTCCGCCGCACCGCCGTCCACAATCATATCAATCTTACCGGATAAGTCAAATTCCACATGAGATGCCCGGGTAGGGCTGGGCTTTCCAGAGGAATTTGCGCTGGGCCCAGCGATGGGCAAGCCCGATTGGCGAATGATTGCCATTGCCACAGGGTGGGAGGGGAAACGCACCGCCACCGTATCCAAGCCACCTGTTGTGGTTAAAGGGACAATGTCCGATTTGGGAAAAATCAAGGTAAGTGGTCCCGGCCAAAAGGCATCCATCAGCTTTTGTGCCGACGGCGGAATTTCCCGCACAATGGGACGCAACTCACTGATTTGGGAAATATGCAAAATCAAGGGGTTGTCCGACGGACGCCCCTTGGCAATATAAATTTTTTTACAAGCTTCGCTATCCAGCCCGTTTCCACCCAAGCCATACACCGTTTCCGTAGGAAAAGCCACAAGACCGCCTTCCCTTAAAACACGCGCCGCCTCCTCCACAAGATGAGGTTCTGGGTTTTTGGTGCTGATTTTGATCAGCCTTGTTTCCATTTTATTGATTTACTCCGCAGCATTTTTTATATTTCTTGCCGCTGCCACAAGGACAAGGATCGTTGCGTCCGATTTTTTCTCCTTTGATTATGGTACGGGAATTCTTTTGCTCCAGCATGAATTTCTTACGGGCTTCCCCGTCGAAAATTCCATCCCATTGCGCTAATGTATAAAGGTGCTCAGCCTTGTATTCAACCATCTTTTTATACAGCTTTTCAAAATCAATCTGCAAGGAAATCTGAGATTCCTCAGTCAAGCCTTCCATTTCATATTTTTCAGGCAAAGCTTCGTTAATACCATCCACAAAAGCAACGATTTCCTCCGCTGACATTTTAAAACGAGCTGCCAGCTCCGCCACTGTACCTTCCACGGTTTTCACTTTTTCGCCGATAATGTATTCGTAAATTCGTTGTTCCTTGGGTAAATAGCTATCCCAAATTTCATCCACGCTTTTTCCTTCTTTAGAAAAAGCCTTTTCCATCCAGCTTTCATATAAACTCATGTATTTTCTCTCCTTTATTTTCATGTGTTATCGGAAAACACCTCGAAAAAATGACCTTGCATATCAAATATAAAAGGTAATTCCTTCAAAGCATTTATCTTGTTGCAGAATTCTCCACTATTTGAAATGATAATATAATTCTCTTCGGATTGCAACAAAAATTCAAAATTACCTTCAGAAACCGTAAAAATAGGGAGCCGATTTTAACGACTCCCTTATTGTTTTTATATTATCATACGATGAAGCTGTACTTCTTCTTTTGCCACCACATGCAGTCTGACCTCTTCGGGGATAACTTCAATAATACGATCCCACTCGCCAAGTGCCTTTTCTTCCTTGTCTAACGGTGCCTCACCCAAAATTACACGGGTAATCTCTTCCTTTTCAATAAATTTGCCAACGTAACCAGCTACGTCATTATCACATTGCACATGTATACAAGCGCCCAATCTGCTGCCGTAATCAATCAGCTCTTGTAATCGCTTTAACGTACCCATTCCGTCAAAAACACTGGTTCCCTTTTGCACATGCAAAATATGTAACTCTCCATCATTGGCCAATGCCATTGAAAAGCCATAGTCAATTAATCTTAAAGCATTCTTTTGTGCGGTAGCCAGTACCAACACCTTTTCATTTTTTTCTGCATTCATTGGAACTCCTCCTTATAGTATAGAGTATTTCCCCTTTTCATGTTTCATTCTAACAGAAAAATCTTAGAAAACGGCAAGAATTTGTTTAATATTTTCTTACGATTATATTTTTATCTCTTTGTTTTCAAGGATTCACCAACAAAATCCCTGAATAACGGATGGGGTCTGTTTGGTCTTGACTTAAATTCAGGGTGGAACTGCACACCAACAAACCAACGGTTATTTTGATTTTCCACCATTTCCACCAATCTGCCGTCAGGGGAAAGCCCTGTAATGGAAAGCCCTGCTCCAGTCAAAGCTTCTCTGTAGGCATTGTTAAACTCAAAACGATGACGGTGTCTTTCCCAAATAATGGGTTCCCCGTAGGCTTTTCTTGCAAAGGTATTTTCCCCAATATGACATTCGTATGCCCCAAGACGCATGGTTCCGCCCAAATTTTTAATATCCTTTTGATCGGGCATCCAATGAATGACAGGGTATGTCGTCTTTTCATCCACCTCCGTGGTGTTGGCTGTTTTCCAGCCCAAAACATTTCTTGCAAATTCAATGACTGCACATTGCATCCCCAAGCAAACGCCAAAGAATGGAATATCTTTTTCTCTCGCATAGCGAATTGCTTCCATCTTCCCAGGAAGTCCTCTGGTACCAAAGCCGCCTGGAACCAAAATCCCCTGACAGGTGCCTAAAACCTCATCCACATTTTCCGCCGTCAATTCCTCTGAATCAATCCAATTGATATTCACCTTTGCCTGATGAAAAATACCGCCATGGTGCAGCGCTTCTGCTACGGAAAGATAGGCGTCTTGCAGCTCCACATATTTTCCCACCAAAGCAATGGAAACCTCCTGCTTGGGATGGCGCTCCTTCTCCAGCATTTCCATCCAATCCTCCAGCTTCTTTTCCCTTTCTTCCAGACCAAGCTTGCGACATGCAATCTTTTCCAAGCCCTCCTTCATCAGCATCAAAGGCACCTCATAAAGGCTGTCGGCATCCAGATTTTCAATGATACAATCTTCATCCACATTACAAAATAGGGCAAGCTTATCCTTCATTTCAGCGCTGATAGGGCGCTCCGTACGGCAAACAATGATGTCCGGCTGAATTCCGATAGAAAGCAGCTCCTTTACGGAATGCTGGGTAGGCTTCGTTTTCATTTCCTTTCCCTTGGATAAATAAGGGATTAAGGTAACGTGGATATACAAACAGTTTTCCCGTCCCAATTCTCTGCCAACCTGACGAATTGCTTCCAAAAAAGGTGTGCTTTCCATATCGCCTACGGTACCGCCAATTTCCGTAATAACCACGTCGGCATCTTCTCCGGCTGCATAAACACGGCCTTTGATTTCATTGGTAATATGAGGGATCATCTGCACCGTTGCCCCTAAATATTCCCCGCGTCTTTCCTTTTGCAAAACAGACCAATAAATTTTTCCTGTGGTTACGTTGTTGGTCACCTTTAAATTTTCATCAATAAATCTCTCATAATGACCCAAATCCAAATCCGTTTCTCCGCCATCCTCAGTAACAAATACCTCGCCATGCTGATATGGGCTCATGGTTCCCGGATCCACATTGATATAGGGGTCGAATTTTTGAATCCGAACACGATAGCCCATCGACTTCAAAAGTCTGCCTAAAGATGCTGCCGTTATCCCTTTGCCTAAACCCGAAACCACACCGCCTGTTACAAACACATACTTTGTTTCCATCGTCTCTCTCCTTCATTTATATCAACTCTCAG
>JAQUSU010000117.1 GCA_028710085.1 Anaerotignum sp.
AGGGTGAGTCCCATTTGATTTCTACGTTTGGATCAGAGAGAACCAGCAAAGCACGCAAAGGCAGCATTGTGTAGCCATTGCTCAAATAGGGAACTGCGTCCGAGGTATAGGCAACCTTGCCATTTTTCTGAATTTCCTTGTTGCCGATCGAAATAAGATAGGTGTTATCTGCAATTTCTTCAGCCGGCGTTTCAGCGGGTGTTTCCGCCGGTGTTTCCACAGGTTTAACTTCCACGGCTTTTGGTTCAACCTTTGTTAAGGTGACGATTTCTTCTGCAGTGTCACGCGTTTCTTTATAATCAAAGGTAATGGTGTCGGGATCAACCCCTTTTTTTGTTACAACATAAATCGCATCAGCATTTAAATCATCAGGAAAGATAAACTTCGCATCGTCTTTCACAGAAACAGCTACATTGTTTGATTTCAGGTTATAAATATAAATTGCAAATCTGGGAGAGTCAGTATTAACCTCTACTTCATCATCGATGGATAGAACGCCGTTATTGACGTAAATCGCACTTGCACTCATGCTTTCTACATTGATATCTAATTTCCCATTTCCGGAGATAAATAAATCTCCGTCGCAATAAATGCCGTTGCAGTGATAAGAATTTGTGGTGATTTCGTTATCATCCCCTTCTAACACCACCATACTATCCTCGGGGAGGAGAATCGCGGCACTGTTCTCACGAACACCTACATTTACTACCCCCTGAAAGTTGTTTAATGTAAGGGTTTTTGCACCGGCATTCCAGTCCCAGTCGGTTCCTTGCTGATCTGTTTCAACCTCTCTAAAATCCATTGCCATAAGACTGATTTCTGTGGGGGCATCTTCTGCGAAAGCCATAACAGGAAGTAGCCCAATTACTACGGAACATGTTAAAAGAATAGAAATTATTTTTTTCATTTTTGAATCCTCCTTTAGTATATTTTAACACTCTATGGGAAAAAGTGAAGCCCTAAAAGCATTTTTTGTTTTGACGAGTATTGTTTTGGGAAAGTTCCCCTTTAAAGTTAAAATTTGCGCATGTTTTTTATAGCGCGTAATTTTCATATGGTGTATAATATAGGTCAATTGTAACTTGCTATTGGATTAGAAGTGGAGGATATTCATGAGATATATCAATGAGTTAAGAGAAAACGAAAGTGTGGTTGAGCACTACTTGTGTAAAAGTAGACAAAGCTTGAAATCGAAAAATGGAAAAACCTATTTATCCCTAAAATTGCAGGATAAAACAGGAATTGTCGATGCAAAGGTTTGGGATATGAATAAGGACATTCAAAGCTTTGCGGAAAATGATTTTATTAAAATAGATGGTAGTGTTACTATTTTCAATAATGATTTGCAAATAAATGTAAAACGTGTTCGTCGTAGTATGGAGGGGGAGTATGACCCGAAGGAGTATATTCCATCTACAGATAAAAACATCGATCAAATGTTTCAACAGCTTTTGGACTATATAAAAACAATTGAAAGTCCTTATATTAAGGATTTGCTAGAGGAAATTTTTTTGCGCCATCCGTTAATCAGTAAGGAGTTTAAGTATCATTCGGCAGCAAAAAGTATGCATCATAGCTTTCTTGGGGGCTTAGTTGAGCATACATTGTCTGTCACCCAAATTTGCGATTTTATGTCTGGGAGGTATAAGTTTGTAGATCGGGATATCTTGATTGCTTCTGCTATGTTACATGATGCTGGGAAAATTATGGAGCTGTCGGAGTTTCCGGAGAATGATTATACAGACGATGGTCAGCTCTTGGGGCATATTTTTATTGGGGCAGAATTGATTAAAGATACGGCGGCAAAAATCAACGGCTTTCCAAAACAGTTGGAATCCTTATTGAAGCATTGCATGCTTTCTCATCATGGGGAATTAGAATATGGCTCTCCCAAGGTTCCGGAAACAATAGAAGCCTTTATTTTGCATTGTGCCGATAATATGGATGCAAAAACAAAGATGATTGAAGAGATGCTGGCAGCGGATAATACCCAAGGGAATTGGGCAGGCTTCAATCGGATGCTTCAGAGAAATATTCGTCGCTCGGATTATAAATAAGAGGAAATTATTATGGAGAGAAAAACAATTTCTGCCCACGAAATTAATAAATATGCATATTGTCCATATCAGTGGTATTACGAAAGACTCTACGGAAGAAAGGAATTGCGTCGTTTATATCAGGAACGAAATGAGGCTCTTTCCTTGGAGGATGGAATGGGTGCAAATTTTACAAAAGGTCTAGAATATCATAAGCGTAACTATAATCAGCTTCGTTTGCGTAGACTAGCGTGGAAAATGGGAATGCTGCTTTTGATTGTTGGTATTGTAGTGGGTTATTTCCTATATAGAAGTGGTGCGAATGTATAAATATTTTGAGATTTTTTCGTGGACTGATTTATTTTTTTTGTTGCTATTATTGATTTTAGTATTGCTATTTATTTTTCGTGGGCGGAACTGGTCTATGAAAAAATTACCTTTATCCAATCGTATGGGAGGGTATTCGTTAATTTATGCCGATCAAAAGCAGAACGGTAAAAATGAAGAGGATTTTGGCAAGCTTTTATATTCTGCTGCGTATGAGCTTCAGGGTAAGCCGGATTATATTTATAAAAAGAGGCTTGGGAAGGGCATTGTTCCTGTGGAGCTAAAAAGCGGTAGCATTGGTGATGAGCCGTTGCCTCATCGAGGGGATTTGCTGCAGCTAGGGGCATACTTTTTAATTCTTGAGGATGTTTATCAGGTGCGGCCGAAGTTTGGAAGATTGGCATATCGAGATTATATGTTTGTGGTAAAGAATACAAGAAGCTTGCGTAAGGAAGTGCAAGGAACCGTGAAAGAGATGCGGGAAATGCTTATTTATGGCGTGGGGAAACCAAATCCAAGCTTTGCTACATGTAGGTTTTGCATATGCAAGGGTACGGTTTGCACGTATTCAGATACAGAAATAATTGGAGGAAAAACAGATGGGGCTTCCTGTGGAGAAGAATGAAATATATGAAATGACCATTGATGCCTTAGGGAGCGATGGAGAAGGAATTGGAAGAATTGAAGGCTTTACAATTTTTGTGGAGGGAGCCTTGCCTGAGGAAATAATTAAGGTTTTAATTATTAAGGTGAAAAAAAGCTATGGATATGGAAAAATGCTGGAAATTGTATCAAAATCGCCATATCGAGTGGAGCCGTCCTGTCCTGTGGCAAAGACTTGTGGAGGTTGTCAGCTGCAGCATTTTTCTTACGAAGGACAGCTTGCTTATAAGGCAAAAAAGGTGAAGGACGATCTCGAACGCATAGGTGGTTTGAAAAATGTTGGAGATTTGCCTATTTGGGGCATGGAACATCCGTGGAGATATCGAAATAAAGCCCAGTTTCCCGTCGGGAGCGACAAAGATGGTTCGGCGAAAATTGGCTTTTATGCAAAGCGCACCCATAGGATTGTAGATACTCCGGCGTGTTTTTTGCAAAATCCTGTGAATGATGAAATCATTGCCATTGTGCGAGAGTTTATGGATGAATTTAAAATTTCTTCCTATGATGAGGGAAAGCATAAGGGGTTGGTACGCCATATTTTGACTAGAGTGGGGCGAAATAGCGGCGAAATCATGGTTTGTGTTGTAATAAATGGGAAGAAGCTTCCGTATGGCGAAGTGCTGGTTGAACGGTTAAGGAAAATTAATGGGATAGTATCTATCGTGTTAAATATCAATAAGCAACAAACGAACGTGATTTTAGGGGAGAAAGTGATAACCCTCTGGGGGAAGAACACGATAGAGGATACTTTGGGTGGGATTATTTTTGAAATTTCGCCGTTATCCTTTTATCAGGTGAACCCTGTTCAGACAGAGGTTTTATATAATAAGGCTGTTGAAATGGCAGGGCTTGAGGGTGACGAAACGGTTTTAGATTTATATTGTGGGATAGGTACGATTTCGTTATTTTTTGCAAAAAAAGCGAAGAAGGTTTTTGGTGTAGAGATTGTGCCAGAGGCAATCATTGATGCGCGGAAAAATGCGGAACGAAACAAAATTACAAATGTATTTTTCGAGGTTGGAGCAGCAGAAGAAGTGATTCCAAGATTGTTTGAGGAGCAGGGGATTACAGCTGATGTGATTGTTGTGGATCCGCCTAGAAAGGGCTGCGACCAAGTTCTTTTGGATACCATTGCATCCATGGCGCCGAAGAAATTGGTGTATGTTTCTTGTAACCCGGCAACACTTGCGAGGGACGTGGCAAGATTAACGGAAAAAGGGTTTCGGGT
>JAQUSU010000118.1 GCA_028710085.1 Anaerotignum sp.
CAAAACATTAAGACGACAGGCTTACGGATATCGTGATGATGAATACTTCTTCCTTAAACTGTTTGATATCAGCAGGAAGACTTATGTCAGAAATCCTTTATCCCACAAAATTTGTGATTGAGCCGGATTAGTTGAACAAATTTATTTCACACTGTGGAAGATGTGCAGAAGGCTGGCATATAGCAGCAGAATGCTAAGGCAACCTATGCCTGTATCAATCTTGGGAAAACATGAAAAAGACATATGACACTTAGCGGTGTTGTGTGTTTTTTTTGTATTTGTATATGCAAAGCAAATCAAAAAACGATTGACAGATGTACGAAATCGGATATAATAAAATGTATGAAATCGGACAAGGAGATGCAAATATGCACTATTTGGAAGCGGAACAATATACACATTTAGCTGGAGAAATCAACTCTTTATATCATGAAGCTGCTGTGAAAATGGGGATTTCAGACAGTGTACAAAATATTTTATATGTTATCTGTGAGAAAGAAGGACAATGTCTGCAAAGCGAAATAAGCAAGATGACAGGTATTAGCCGCCAAACTATTAATTCCGCAATTCGTAAATTAGAAAAAGAAGGAATTGTGTATCTGAAACAGGGAAACGGCAGGAATACAATTATTTGTTTATCGGAAAAAGGGGAAAAATTTGCATTAGAAAAAATCCATCCCTTATACGAAATTGAAAATAAAATCTGGAATGAGTGGACGCACGATGAACGGCAGCAATATTTAGCGCTTACTAAAAAATATCGTGATGGACTCAAAAAATACTTAAAGACCATTTTGTAAGTAAGAAGCAAAACATTTTTGAAGGGAGGTGGCTTGATGTTGGCAGCAAGGAACTAAGGGGAATTATCGCATGGATATTGTCCCTTATTTGCGAAACTAAAACATTATAAAAATTAGAGGACAATTTAATATGGAAAAAATACAAAAATGGAAATCAAAATTTATTGTTGTAGCATTGGGACAGGCGATCTCAATGTTAGGCAGTCACGGTGTGCAATTTGCATTGATTTGGTGGCTTGCTGAAAAAACATCGTCCCCCTTAATGCTTGGAATAGCGGGAGTTGTTGCGTATCTGCCAATGTCTTTATTCAGCCCATTGGCGGGAATTGCGGCAGACAGGTATAACAGAAAGCTTATCTCGATTTTTTCGGATATGGCAATGGGGGCTGTTGCGCTGATTTATGCAGTGCTGCTGTTCTTTTTTGACTTGCCTGTATGGACGGTATTCGTTATGCTTTGCGCTCGTGGTATCGGCAGTACCTTTCAGCAGCCTGCTATACAATCCATTATTCCGCAGCTTGTACCCAAAGACCAGTTGGTAAAAACAAATGGGTGGATGCAGCTTTTGAATTCAGGCTCATTCTTGCTTGGCCCGGTTATTGGAGCATCTTTATACGCCATCTTTCCCATGTCCGTCGTTTTGATGAGTGATGTGGTTGGCGCAATTTTAGGAAGTGCCGCATTAGCAGCTGTTAAAATTCCAAAGCTGACAAAAAATGAAGACGAAAAGAAACATTTTGTTACTGAGATAAAAGAGGGTTTACAGGTATTTAAGGAAGATAAAAAACTGTTTTGTATTGTAATTGCTGAAGCACTCTGCATGTTTTTTTATGCACCGTTATCTTCCTTTTATCCGTTGATGACCAGTGATTATTTCAACCTGTCGGCAATGTACGGAAGTGTGGTGGAATTATCCTTTGCAATCGGTATGGTGATATCAGCACTTCTGTTTTCCACTGTTTTGAAAATAGAACGGAAAATAAGGGTTTCTTTTATTGGTTTGTTTGGAATGGCCGTTGCATCTTTAATCTGTGGTGTGATACCGCCAGTTTATGTGGGCTGGTTTTTCTTTGCGGCGGTTTGTATCTGTTTAGGTGCATGGGGAAATGTTCATACAATCCCGCTGACTGCCTATATACAGGAAACGGTTGCTCCCGAAAAAATGGGGCGGGCTTTTTCGGTCCTTACGCTGATTTCTTCGGTGACTATGCCTGTTGGCCTGCTTTTTAGCAGCCCCATAGCCGAAAAGGTGGGTGTGAATGTCTGGTTTTTTGTATCCGGGCTTTGCATGATTATACTTACTGCAATTGTTTTACTTCATTATGTTTTGCATTCAAATGATAAAAAAATCATGGAATAGGAGGCTTTTTATGTATTACGCAACGACGTACCCGTCCCCTGTCGGATTGCTTACCCTGGCGGCGGACGAAGAAAATCTGGTGGGTTTGTGGATCGAGGGGCAAAAATATTATGGCGGTAGTATTCCTGAAACCGTGACAGAGAAGGATGAAATGCCAATTTTTGATACTGTGAAAAAATGGCTGGATCGGTATTTCGCCGGGAAACAGCCTGGGATTTCGGAACTGGCTTTGGCTCCCCGGGGCAGTGATTTCCGGAAAAGTGTATGGAAAATTCTGTGCGAAATCCCTTACGGAGCGGTGACTACATATGGTGAGATCGCAAAGAAAATGGCCCAAAAGGCCGGCAAAGAAAACCTGTCTGCCCAGGCGGTTGGTGGAGCCGTCAGCCATAATCCTATTTCCATCATCATCCCCTGCCACCGAGTCGTTGGCTCCAGCGGCAGCCTGACGGGGTATGCCGGAGGGATCGAGACGAAGGTAAAACTTCTTGAATGGGAGGGCGCCGATATGTCCCGCTTGTTTGTCCCGAAAAAGGGAATGGGATAAGCAAAAAAATATTGAAATGTCTGAGAGTAGTAACATAGGGTGCTGCTCTTTTTAGTATGCTGACAATTAATAATTCTCAAACAAAATTCAGATATTTCAGAAACAATCAAACGGTATTCTATACCTAACAACAAAACAAGTACAGAAAGAGAGGTAACACATGAAGATTATTTGCAAGGTCGCAGGAGTTGTTTCGCTGATTGGGGCGGCAATAGTTGGAGCAATATTATTCAAAGAGCATAGGTCAGAATCAGATTACTAAATTATGGGAGGAGAAAAGAAAGATGGCAAAATCGAAATTGGTTGCTGTGAACCAGAAAATTGCAGAAAAAGTAGTTGGCGGTTATAAGAAAATCGAAGACACTGTGGTAGGCGGATATAATAAGGTGGCGAATACCTTTGTGGATCAATACCTGACAAGAGAAGGGGAATCTGTGGAGGATGCAAGAAAGCGGCTTGCAGAAGAAGCAAAGGAAAGACAGGAAAAAGCAAATCATCAGAAAATGGAAAGAGGTATGAAAAATGAAGAAGAGTAATTTTGTGGCACTGGTAATGGGAACAGTCAGCGGCGTATTTTTTGCTTTGGGAATGTGTATGGCCATGCTGCCAGAATGGAACGCATTCCGGCCGGGGATTATTATGGGATGCATTGGTCTGCTCATAGCACTTATCACAGTAATCGTATGGAGAAAAATGGAACACAAGAAACCGATTAAAATCACAGGAAAGGCAGTCCTCACTGTTGCAGTTGCCATCATTGGAACACTTGGCCTTGGTGTGGGAATGTGTATGACCATGATATGGAGCCACATGGTGGCCGGAATTATAATAGGGCTGGTGGGAATCGTTGTTTTATTCATGCTGATTCCTATTTGCAAAGGGGTGAAGTAAGCGAATAAAAAGGGGGCCTTGCAAAAATGCAAAGCCCCTTTATCAGTAGGATTTTCAGTCTTTAGTCGCGGCATTCAAATTCCGTCGGCTCCTCGATGAGAGAAGCAACCTGGAAAGCGTGTTTGTGATCGTCTTCTGCCGTGGTGCATGCTTTTGCATAGTGAACATGTTTGCCGCCGCCCACGTCTACAGCAGGACCGGACTTTCCACAGAATGTGTGGTAGTGCCCATCCGCATAGTCGGTTCGGAACTCGATATCGTGTATATGGGAGCATCCGCTTTGCGTAGCTTCCCCGGAAACAGTTGCGAATCGATGGTTATGACAATTGTTACATTCAGATTTATATAAGGTGCTTCCAACCACTTCGTGAACATGCTTTTGTGAACGCGGACATCTTGATTCCTGATTACCCATATTATATTTCCTTTTATTGCTATTTACTATAGTCTATGCAAAAACTCGAAAAATGTAAACAACTTGCTGAAAAACTGATATTTTACTAATATTTTATGGGATAACTGGAATGACATTAAAATGAAGATATTTTTTGTAAGCGTACTGCCATAAAATGCCGGGCGGGGCATACAGAAGAAAAGTAAGTTGTGACGCCCCGTATTCGCAGATATAAAGTAAAATATGCA
>JAQUSU010000119.1 GCA_028710085.1 Anaerotignum sp.
TATTGGTAAATATCAAGCAGCCGTTGGGCAATCTCTATGCTATTTCTTCCATGAATCAGCGTACAATCCACTGTTTCAATTAATTCCTTTTCCCCAGCAGGAATATCCGGAAGCCTTTTTTGTATTGTCTTTTGGTTATCCTCATATTTCTTGCCCGTCACAGTACATTCACCTACCACAGTGCTTTCCACGATACAATAATTTGCGCCGTACTCAGTAATCGTGCCGCTGCTGACCATAATATTTGTAGCCGGTTCGCTGAAGGTAAGGGTGTTACTTCCAATCCCCAAATTAACTTTGCAAATTTCCTCTGTAGTTGTTTTCAGCGTGAAATTATGTTCCACCAAATCAACGCCGGTCACCAAATTTCGCAGTTTAACCGTTGTACCGATATGCTTTCGATTCATGCCAATTTGTGAAGTCGGTACGCTGGTTATATCCGGAATTTCCTTGATATTTACGGTTCCACCTCGTGAAGTTGACACAAAACCGCCAATTGAAAACACCACCATTTGCAAAGCCTCTCTGTGGGAGCAAATGGGAATATGCCCAGCAACTTCCTTACCCCGTAAGGCATTGTCTAAGGCATAGCCAAACCCTGCATCCTCCATAATTTCCTCAACCACATCCGCAGCAAGCGCATTTTGGTACAGCCCACCCATGAAGGTGGTACCATCCATAATGCCGATAGGATCCATGGCAGAGATAGACAACATTTTATTTGTTTGACTCTCCATTTCATCCACAAAAAATGTACCCATATGTGTCTTTTCTTCATTCTTTGTTCCTGTAACAATCAGCTGTTGCTTCCGCTGCAACAGGGTATAAATTCCGGAAGGGTTAAAAATATTGAACGCATCGTCCTGACTAAACAAGCTAAAGTCCAAGGTATTCACCGACAGGGTAAGCCCCGTCATATCAATTTCCTCTAATACCTTTGCCGTTCTTAATTCCGTGCTGCCAAATTCCTTGATCACACCGTGCATGATATTTTGCACCTTTAAAAACCGATAAGGCTTATTCATGCCCCGAAAAGTAATTTTGATTTTATTATAGTTCTCCACCTTTTGTATACAGGCAAACCGCCAGCTATCAGGCTCAAAATCAAGGTCAAATAAAAGCGTTCCCCCCTGGTACCACTGAATGTTTAAATCGTTACAAAAGCTTTCGTCATACGGGTTGAATTCAAAGGTAAGACCTAAGCTCTCATGCAAACTTTGGAAGGTAAGTGTTAAAACAATAGGTTCTTCAAAACTTCCATCCGCTCCCGCCATAGACGAGGACCATAATCCCCACGAAATATCTTGCGGATTATCCGGGAAGGTATTAAAGGTACCATCGAGTTTCCAATAATTCTGTTCTAACGTGGCAGCCTTGGGAGGATACACCCCCTCCAACTTGAGATCATCCAAATCCACAAAGGGCTGTTTATCCTCCGCCGTTGCTGTGGTGTCTGTTTTGGCAGTTACATCTACCAGTCCAAACGAAATATCAACGCTTGTTTTTGCCATGGTATCACATCCTTGCCGGGGCCTTTGCAATCATCTTTATAGAAAGCCCGCCCCAATAATTTTTGTTGTTGTGTACCCGTCTTAGCGCGTCTCCTGCGGTTGTGATATACCCTCGGAACGAAAAGGCTCCGGTTGTCCCTGGTACAACAAAATCATGGAATTCCACCGGTTCTGTTACCTTATCCCATAGCTTTGCATATTCCGTTGTATCTAATGACAGACTGGGAAAGGTCAAAGTATAATTAAAATACACCCCGATAATCTCTCGTTCCAGATCGCCCCCTTCCGTTCTGGTTGCATACTTATCCAGAACAGGGGCTTCTCTCTTTATTTCAACTACAGGGATGTTAAACGCAACACCGTCTATAGAAAATAATGCAGCCATTTATAAAACACCTCCTACACTCAAAGAAACACCCACACGGCTTTCCTCCTTCTTGATGATGGGAAGAAACACTCTACCGATTTCCCGCTTATCTAATTCCAAAATTACCGTTGCACCGCTACTACTATCCGTTGTACCTAACCCTGCAAGCTCTTCTCTTATGATCTGACGAATCAGGCTTTCAGGGGCCTCTAGGTTTCGACCGCCTTTCTGATCACCCAGGACAGCAAGAAATTCCTGGTTGGGTGGGATAACGGCACCAGTGGCTAATTTCGGAATTTTAGGTGCCTCAACCATTACAAAATCAAATCCAACATGTTCACCACCCAAAAAGTCTGGAACATCAAAGCTGATAGAATTCATTGCCTTAAGTACAAAATTAATACCGTCTGTTACAGATCTGAGCATGCCGTTAACTAAATCTATTACCAGATTTACAGTACCTTTAACAATTGCTCCTAATCCATCGAAAATGCCTTTGAAAAAGTCTGATATTCCCTGCCATGCAAGTTCCCAGTCCCCAGTAAAAACTCCTGTTATAAAGTCAATTAGCCCTTTAAGCGCCGTCAACACTCCGCTCGCTGCATCTGCTGCAATACCTACTATGGAACTAAGTACATTAATTACCGAAATCAGAGCCTCAGAAATTGGCTTTTGAAATTTTTCATAAAACCACTTATATAAAGGGGCAATAAATCCATTATAGATTTGCAACGCGCCTTCAATAAGTTTAGAAACAAAATCAAGAAAGTTGTTCAATAGAGGTTTTAGATGTTCTTCCCAGAGCAGATCCAATTGTTCCATAAATGCATCAAACACGGGCTTGAAAATCCCATTCCATACAGATTGCCATAGATCAACAGCACTCTCTATAGCTTGCCTTACGCTATCAAAAATAGGCTCCCCATGTTCTTTCCATTTTGCATAAATTAAGTCCCAAGTTTCTGACCATATTTTTACCACCAACTCAAGAACCGGCACAATTACGCCTTTCCAAACCGTGTCAAATGCTTTTTTTAACCCGTCAAACAATGTCTGTAAGGTCAGCAGTACCTGCGTTGCAAACTGTGTTATAAAAGGTAAGATCGTATCCAGTAACTTTTGAGCAAACGGAAACATGACTATGTCCCAAATATCTTTAAATACCATATTAAAAATATCCAACAAACCACCTACCACAATCCCGGTAGTGTCTATAAACGTTTTCAAAAAAGCTGTAAAATCTTTGCTTAAGTATTCCGTAAAAGGATCATAAAGTGTTTTAATATCGCCCCATACATCTCTCAACGCTGCTTTTAATTTGTCCAGCTGAGTCTTTATTTTCTGCCATGCTTCATCAATGTTGCTTTTAAAATTTAAAATGCAGTATTCTTGTATTTTGCTAAGCATATCTTTGAGCTTATCTAATGCTGTAATTAATTTGGGGCTTATTTCCGTATCAGCGCCGATATCTTCTGTGATAATATTCGACGTTGCTACATTGGGCACGTCCGCAACGCCACTATTTTCTGTACTAGAAGATGTATCTGATTTTGCCAATACATTTAATTCGTCAAAGCTAGCCAGCGCAGACTTTGCTTGTTTCCCTGCTTTTTCGGCAGCATCACCGGAGCCAGCAATGGCCGAAGATAATTCATTCGTCGAATCAGCCGCGCTGCTTGCGCTTTCGGCCGTTTCATTATTTACCGAAATGCTTTTTCCAAATAACACCCCTGTTACCTGCGCCGCAATGTTCGCAAGCCTTGTAAACCAATTTATCACCTCTGCAATAACGGGAATAATTTTTGTTAAAACGGGTTTCAGCATATCACCTACGGCAATTTTCAAACTCTCAAATGCAAAACTTAATCTTAACACTTGTCCGGAATAGCTTTCAGAAATTTTGGCGGCATCACCTGTTTGAAATCTTGTTTCTTCCATGATCCCTAACACTTCAGCCTGTATTTTTTGCTGTTTTGTCAAATTTCCAACCGTTGTTCCAATACTTGCAGCATAGTCTTTCCACATCATAGAAACGTTCTTTGTGACGCCCGCGTTATCTACAAGAATAGAGTTTTCGTTTTTTAAGCCTTCCGTAGCACTCTCAACCGCTTGCCCCATGGTTAGGCTTGCTTGTCTGCCAAAAGCAGCGCTATCCTTTAATGCAATTAACGTTTGTTTAATCTGTTCGTCAGAATATCCCCGCATTGCCAAATTTTTATATGCTGTTGCCGCTTGTGTCGCAGGGATCAGACCGTCCGAAATATAATCTTGAAGAAACTCTTTGGCCATCGACCAACTGCGCCCTTGCCCTTC